>JBGULD010000001.1:0-2916 GCA_045114745.1 Bacilli bacterium
TGCGGTCGCGATAACATTATCGAAGTTAAATGACATAGTCATCTTTTCTTTGTCCGCTTTGATGGAATTATCTCCACCTTGTAAGGCTCCTTCGATAATACCGAATAATTCACTCTTCATCTTTTCAGCATCGATATCTCCATATTTGATGGTATCAACCTTAAATGTCATTAAGTTATTTTCAATCACATCGTGAACAGTGGATGAGAATGTTAGAGAAGTATGACATCCATTGATGTTAACCTTGGTGACAAATTCAGCAGTGGATTTACCATCATCGTATAAGTTGGAATAGAAGTTATCGATTGCGAAGAAGTTGACTTTATATCCGTTCTCGGTATTTCTATGAACCAAAGAATTGTATCCGATGATATCTTTGCCTTTGACATAACCATCGATTTCCGATTCAGATAAGGAACACAAATATTTGTTATCTTCACCTGGCGCTAATTCGGTGTTCTTCTTTAAAAGAACATTGACATCGATCTTATTTTCCATGGTTTTGGTTAAGTTAGAATTCTCGTCATAATTGTTGACTTGTGAATAGAACTCTTTTTCTGTTTCGGTATGAATACCGATAGATGACATATCGATAGCGTTAATCTTAGCTTTTTCCGCTTCCGTGAGTTTCTTCCAACCATTGAATAAGAATTTGAAGACAAGAGTGAGATTCTCATCAGTTGCTTCCATAGCATTATTATCGATAAGTGTGGCGAGTCGACCACAGATTTGGTTACGGATTTCTTCAGGACTAATAGTGACTTGTCCGACTTTATCTGTCACTAATTCATTGTCTTTTAATTTCTTTAAATCGACATCGGCACTTAAGAAGTCGTTAGTCTTGGTATTGTAGGTAAAAAGTTTGTTATCCATCAATGTCTCCATGACAGTGCCGAAGAAGTTGCTTGTGGCATCACCTGAGTTATTCAAATCTTTGAAGACATCGTTTTTATTATAAATAAAAGCGCTTTCCGCAGAGGAATAGGTCATGCCGAAATTAGATAAAGTTAAGAAGCTATTAATGACATCTTCATTTATGAAGTTACCAAATAATGATTTACCGATATTTCTTAAACCGGTGAATTTACCGATTGCCATATCACTAATCTTAAAGACGAAGCGGTTGTTTTCTTCATCATCTTGTAAGGTGGTGGAGATTCTTAATCTCGATTTGATATAAACTCCATCGATATCGACAAAGAAGTTATAATTCTCACCATTAATGGTGCAGTAGGCTTTTTTCACAAAACGATTAATCGTACTAGCTTGTTTTAAGACATTGATGAGAATGTTATCCATGTCGCTTTCACTGATGACAAAAGACATCTTTTCTTCTTCCGGAGCGGGATCAAGGGAATCGACAACGATGCGGTTGCCAAATGATTCCATAGTGAAATTCTCATCGACATTAACTTTCTTACTATTGCCATCGTAAACCATGACATATAGTCCGACGATCGGCAATATTAAAACGAGCAAAGTAACTAAGATGACCCAAGGCCATCTTCTCTTATTACGTGGATATTTCTCAATTGCGACTAACATATCAAACTATAATTATTTTTAATTATCTGACCAATTTTTACAATTAAATATTCAAAGTAATGAATTTGGGTTTTACTATTTGTGATAGATTAATTTATAATTAAACACGAAATGAAAACGCTACTAAAAAATGCACGAATATTAAAGATGACCGATAATCGAATGATAATCGGTAATCTCGTTATTGAGGATGATCGCATCATTTATATCGGAAAAGAAAGTGATAAATTCGCTCCTTTTGATGTGGTTTATAACTGCAAAAGAAACGTCATTATGCCCGGGTTCAAGAACGCTCATACCCATAGTGCGATGACCTTCTTACGCAGCAAGATGGATGATACCTCTTTGGCGGAATGGTTATTTGAAAATGTCATTCCTAGAGAGAATTATTTAAAACCAGATGATGTTTATGAAATGAGCAAATTAGCGTTCCTTGAATATCTCACAAGTGGTATTACCGCTTGTTTCGATCAATATTATTTCCCAACTTCCACTGCAAAAGCGGCCGAAGAGATGGGTATGAGAGTGGTCCTTCTTGGAACGTATAACAAAGATTACGATTTGGTGAAAAAACTTTGTGATATTTATCATAAATATAATGATAAAGATGGCCTAGTGAAATACTGTTTAGGTATACATGCCGAATATACATTAGGAGAAAATGAACTGGAAAAAGTCGTGGAAGCTTGCCACTTATTGAAAGCCCCATTCTTTACCCATATCTCGGAAACAGAAAAAGAGGTTAAAGAATGCTACGAAAAAAGAGGGATCTCTCCTGTCGCATTTTTAGATAAGATGGGAGCCTTTGATTACGGCGGTGGTGCTTATCACTGTGTCCACTTCGATGATAATGACATTGAAATCTTCAAAAAGCACAACTTGTCGGTTGTCACATGTCCAGGAAGTAACACTAAATTGGCAAGTGGTATTGCTCCAATTCAAAAATATCTAGATAGTGGACTTAATATCGCTATCGGAACAGATGGTCCCGCTAGTAACAATTCTTTAGACATGTTTAAAGAAATGACACTTCTTTATGCATTACAAAAAGTGACTTTGAAAGATCCTTCTGCGATTGGCGCTTTTGAAATATTAAAGATGGCCACCGTTAATGGTGCTAGAGCGATGGGGTTAGTTGATTCTGATGTTTTAGAAGTCGGCAAAAAAGCGGATTTAATTGAAATCGATCTATCTAGACCAAACATGCAACCGATTAACAATATTATTAATAATATTGTATATAGTGGTTCTAAAGATATTATTAAGATGACCATGATAAACGGCAAAGTCTTATATAGAAATGGGAAGTTCTTTACAAAAGAAAAACCATCCACAATTTATAGGAAATGTACTAAAATTGGTGCTAGAATT
>JBGULD010000002.1:0-10566 GCA_045114745.1 Bacilli bacterium
GTTTTGATTTGCTTATTAGCGACATATATACCTTTATTCTTTTCTAAGAAAATCTCACCCAAGGAGGAACTAAACGAAGAATGATTACTTTTACTAATGTCAAAAAGAAATACGAAAACCGTTATGTGATAAATAACATCAATTTAAAGCTACCTAGATATGGAATGGTTATTATTGAAGGACCTTCTGGATGTGGTAAGACAACTCTATTAAATCTATTATCTGGATTGATTGATTTTGAAGGAGACATCAATGTTGATGGACATCATATTAATATGATGAATCAAAAACAAATGGCGGAATATCGCTTAAAGAATTACGGCTTTATCTTTCAAGATTTCAAGCTATTTGAAAATGAAACCGTTATCAAAAATATCATCTTTCCTTTAGAAGCGATATCTAGTTCTTCTCAAGAAACCAAGATCCGTAAATGTAATGACTTAATTAATCTTGTTGGTCTAAAAAGAAACGCCAAACAGAAAGTTAATAAGCTTTCAGGTGGAGAAAAACAAAGAGTCGCAATTGCAAGAGCATTAGTTAATGGACCCAAAATCATTTTAGCGGATGAACCAACTGGCGCTTTGGATAGTAAGACCGCGATAGAAGTAATGAATATCTTAGAGAAGGTGTCCGCAAAGTCATTAGTGATAATTGTTTCTCATGATGATGAATTAGCGGAAAGATACGCTAATCAATTAATTAAAATGAAAGATGGGAAGATTGAGAGCATTTCATATAGGCATAAAGAACTAAAAGAAAAGTACATTCCAGTCTCAAAATTATTCTTCACGTCAAAGAAACCATCTGTTCCATCTTCATTCTTATTAAGTCATACCTTATCTTCAGTTAAACAAAAGAAGTGGAGAACATCTATTTGCAATATGGTCACTTCTCTCGGCTTAATCGGTATTGGGTTAGCCACATCCTTATCCAGTTCCATATCAGCGAATATCAAAAAGTCTTATTCACAAATCGTGGATGATTCTAAAATCACAGTAACGATGAAAAGGAATGACCAAAGCATCTATGGACAATACGCAGCTAGTTATTATGAAGTCATGGATATGGCGGAAAGATATAGTGATTACATCATAGATGTAGGCACTACTTACTATAATGATTTTGAATCATTCTTCCCACAGACAAATGCCCTCTGTATGGCAGACACAATTTACTATCATCAAATACCTGAAATGAGTGCTCGTCACATCAATGAATTCCGGTGGTTAGATGTTGAAAAACCAAACACCATTTATCCTGAACAAATAGATGAATTAAGAGATGACCAAGTAGTTTTATCTTTAACTTATCCAATGGTCCAAGATATTTGCTTTGAATTAAAAATAGAAAGGACAGTTACTTCTCTTTCTAGGTATTTACAAACTAATAAACTAAACGTCTATTTTGATTTCAGAAATGATAATTGGGAATATAGCGATCAACAATTATTAGAAGTCGTGGGTTTTACTTTAGAATCTCAACCTGGTATCTATCACACAAATCATATGTGGAATGAATATATGTTTGAAGAGAGAATGAGATTTCCAGTAACGGATATTATATCTGGTGAATCAATGTATCCATGGACTCTTAAAAAGATATACTACTTCTACACGAATGATAGTAGGGATGAGTTTATTGACCTAACTAGGATGGATGAGACATTCAATCCCTACATACTTGAGATAGCTAATGAGATGTACTATCCATGGCTATTTTCTGGTATATCTAGTCAAAATATCCAGAGATTACTGGTATTTTCAAATCTTTTATCAAATATTCCAGTTAATTATTTTGAGCATTTTCAAAGTATTAGTGATGAAATCTCCAATCCGATATTCGGAACTTATGGTGGATATTCTATTTATCCTTCAAATATGATGTTTGGCTTCTCTAGTTATATGTACTTTTCCGGTAGTGAAGATTCGCTAATAGAAACTGTGGATATCAATACATCTTTAAATACTGAAACAAATGAAAAACTAGAAATTCCATCTGATGTCTCTAGTGGCCACTTCTCCCAGTCATTAACTGGTGGAGTTAACTTTGCGTTAGTGGGAGATAGTGTCAGCTATGGGAGACTTCCTTTAGATTATTCCGAAATTGTTATTTCTTCTTATCTAGCAAAAAAGGTTTTTCAAGGCGATGCCTTAAACAAAACACTTTATGTCGCTTATCTTTATTCTCAATCCATGTCATCTTCAGGGAATATTATTAGACACTTTAAAACAACCGAACTATCTGTATGTGGAATTATTGAAAGCGACAAAAACTTAATCTATCACAACACGAATTGGCCAATCAGTTTCTTCCAAATTATGTTTGGTGTTTCTTCGTTTAATTTGAGTGTTAATGCAATGATGTTTGAAGTCAAAGATCAAAAGAAAATTGATGAGATTATCACTAAATTAAAAAGAGCTTTTCCGGATTATGAATTCTCTGATCCAATGAGTGAAATTAACGCGAGCGTTAACCAAGTGTGCTTTTATATTGAAATAGCGTTAACCTGTTTCTCAATTATTGCCGTCATTATTTCGACACTTCTTTTATCGATTTGTAATTACTTATATGTTTTAGAAAACCGCAAAGACATAGGTCTTGTTAGGTGTATAGGTATTAATAAAAACGAAGCACGTAAGTTTGTCATAACTCATAGTGTGGTGATGTGTTTAATATCATTTGTTTTATCATCAATTGAATTGCTATTGATGTCTGTATTTATATCGAGTGAATTAGCAAAACAAATGGGTACAGCTTTCACATTCTCGTTTAACTATTTATCCTTGGTCTATATGTTTGCATTAGCCTTTGGAATTTCTATCATTTCTTCGTTAGTTATTTCCTTCAAAATGAATAGGCTAAATCCCCTAGAAGCATTGAAACACTAAGAAAGATTAAAATCTAAACAAAATACTTTTGTTTGCTTATCTAATACTTGTTTAGTATAATTCATACGGACTGAAGAGGTTTATTTATGGGATTAAAAGCAGGAATTGTCGGATTACCAAACGTTGGAAAATCTACTTTATTTAATGCAATCACGAATTCACATGTTGAAGCAGCGAACTATCCGTTTGCCACGATTAACCCCAATACTGGTGTGGTTAATGTTCCGGATGAAAGATTAACTTTTTTATCGAATTTATTTAAACCCGAGAGAACTATTCCTGCGACAGTGGAATTCTATGATATTGCTGGTTTAGTGAGAGGAGCCTCCAAAGGAGAAGGTTTAGGAAACCAATTCCTTTCTCATATTAGAGAATGTGATGCAATAGTCGAAGTGGTGCGTTGCTTTAATAGCGATGATATCGTCCACGTTGAAGGTAGTGTTGATCCAATTAGAGATATCGAAGTTATCAATCTTGAACTCGTTATGGCGGATTTAGATACCGTCACAAAAAGAATTGATAAGATTGCTAATAAAGCCCGTATTCAAAAAGACAAAGAATCCATGCTTGAAATGGCTATTTTAACCCCTATTAAAGAAGTATTAGAACAAGGTAGACCAGCCAGAGTGGTCACTTTAAGCGAAGAACAAGAATTATATGCGAAGAGTTATCACTTATTAACCAAAAAACCGATTATCTATGTTGCTAATGTTAGCGAAGAAGATTTGATGGATTTATCCGCAGCGGAGAACTATCAAAAGGTCGTTAAATACGCACATGATGAAGGTAACGAAGTTATCCCCGTTTCTTGTGAAATAGAAAGTGAACTTTCTGAATTGTCTCCCGAGGATAGAGAAGAATATTTAAAAGAACTCAATGTTACCGAATCTGGTTTAACTAAAGTTATTAAGGCAACATATAAGTTACTAAACTTATCAACATTTTTTACTGTCGGTGCGGATGAATGCCGCGCTTGGACATTTAAGAATGGTTATTCCGCGCCAGAATGTGCTGGTGTGATTCATACCGATTTCCAAAGAGGCTTTATTTGTGCTGAAGTTTATCCATATGAAGCCATTCACGAACTTGGAAGCGAATCCGCAGTTAAAGAAGCGGGTAAATTAAGAACTGAAGGCAAAGGATATTATCCAAAAGATGGAGATATCATGTTCTTTAAATTCAATGTGTCAGGGAGGAAATAAAATGAGAATTGGTTTTGCAAGTGATATCCACCGCTTAGTGGGTGGAAGAAAACTGATGCTTGCCGGTGTTGATGTTCCTCACTGGCAAGGTGAATTAGCTCATTCCGATGGCGATGTTGTCTATCACGCTTTAGCGGAATCTATTTTAGGTGCTTTAGCACTAGGTGATTTAGGACGTCATTTCCCAGATAATGATCCTCAATATAAAGACATTAATAGCGCCATCCTTGTCGAACGCGTCGTGAAGATGATGGAAGATAAAGGATATCTTGTGAATAATGTCGATATTTCTATTTATATAGAAGAGCCTAAATTAAAACCATATATAGAACAAATGAGGGAAAATATTGCCTCTCTACTTAAAGTAGAAATCGACGATGTTTCCGTTAAAGCTTGTACGAATGAAAACCTCGATGCAATAGGTATGAGATTAGCCGTTAAAGCGGATTCCATCATTTTATTAAAAGAAAAAGAATAAAATTCTTTGTCAAAAGCAAAGATATCAGTATAATAAAAGGTCACGCTTATGGATGTGGTAGAAAGTTTAAAACTGAATATTCAAAAAGCATTTCTCGCTCTTGGTGTAGAAGTTTCTTTAAACGATATCATTATCGAGCACAGTAAAGATCCAAGCCATGGAGATTATGCCACAAATGCCGCAATGAAGAATTGTCGTCTTTTAGGAAAAGCTCCCGTTTTAGTGGCCAAAGATTTAATTGAAAAATTAGATAAGGCTGGTATTGAGAAAATCGAAATCGCTGGTCCTGGATTCATTAACTTCTTTATGAAGAATGACTCCTTACAACCAATCGTCAAAAAGATTATTAATGAAGGCGTTTTCTTTGGAAAAGGGGAAAAGAAAAACCTCAAAGTTAATGTCGAATTCGTAAGCGCGAACCCTACAGGTGACTTACACGTCGGACACGCCCGTGGTGCGGCTATAGGTGATACGATTTGTCGTATCATGTCATTCGCAGGATATGATGTCACACGTGAGTATTACATCAACGATGCCGGTAATCAAATTGACCATCTCGCAGAATCTATCTTAGCCAGATATAAACAACTTCTTGGTTTAGATTCGGAACTTCCAGAAGATGGATATCATGGACAAGATATCGTCTATGTCGCTCAAAAGATTATCGATGAAGTCGGTGATAAGTTACTTAAAGAAAAGGATCCAATTCCTTTCTTGAAAGAAAAAGGTATCAAACTTGAACTAGATAAGATTAAAGATGACTTAGCCAAATTCCGTGTGAGCTTCGATGTCTTCTCTAGCGAATTAAAAGTGAGAAGCAATAACGCTATCGAAAAAGAGATTGAGTTCTTAAAAGATTATATCTATGAAGACGGTACCGCAAAGGTCCTAAGAACTACCGATTTCTTAGATGATAAAGATAGAGTTATCCAAAAGAGTAATGGTGAATATACTTACTTCATGCCAGATATATGCTACCACGTTAATAAGATGTCTCGTGGCTTCGATTTATTAATCGACGTCTTGGGTGCTGACCATCACGGATATATCAACCGTATGAAAAGCGCACTCATGATGCACGGGTATAAAGCGGAAGCATTAGAGATTGAATTAATCCAAATGGTACGCTTCATCAAAGATGGTGTGGAAATGAAAGCTAGTAAGAGAACTGGTGATTCCATTACCTTAAGAGAAATCTGTGAAGAAGTCGGTGTTGATGCGATGCGTTATTTCTTCGCAATGCGCGCCGCAAGTGCGCACTTAGACTTCGATATGAACCTTGCTCTTGAACAGAGTTCAAATAACCCAGTCTATTACGCTCAATACGCTCATGCTAGATTATGTTCTATTTTAGAACAAGGCAAAGATATCCCGCTTGATATTGAAGCTTCTAAACTTGAAAAACCAAGTGAGATGTCACTATTAAAACATCTAGCTAATTTCCCGAATGTCATTAATGACTCAGCGAAAGAAAGAGCGCCTTATAAAATTACCAATTATATTCATGACTTAGCGGGTCTAATCCATGAATTTTATACAGAATGTCGTGTTATCGATCGCGATAATATCGACGTCTCATCCTCACGTCTCGCATTATGTAGAGCGAGTCAGCAAGTGATGAGAAACGCACTTGATTTAATTGGAGTCAGTGCCCCAGAACACATGTAATGAAAAGGAGAATATAAAATGCCAAAATCATTATTAGATTTAGCTTATGACTATGTCAGTCAAAGCAAAGGACAAGTAAGCTTTAAAGATTTATGGGCTTATGTAGTCGAAAAAGCCGGTTTAGATGAAGAGACCGCCGCAAGAAGAGTGTCTTCTTTCTATACCAACTTAATGTTAGATGGTCGTTTTGTCACCTTAGGTGAAAACCAATGGGATTTAAGAAGCCGTCATACATTTGATAAAGTTCATATTGATATGAAAGACGTTTATTCCGATGTCGAAACTTCCGATGATGACGAAGAAGAAGATGAAGAAGACAAGGAATACAACAAAGTCTTTGAAACAAAAGAAAACGACGAATTTGATGAAGAAGACTCTGAAGAAAAACGCGAGGAAGAAATCGAGGGTTAATGAATGTTTGAAGAGTTGCTTAAACTCGTAGAAGAACACGATTCAATCGTCATATTCGGACATCCGTTTCCAGATGGAGACTGCTATGGCAGTCAAATCGGTTTAAGAGATGTACTTCGCTTAAACTATCCAAATAAAAAAGTCTACGCAGTAGGAACCGGATTACGAAGATTCTTTAAACTAATTTCTCCGATGGACAGTATTAGTGAAGAAGTCATCAAGAATTCACTTGCCGTCCTCGTTGATGGAAATGATTTAGGTCGTATGGAAGACTCTCGTGTCTATAAAGCGAAAGCCTTCATGAAAATCGACCATCACATGGAGAACTTTAAGTTTACAGAAGGTCCATTTGTCTTAGATACCGATGCAAATTCAACAGCGGAATTAATAGTCCAATTCATTCAAGAATGCAAATGGAAAGTTAATCCTACAATTTGTAATGCTTTATATTTAGGAATCGTCACAGATTCCGGAAGATTCCAATTTGTGGAGGATTACGCAAAAACATTTAAAGAAGTGGGCTGGTTATGCAAAAACGGTGCAGATCCCTTTGTAATTGATAGGATTTTAAACGTTACTAATACCGCTGCATTGAAATTCAAAGGTTATGTCTATACCCATTATAGAATGACTGAGCATGGTGTTATCTATCTAACCTTCAAAAAGGATATATTGCATAGATTACATGTATCCTCCGCGAAGGCCGGAACAATGGTTAACTTACTCAACAACGTTTTAGGTTATCCAGTATGGGCATTCTTCTGCGAAAATGATGATGGCACTAGCCATTCAGAATTTAGAAGCAATGGTCCAGCAGTGCAACCTGTCGCCGCGAAATACGGTGGTGGTGGTCATTTACATGCTGCTGGTGTCACACTTCCAAATTTAAATAAAGAAACTGTTGATATGCTATTAGATGATTTAGATCAAGCGATAATTGATTATCAAAAGGAGCAACAATAATATGTGGGAAAAACAATTACAAGCTGCAATTGATGCTGGTTTAAAAGCTCGCGTCGAAATCATGGAAATCTATAATCAAGGTTTCGATGTCGAAATTAAGGATGATAATTCTCCAGTGACTATGGCGGATAAAACTGCTGATAGAATTATTAGAGAAGTCCTTCACGAAGCATTTCCTGAATATGCCTTCCTTACGGAAGAATCAGAAGATAGTGAAGAGAGATTATCCAATGATTATGTTTGGATTGTCGACCCTGTTGATGGCACGAAAGACTTCGTTGCTAAAGATGGTGGATTCACCACAAATATTGGACTTGCCTATAAACACGAATTAGTCGTTGGTGTAGTCGTTGTTCCAGTGACTGGTGAGATTTACTTTGCCAGCAAAGGAAACGGTGCTTATCATCGCGTAAATGGCGTGGATACCAGAATCCATGTTAACGATAAGTTAGAAGACCTTACTTGCTTATGTAGCGTCTTCCACACAAATGAAAAGGAAGTTGCCTTAATTGAAAAACATTCTGACAAGATCAAACATGTCATGAAGTTTGGTTCTTCCTTAAAACCATGCCGCATCGCTGAAGGCTTAGCGGAAATCACATACCGTATGAGTGCGGGTACCAAAGAATGGGATACCGCAGCGTGCCAAATCATCGTCGAAGAAGCGGGTGGCTTATTCGTTGAACCCGATGGTGGTAAGATCACTTATAACAGAAAAGACGTCTATAATCGTAAAGGTTATGTCGTTGTAAATCGTAAAGAAAATATTCTTCTATAATTAACTGGCTTCGGCCAGTTTTTTATTATATAAAAAAATCAGCACGAGGCTGATAAAATGGCTGGGGTGACTGGGATCGAACCAGTGAATGGTGAATTCAGAGTCCACTGCCTTACCGCTTGGCTACACCCCAATTTAGTCAACGAGGCGAACTTCTACGACTCCAGGGACTTCTTCCTGAAGAATGACTTCCACTAAATCTTTAATATCGTTATTTGCAAACATACAGTCCTGGCAAGCGCCAATCATTTTGACGTAGACAATTCCATCTTTAAAAGAATCAAAAATGATGTCTCCACCGTCTTTTTGTAAGAAGTGTCTAATCTTATCCAATGTCGCAACGATTAATTTCTCAGAGTCATCCATAATCTTTATCGGAAAAGATAATAGCACAATCGCATGAAAATGTTTACTAATATGATATTTTTTCAAAAGAAAAAGCCGGAATATCCGGCTTCATCTTGAGAGTCTATCTCAGTTGAAGAAGACGCCTCTTGCTTTTTCTTTAACTTCTTTACTGGCGGTAAATGGAATACGTGTTGTGTAACCACGTTTATGAGCAACCATACATTTGCATGGCCAATCAAAGATTGCCATATTCCATTGTTGAACGGTGTCGTTATAAACTTCACGCGCGGCAGTAATTTCTCTTTGTAAATAAGAGTTTTGTTGCATTGCTTGAGCAATCTCATTGTGAGATTTCAAATCTGGATAAGCTTCCATTGCAACGTTGATCTTGGAATTCACGTTTTCAATCGCGGAGTTGAGTTCGTTTCTGGCGGCATCAGCATTTTCACTAGCACCACCCGCTCTTAATCTAGCGATTTCGGTGAATGTTTCTTTGTCTAATTTGACAGCCTTATTCACTAATGCAGCAGTGTTCTCTAAAATAACAACTCTTTGTTCGAGATAGTTATCAATTTGAGATGCATCGTGTTGAATTTTTTGTTGTAATTGGCTGAGATATTTACCAGCGTGAATTTTCACGAGGACAAAGATTAAACCAGGAATAATTCCGAGGACGAAAAGAATGATTTCCAAAACTAATGCACTCTTATAGCCTCTTGTTTGTAATTGCTTATCAATGACATTTACATCGCGACCCTCTTCATTTGGTTTCGCAGTCATTTCATCTAATTCATTAGCCATTTGTTAAGCCTCCTTATGACTAAACATTTTTATTAATTCTTCCGAATTTAAAGATCCGATATTCTCCTTAACTGGGAAGGATAATAAACCTCTTTGATATATTATATCACTGCTTAAAGCGTAGTCACTAATTAGTTGAATAATTCTATCTTTATTAGCGATATAATCATTGCGGTTTCCACCGACATTTATGATGACAGTTTGATGGACATCTTCGACAGGAATATATTCTTCCCATGGCACTGGAACAGCGTGCAAATGACCATCTCCACCCATCTTCTCAACAATCTCCACACGTGGTTCTTTTCTAAAACCATAGGAGTGCATATTGTATAAATCAGCTTTGCCAAATGATTTGACAT
The DNA here is from genome assembly GCA_045114745.1 of Bacilli bacterium. Lineage (GTDB taxonomy): Bacteria > Bacillota_I > Bacilli_A > RFN20 > CAG-826 > RUG13091. The sequence goes on from JBGULD010000002.1 coordinate 9,900, forward strand.
ATTCCGCTTTTAAGATGATGTGAGTATTGCATGTTTCTGGAACGAAGATTTGCTCATCCATAAAGTTCGCTAAAACTTCTGCTTCATAAGCAGTAGTGTGAGCTCTATATGTTCCACTTGGTGTAAAGACGTATTCTTTATGCTGTTGATATAAAGGAATGGATAATATTGGGGCAAAGTCATAGAAGATGCCTTGGAAGTAATTCATATTGTAATCAGTGAAATTAGATTTCGCTTTTTCATAATCAAAGGTACGGAAGTGATATGGATTACCATCAAAATCAAGATGTTGAGCGTGGTCACTTCTAATGACATTGATCATTTTCTTTTTGATAAATCTAAAATCATCACCATATGGTTTCTTAGACATCAATAATGAAATCATGTTCTTTTGTGCTAGTGGAGTAAACAACAAACGGAATTCCACTTCGTTATCACGGTCAAAAGCTTGGAACAAACCTTCAAACTTACTATTGGATAAAGGAGTAAAGGAAGTCTTCACTTTACTCTCTTGCATCTTCTTTAATTTCTTATCCCATTTAGTCTCAAACTTCATCAGGTCTTTTTCTTGTAAAGAATTACCTTCGCCTTTACTTCTAGAGAATGATAGTTTTGGTGCCGCTTCGCTTGCGAAGATTAATGCGGTATCTAAGAAGTAGTGCGCTGC
>JBGULD010000003.1:0-21240 GCA_045114745.1 Bacilli bacterium
CTTAGATTACGCTGAAGCTGGTGACAACGTTGGTGTCTTATTAAGAGGTATCAACCGTGACCAAGTCCAACGTGGTCAAGTCTTAGCAAAACCAGGTTCCGTTACACCTCATAGCAAATTCACAGGTCAAGTCTACGTCTTAACAAAAGAAGAAGGTGGCCGTCACACAGCTTTCTTAAGCAACTACCGTCCACAATTCTACTTCCGTACCACAGACGTTACCGGTGTTATCACACTTCCTGCTGGTGTTGACATGGTTATGCCTGGCGATAACGTTGAATTAACAGTTGAATTAATTCACCCAATCGCTATGGAAAAAGGTACCAAATTCTCCATCCGTGAAGGTGGCAGAACCGTTGGTGCTGGTACAGTCAGCGAAATTATTAAATAATTTAGTTACTGTTATAACAATAAAAATAGGGTATTGCATTACTGCAATATCCTTTTTTCTTACCAATAATTAAGTAATATGCTATATTTTACTATATGGAAGAATATTCAAATAGCCGTAACGTCTCTCGTGTTAGTACCGATGGGCTAAGTAATATTAGACATGCTGGATTATTCGCTCGCTTTGTGGCGGTAATCGTCGATTTAGCCATTATGGGCATCGTTTTCTTTGGTTTAGTATTATTAACTCAAAACACTGTTTGTGTGAACTCTCCGTACGTCAAAAAGGCCCAAGAAGAGTACTATGGATATAACATCGATAGTGGGTTATACGAAAAAAATGAAACGGATGGCACTTATAAAGAGAGAACATTTGATAATTATCTTGGGTACCAAGATATGTTCTATTCCTATTACACAGATTACCTCGTTAATAAATGTCCAGAGAAATATCGTGTTAACTATAACGGGAAGGATAACTACTGGTTCAATGTTTTCGTCTTAGGACAAAACGATGATTTGAAGTTATATTCTGATACTGATTTAAATAAAAGAAATGAATTAGTTCGTGTTACAGGTGCGGAACTATTTACCTATAAATTAGATGCGGAAGAAAAACCCCTCTATGATGAAATTGCTTTGGCGAGATGCTTAAAGAATAATCCAGAAGCGGAAGTGTCTTTGGATGATAGAACCAAACTTATTAGATACTTCTATATCTCTGATGCGGATAACGTAAATAATGAAACTTGCTATTACCACATCGCCACATTAGATTTAGTGAATAGAACCTTTGTGAGCAAGGTTTATGACACCTGGTATAACCATTATTATTCCTATCCAATGATCGCCTGTTTATCACTTTCGATGATTATTTTCTTCTTCGTTATCCCGATGATTTTCAAAAATGGTGAAACATTAGGTAAACTCATCTTCCATCTCGGATTAGTTAATAAATTAGGTTATCGCTACAACAGGCTTCAACTTATTCCGCGCTTCTTATTTATGATGGTTATTGTTGTGGCCTTATATTTCATTATCGGTGTTAGTCTCTGGCTGCTCGGTATTTTGACCTTCCTCGCTCTTGTGAGTTATGGCTTAGCGATATTTACTCATAATCATCAAGCGATCCATGATTTTATCGCCGGCACTATAGTGATTGACAAAATTCACTCCGAAATTTACCAAAACGCGACACAAGAAGAGAAGATTAAAGACGAAATTAATTCCGTAAAAAGCTTGATTCCCGATGTGGAAACTCCTCGCGATGAATCAGTGTTATATGTCAATAAAAACTACGGTAAAGATGATAATAATAAAGAAGGTTAATCGAAAAAAATCGGTTGACTTTTTTTCTTTTTATGCATGTCTACAAGCACGCATTTTTTATTTTAAAAAAAGAGTTCAGTGTGCTAATATCAAGTTGTATAAATTTTCCATACTATAAGAGAAAGGAGTTATCTCTATGGAAGTAAGAATTGAACATCTTACCAAATCTTTTATCGGTAAGAAAGGTTCCAAGACTACCGCCGTGAACGATATGTCTTTCGTTGTGCCTGATGGCAAACTCGTCGGTTTACTTGGTCCTTCTGGTTGTGGCAAATCAACAACCCTTTATATGATTGCGGGTTTACACAAACCAACAGATGGACACATTTGGTTCGGTGATGAAGATGTTACTAATGTTCCTCCAGAGAATCGTGGGATTGGTCTAGTTTTCCAAAACTATGCTTTATACCCACATTTTTCTGTTAAACAGAATATCACCTTCCCACTCGACAATGTGCGTTTCCCACACCCATTATCAGGTTATAAGACCAGGGTTAAAGAAGCGGAATCCAAAATTAAAAAGGCGCAAAAGAATGGTGCCGAAAATCTACCGGAACTCGAAAAAGAGTTAGCGGAGGCCCAGGAAGCCTTACAAAAGGCAAGCGATGAACTTGAACAAGTCAAACAAAATGACCCAGAACGCTATGCCCAATTGACCAAAAAGAAATTAACCAAGGAAGAGAAAGATGAAATCGCTCACAAAATGGCGAGATTAGTCGACATTGAACCTTACCTTGAAAGAAAGCCAAAAGAATTATCTGGTGGTCAACAACAACGTGTCGCTATCGCCCGTGCGTTAGCCAAATCTCCACGTGTTTTATTGTTAGATGAACCATTATCTAACTTGGATGCTCGTTTGAGATTACAAACCCGTGAAGAAATTAGACGTATTCAAAAAGAAACAGGCATTACAACTATCTTCGTCACACACGACCAAGAAGAAGCTATGTCCATTTCTGACGTTATCGTTGTTATGAACTTTGGTGTCATCCAACAAATCGATGAACCACAAAAAGTTTACGATGAACCAGTTAACTTATTCGTCGCCAAATTCTTAGGCTCCCCAGCCATTAACATCTTTGACGGTGAAATCAAAGGTGGCAAATTATATGTTGCTGGCGAAGTCTTTGATGATGACAAAGCTTATAAAGAAGAATATCGTGGTGTGATCCATCATGAATATGCCTTTGTTAAGGGCACAAGAATGACCTCTGAAGAATATCAAGCTGACTTAGCGGAACACCCAGAGAGATTAGAAGGATTAGATAAAGCCGCAGTTAAAGCTTTACAAAATCCAGAAATCGAAATCGTCCAAGAAGACGAAGAAGTGGTGAAGAAAGACCGCCTCGTCAAGATTGGTGTTCGTCCAGAAGCCTTTACTTATGACAAGAAAGGCAAATTACCAATCGACGTTCAATTCGTCCAACAAGTTGGTCGTGACGTCTCTGTTATCGGTACCGTTAAACAACAACATACCGGTATGAAAATCATCATCCCAAGTGAATCTTGGAAAGATGTCGTTGGTCATGATGAATTAAGATTCAACCCAAAACGCTTCTATGTCTTTGAAGAATCTGGAGAAAGGATTAAATAACTTAGGTTATTTGGTTAATATTTATGGCAAATAATTTAGAAAGGAAAGAAGAAGTCGTCGTTAATGCCAGCGGTAGTGCGGTTTTAAGTACCCCTTATCTTGACGCTGTAACTAAAAAAGGTTACATGGATGTCAAACAGCATAAGTGGATCATGCCGGAATGGGTTAAAGGTTGGATTGCTTTAATTCCAGCTTTAATCTTCTTGATTGTCTTTATGATTTATCCAATCATAAACTCATTCATGATTTCCTTCATCAACAACTTCTATTGGGTCGGTGGTAGTAACTCATCCTTAGCGTTAGTTAACTTTATCGCCTCACAATCCAATAGCAGAAGTTCGGTGGTACAATCATTCGGCTTTGATAACTATGTTAAAGTTTTCAAGGATCCATTATTCTGGCAAGCTATGGGTAATACTGGACTCATCGTCATTGTCGAAGTTCCTTTGACAATTTTAGTCGGTTTAATCCTCGCTGTTTGTTTACATGCGATTAAACCATTACAAGGCTTCTATCAAACAGTCTTCTTCCTCCCATACGTTACAAATGCAATCGCCTTAGGTATGGTCTTTAACGTTATGTTCTCGGCCGGAGCCGGAGGCCTGTTCAACACGATGCTCGGTTGGTTTGGCGTCAATCCAGTTAACTGGTTAGGCGTTTCCGCGAGCAAATGGAGCATGTTCTTCGTTATCGTTATTTATTCCATTTGGAATGGTATTGCCTTTAAGATCCTCGTCTTTATGAGTGGTCTATCCACAATCGATAAGCAATATTACGATGCCGCAAGAATCGATGGTGCGTCAAAAGTGACAATCTTCCGTCGTATTACAGTTCCATTATTATCACCACAAATCTTATACATTACCGTTACATCATTTATCGGTGCTGCGAAATCCTATTCACAGATCATCTCCTTATTTGGTGCCGGTCCAATTAACTTTGGTGGTACTGACGGTACAAAATGGATTACTATCGTCGGCTTTATTTACAAATATATGCAAGACAACTCCGCATCCGCTTTAGGTAGAGCGGCCGCTGGTTCTGTTATCTTGTTAATTGTTATCTTATTACTCACTCTCGTTCAATTTGCTGTAAGCAAGAACAGAGTGCACTATTAGAAAGGAGAATAAGTTATGGCTGAACATGCTGTATATTTTGCTAGTGAAGCTCAGATGAGACGCTATAAGGCACAAAGAATCATCACCCAAGTGCTTCTTTATGGCTTCCTTACATTGATGGGCTTATTCATTGTTATTCCTTTCTACTACATGATTATCACATCCTTCAAATCTACAGATGCGTATAATCTCGAAGTTACTAATGGTCAATTAAACTTATTATTAACTTCTAGCAACTTCTCATTTGAACAATACGGTAAGGTTATGGGTAAATCCGGTGACTTCGGATTATTCTACTTAAATACCATTTATACCGCGGTTGTTTCAACAGCATTCACCGTCATTACATCCGTTATGGCTGCCTTTGCATTCGCAAGAGTTAACTTCAAAGGTAAAGATTTAATCTTTACAATCTTACTCGGCACCATGATGATTCCTGGTGAAATGATGATGATTACAAACTTCCAAACCACAATGTCCTTAAACTGGAAAGATACATTCGCCGCCTTGATTTTCGTCCATGGCGTGAGCGTCTTCTATATCTTCTATTTAAGACAAACATTCCAACAAATCCCTAATGAACTCTTCTTAGCGGCCAAAGTTGATGGTTATGGACACTTCCAATACTTATGGAAATGTATGATTCCAATCGCCATGCCAACAATCGTCACCATTATGATTCTTTCATTAATGGGTGCATGGAATGCTTACATTTGGCCACAATTGGTTGCTTCAGGCAAACACCCATGGTTATTCGGTAAGAATCAACATGATATGCACTTAGTTTCCAATGGTTTGATGGCTAAGTTCCAATCTACAGAATTTGCTTCTGATGATCCTGCTAAAGTGACTGGCTCATTATTTGCAACAATTCCGCTCTTTATATTCTTCTTAATCTTTAGAAAATATATTATGCGCGGTGTTTCCCGTTCGGGTATTAAAGGATAAAGAAAGGATACTTTTATGAAAAAAACAAAAGCTTTATCAATTTTCGCCCCTGTGGCTTTGCTCTCTATCGTTAGCTTAGCCGGATGTGGTCAAAAACTCGGTTCACCTGATACCGATAAACTCGATGTCAATATCGATACTCATGGTGCTGAAATTATGATGTGGACAGGATTTGGCCAAAGTGTTAACTCCCACCTAGAACCAATTCTTGAAGAATTCTCCGCCAAAACAGGTATTACAGTTCACTATGAAGCCAAAGGCGGTTATGACAACTTACAAAACGCCATCACCTTAGCAGCAACCTCTGGTGAATACGCCCACGTCGCTGTTGGTTATCCAGATCACTTTGCTGGTTACATTAACAGTAACATTCAAATGCGTTTAGATGGTCTTCTTAAAAATGACGGCAATCGTACAGTTGCCGGCAAAGACGAAGAAGGTTTCGATGTCGACGCTGATGGAATTAGATTAATGAATTATGATGATTTCTATAAAGATTACACACCAGAAAACGAAACACTCGAATTTGATAATAGTGGTAAAGGCTATGTCTTAGGCTTACCATTCAACAAATCCAGTGAAGTTATGGTCTATAACGCTCAATTCTTTGATTGGGTCAAAACACAAGATTCATTAAAAGATAAGATTTTCGTTCCAAAAACCTGGGCGGAAGTCAAATCTGTTGGTTTAGCAGTGAAAGCCTATTTCGCTGAAAAAGGCGTTTATGGCAAAGCATTATATTCCAATGGTAACGTTTATGAAGCTGATCCAGGTTTACCAGGCGTTACTGTCGTCTTTAACGGAAAAGATGTTCCTTCTGCAGACAAATTCCATTTCTTCTCTTATGACTCCACCGCAAACTTATTCATCACATTAGTGAGACAATTTGGTGGTACATATACAGAAATCGATAAGACAAAAACCGGTGTTGGTTATGTCGCGTTTAACGACAAGGCCTATAAAGAAAAGACTTTAGAAGCCATGGCTATGTTAAGAGACTTAAGCGAAAACGGCATTGTCGGTATTCCTGCTTCCTTCGATGGCAAACCATTATATTGCTCCGATGGATTTAAGAAATATCAATCCTTACTCAACGTTGGTAGCACCGCTGGTGTCTCCAACTCCATTGGTAGCTTCGCTGTCAAAGCGGCTCCAGTCCCACAAAACGAAAAATTACCAGAACACAAATACGTTATCTCTCAAGGTACAAACCTCGCTTTATTCAATAGAGGTAGTGATAAAGAGAAAGTTGCAGCCTGGAAATTAATGGTCTACTTATCACAACAAGTCAACGGTCGTTTCGCCGCTGAAACAGGCTATTTCCCAACATGTAAGGCCGCTACAAACTCCACCGATTATCAAGAATACTTAGAAAAAGCTTTCGGTGCTGGTGAAAAATTACAACAAGACGCTGCCATTATTAACACCGTTCAATATGGTAACGCTTCCTTAGGTTGGGTCAGATTCGTCGATCCAGGTTTCCAAGGATCATCCGCTATTAGAGCTGCTGCTACTAATATTCCAACCCAAATCTTATTCCCAACCGCTGAATTACCAGACGATCAATCAATCTTAGATGCCGCTTACGTTATCTTAGCTGACTACGTTAGAAAAGGTCATTAAGGAGGACTTCTATGAAATCTAGCAAGATTATCACATCCTTGGTTTCTGCTAGCATGCTAGCAGGTATTGCACTTAGTGCAACAGCCTGTAAATCAAGCTGGAGAAACAAATTCGCCTATGACATCGACTTCAACGCTGATGTCAATGGCACAGAAATTGAGTTCTGGACCGGATTTGGTAGCAACATTAACGATGTTGTCGAACCACTTCTTGAAGAATTCACCAAGATGACAGGTGTCAAAGTCAGATATGAATCTAAAGGTTCATATGACAACGTTTTAAACGCTGCTCAATTATCCGCGACATCTGGTCAATTCCCGAACTTAATCATCGGTTATCCTGACCACTTTGCGACCTATGTTAATCAAGACATTATCGTTCGTTTAGATTATTACTTCGAAAACGATGTGAAGAGTGTCTTTGAACCAGAAGGCGAATCCTTCAAAATGGAAGACTTTTACGCTGACTACATGGTCGAAAATCAATCTATCGAATTTGATAGTAATGGTAAGGGTTACACATTAGGTGTTCCATTCAACAAATCAACCGAAGTGTTGATTTATAACAGCACATTCTTTGATTGGTGTGCTGGACAAAACGACTTAAAAGACAGCATTTTCGTTCCAAGAACATATGAGGAAGTTGATTCTGTCGGAACCGCCATTTTGAACATGTTAGATACAAAAGGCGTCTATGGAAAATATCTTTTAAAAGATGGTTCCGTTAGTGCTAGTGCACCATCCGATCAAAAGAATATCGTCTTAAATCTTTCCACAATCAGTAAATGGAATGATGCTGATACCACACATGTCAACAGCTTCAAACCATTCTCTTATGACTCACAAGCCAACTTATTCATTACTTCCATCCGTCAAAACGGTGGTACATATACTTATTATGATAAAGAAGATAAACACGGATACGTGGGCTTCAATTCACAAGAAACAATTACCGCTTTAAATAAATTAAATGATTTATATAAGAATCATACATTCGGCATTCCAGCCGATTGGGAAGAAGCCAAATATGGTTCCAACCCATTTAAAGCCCAAAAGACCGTCATGACACTCGGTAGTAGTGCTGGTGTTAGTAATGACGCCCCAACTGGTAACGCCTTCAACATTAAGGCCGCCCCAGTTCCATATTTCAGCGCTGACAAGAAATACGTTATTTCTCAAGGTGCAAACTTGGCCTTATTAGATAAAGGTTCACGTGAAGAAAGATTAGCTTCATGGATGTTATTAAAATTCTTAACCAAATACGCTAACGGTTATATCTGTGCCATGACTGGTTATTATCCATCATGTCCATACGCCGAAAATGGTGGACTTTGGAAGGATTATGATGACGAAGATTACACCGATTATAAGACATGGTTAAACGGTGTTGGTGCCATCTCTTCTACAACTGAAAAGATCAAAGCACAAACCGCTCAAGTTAACATAGATACTTATGTTAAAGAAAGCGAGAAATGGACAAAATTCGTCGATCAACCATTCCCAGGAAGTGCTTCCATTCGTACTGAAGTTGCGAATGCTCCAAAATATTTATTCATTGATAAACTCACTCCACAAGAGGCCATTGATAAAGTCTTACAAGCTATTCCAGACTACATCAAACACTAATCTCGGAAAGGAGACTATATAATGAAAAATAAATTGGTAATATTCCTTGCCGCTGCATCGATGTTATTAGTCGGTTGTAAAGGCAACAATACTCCAAAATGTGTCGCCAATTTAGGCGATGAATTAGCTGCGACTCCATATACCGATTCTATGGAATTTGCACAAGCAGGTTCTTTGGAAGGTAAAAGATTTGCTTCTACATCAGAAGACCCAAAGACATATGACCATTATGGTTATGTGACTTTAAGAAGCTGCACTGATGGTGATACCGCAAACTTCGTCCAAGAAGGATATGTGGAAGAAGGTAGCAACAAACCAATTACCATCAAAACGCGTTTCTTAGGTGTCAATACTCCAGAATCAACCGCTAAAGTTGAACCATGGGGCAAAAAGGCTTCCTTATTCACCAAACACCAATTAGAAGAAGCGCAAGCTAACGCTGATGAACAAACAGCCGCGACTGGCAAATTAGTGTGCAATATCGCTTTAATTACCGATCCTGATGTTCATGGTGTCAGAGACTCCTCTGGTAACCGTTGGTTAGCCTTCGTTTGGTATCGTAAAACTGTTAACGACAAATGGAGATGTATAAATCTCGAATTAGTCGAACAAGCTTATTCTAGAAACCAATTATTCTTAGATAGTCAAATGTGTAACTATCGTGAATATTTCGAAAAAGCACACGCTTTCGCGGAATCATGTGGTTATCGTGTCTTCGGCGCAACAGACCCAGGATTTGACTATACCACCCAAACATATGAATATTCGATTTGGGGTATTCAAAAACACTACGATGACATCGGTATTTCCGATGAAGGTGGTTCTGGTAAACAATTAATCGTTACCGCGCTCGTTGTTGGTATCCAAGGTGATAACTTATACTTAAGAGATGTTCTTATTGATGAAGAACAATACACCGAGGAAGGCGATAGTGCTCGTTTAGCGGGTACATATGGTTATGCCGGTTTCGGTAGTGCCTTATGTTCCACACTTCAAGCGGCATCAGCATCCTATGAAATGGATGGCACTGGTATTGGCTTAATCATTAGATTCTATTGCCGCGCGACAAAATATTCCGGAAACATTCAATTATCCGATATTCAAGCTGGTACAACAGGTAAAAAAGCCTTAAGAATTATTAAACCTGATACCTTTGATAAATATAAAGATGGTCTTACTTGGTCACACGTCTATGCGACTAATGGTAATGTCACTTATGATGATTTGAATCAAAGTGTCGCTCCAATCGAACTTCCAGTTGAAGATATCGATACCACAAAGGGTAATGATGATTGTAAATATACAGATTTATTACCATATGCTGGTCAATGGGTTACAGTTGATCTAAAGATTCGTGCCGTCAACGCTTCTACAGATGACGACGATGAATCATCAGGTGGTTCCGGTTCTTATTGGTACAATCCAACATCCGGTTCTACATCTTACACAGTCTATGCAAAATGTGCTGGTAAGAATGGTGATATCTTCATGAATATTCGTGTCGATACATCACTTGCTCCATTCGTCAATTATGCTGACTGGGCTCACGATCAAGATCCAGAACACCCAATCACTCCAGAAAGAAGTGACGTTGATGGTGCACATTCACCTGTCGGTCATACATGGAGAGTTGTTGGCTATTTAGTCAGATACTATGACAAATTCCAAATCCAATTAGGCAACAACTACTCTTCATATAATTATTTAACTGAAATAAACTAATAGGTTAAAAAACTAAAAGGGGATACTATGTATCCCTTTTTTCTTGTTCAAAATGCATTAGGTAAAACCATTGAAAACGACATATAAAAAATATAATTTTTTGTGCAAAAGAAAGACCTAAATGCTATAATTAAAATGCTTATAAAGCAAAGGAGAAAAACATGAATAAGAAAATTTTACTCTTATTACCTGCTTTAGCCATGGTCCTTGCTGGTTGTAATAAAAAAACAACACCATCAAGTACACCAACTAGTAGTGAAGACACAACTGTTGCTGTCGAAAGCATCACAGTTACTCCTAAAACACTAGATTTGGAAATGGAACAAACGGCTCAATTAACCGCGACCATTAAGCCAATTACTGTTCTCGACAAAGATGTTATCTGGTCATCCAGTAATCCAGCGGTTGCTTCCGTCAATGCAAGTGGTACCGTTACTGCTATTGAAAAAGGTGAAGCCGTTATTACAGCAAAAGCTAATGCAGATCAAACAAAGACAGACACATGTACTGTCAAGGTTACAACTCCAGCATTCTTAGCTGCGAAACAACCTGTATTAGAAAAAGACTTTGTCTTTGGCGCTTTCCAAGCCAATCTTGCCAAACGTCTATTCTTCAAAGGCACATTCGAAGATTATCCTCGTGGCGAAACCACAGATGATTATTCAAAAGCTGCAAAAGTTCGTTTCGAAGAAGCCGAAGGTGATGGCAATTATTATGTCAGCTTCACCGTTGCTGCTGAAACAAAGTATTTAAGTATGGGCGACAACCATAGATTTGGTAGCTCCGATTCTAAAGGCGATACTTGTATTTGGCAATGGAATGAAGAACATAGAACAATCACAAGAAAATTATCCGATAACAAGACATATTTCCCGGGAACATATGCCGCATGGACAACAATTTCTGGCTGTGATATCTCTCAAGTCAAGAATGACTTTGTCTTCCAATTCTTAACCTTGAACGTGGCCACAATCATGGGTCCAAGCCGCATCGCTACTGGCGATTCAGTCCAATATTCTGCTGGTTTCCCAGATGGTACTGAAGGCGAATTAGTCTGGTCCGTTACTGGTAACGATAAAGTCCAAGTTAACGCCACTGGTTTAGTCACCGTTGCTGCTGATGCAGTTGATGGTAGTAAAGCTACACTTAAAGCCACTCGTGGTCAAGTCGTTGCTGAATTAGAACTCACAGTTGTCAAACTTAACTATGGTACAGTTGAACAACCATTAACAGTTGAACAAGCTCAAGATGTTATTGAAGTTCAAAACCCAACCAAACAAGCACTTTATGTTGGTGGCGCTGTTGCCTCTAACTCAGCATGCGATTTCGAAAACCATAAATGGGCTGAAATGTGGTTAGGTGCCAAAGATGAAGGATTCAAAGGCAATGGTGTCGCAGATACATCAACCAGCAATGAATGGTCCTACGTCTTTGCTACAGAAGATTCAATGAAAGATGTTCAAGTTGTCATCTCTGGTATTGGTGAAATCACCTATACAAGTGCTGGCGCAAAAGTTTATCAAGTTCAAGCCGCTGGCGATCCAGCTCCAAGACTTGAAAAAGTTGCTGAATATCAACACTCAACAGATTTAACACTTGTTCCAAGTGAAAACTTCTCATTAGAACAAGCCGATCAAAAACAAATGGCCGCAACATTTGATGCTGGCAAACGTGATGGTGTTGTTTGGTCAGTCACCCCAGTTGGTGCCGCTGCTGCCGATAAAGTCACCATTACCGAAAGTGGTTTATTAAAAGCCGATGCTAACGCTGCTGTTGGCGCACAATACACAGTCACTGGTGCATTATGGAGCAACCCAGCTGTCACAAAGACCGTTGTCGTTACCGTTGCCCAAGCTGCGAAAGTGGTCCTCAACGCTAAAAACTTAATGGGATTAGGTACATCCTCAATTTCCTATAATAACGGACATGGTGAAAAAGAAATTGGTGGCGTTACATTTAAGTACAATCAAATCAATGGTAATGCTGACAATCAATGTTTCCAATTCAACAATAAAACCTCTAACTACATTGCCAACACCACAGCGTTCCCAGTTGCAATTAAAAAGATTGTTATCACATTGCACACTGCTATGACTGCTTCAACTGCTGGTAAAGACTTATTCTTCTACAAGACAGGCACTGCTAAGATGGATGGCATCACTTCTGGTGGCACATCTATGCAATATGTTGATAAGAAATATGAATATGAACTCGAACCATTAAATGATGGAGATACATATTTCGCAGTTTATCACCACAACTCCACAAGTGGCGCATTCTACGTGACCTCTATCACAATTGAATACGACCTCTAATTATTTCTAAAAAAACACTAGAGCGGCCTTCGGGTCGCTCTTTTTATGTCCTTTTAAATCCGATATAATATTTTTGAGGACATATTTATGATTAAAAAGACATTATTCTTAGTGGGTCTATTATCTACTTTGGTTTTAACTGGTTGTAATAAACAAACCAATTATGTAGCAGGTGATCCTTTGACCATCACATCTATTGAAATGTGTGATGAATATGGCGATGCAACATTAATACAATTAAATGGTTATGACATCTTAGTAGATGCCGGCAGTGAAAAAGATGCCGAACATGTAAAAAGTGTTTTAAGTAAGAAAGTAACAGATAAAACTATCGACTTATTAGTGGTTACTCATCCACATGGCGATCATATCGGTGGCATCATTAATGATGCATTAACTGGATTCAAAATTAATAAAGTCGTTGATTATGGTTACACATTTGATACCGACGGAAACGATAAGATTAATAATTCAACATATGTCCAAAGATACGTTAATAAAAGAACCAGCATGGTTGTCGCTGGCGCGAAATATAACGGCATCAAAGAAGAATTAAAGGCCAATAAAGTCTTAGAGATTGATAAACAAAACAATTTTGCAATTAGATGGCTACAAAATGATTATTATTTCGGACAAGATGAGACATTTCCAAATTCTAAATGTTCTTCTGATAACCCAAATACCACGTCAGTATCATTCTGCTTGGAATATAAATATTGGAACATTATTATGTGTGGAGATTCCGATAGCAGTCTTGCTGAATCTTCCATTGCTAAAAACCACGCAAAATTGTTCAATGATAAGAATAAAAAAGTCTTATTAAAAGGAACACATCATTGTTCTTCCTCTTCTATGGGATTTAATTTCCTTGATTGGTGCAAGCCAAATACAATATTCACTTCTTCAGCGATGATTGATGAAGTGTGCGTTCCTCATCAAGTTGCTCTTGGTAGTGGAGATGGTCAATTAAACCACCCCAATAAATCAACAGTGAGAAGAATTAAACAAACTTGCGAGAATTTCTACTGGAACGGAATCAATGGCGATTTAACAATAACCACTGATGGTGTCGGTGATTTATCCATCTCGGGTGCGGGTAGAAATAAAGACTATTACAAAAAAGGCACGGAAGAAATTGTCAGTCGCGATGCGGAAAAAGATATTAAATTCTTCGATAGCGAGTTTTATAACTACTATAAATAACTTTTAACCTCATTTTTGAATATTTTATCGTTTTCTTGATTTTTGTCTCTTAAACGCGTTGTTTTCGAGTATTAACAAATATTTCTTTAATGTTGAAAAAAAGAAACCGTTAATATATTATTATCTAGCGCGAAATGGTCCCTTAGCTCAGCTGGTAGAGCAACTGACTCTTAATCAGTGGGTCAAAGGTTCGAATCCCTTAGGGATCACCAATCCGCATCTAACACAGTGGAAACGCTGTGTTTTTGTTTACAAAAGATCGTTCTTAATATAGAATATTTTCATATATGAGGAGAAATTTAATATGATCAAAAAATTAATTCCTATGTTATTCATTTCTGCTGCCTTGATATTGACGGGTTGTGGTAAGAAAACTAATAGCCAAACCAATCCAGGTAGCAGCGATACAACGCCAAGCGTTCCGGCCGTCGTCGCAGGTGATGTCACATTTGATATGACCCAACCAACAGATTTTGTCAGCCAAGACAGTAATTCACAAGTCTATCAAAAAGGTGGAGTTACATTTGCTAACAATAAAGCCAGCTCAACAACAAATGTTGCTAAATACAATCCAGTTAGATGCTACAAAAATTCTCAAATTGTTGTCAGCGTTGAAGCCACAAATGTTAAGATTTCAAAGATTTATTTCTTAACTCAAAACTTTGGAAAAGAAACAAAAGATCAATACAGTTTTAAAGGTACCGAACCATTATCAGTTGGCACATGGAATATTCACACAGTTGATGAAGGCGCTGATGGTCAATCCGATGTTGAAGGAATTAACGGAAGTTCAGTAACAATCACATGCAGTGCTTGCCAAGTAAGAATCAAAACAATGGTTGTTACTCTTGTTGATGCCTAATTAACTCACTAATTATATAAGCGGGGCAATCCCGCTTTTTTATATAGATCAAGTTTGTTATATAATAAATATAAATAGGGGTGCTTACTATGAAAGAACCTAATGTCAAAGAATTAAAGAAATATTTACAAGGCATGGCCAAACTTCCAAAGGCCAAATATATTACTGCCGAAAGACTTTCTCGTATTATTGGTATTTATCCAGAAGTAATTAATGAGAATTTATCATTTTTTGATCCAATGATTATGATGGATTATGAATATAATCTTTTGGAACTTGTTCCAGCGATGAAAAAGTTCATTGAAGATAAAGAAAGTAAAAGAGCCCCTGTTCCAAAACCAGTGATGGTGAAGAAAGATGAAATTGATGCTTATGAAAACTATTTCGATTTCATTTATAAGAAACTCACCTATGGTGGAATGATTGATAGAAACGTTAATTTGTCTGATAAAGATTTAAAAATATTAAAGAGATTAATTAGTGAAGAACTCGCAAATAGAAAAGCGAAGAAATAATAAAAAAACGGACCACTTATAGTGCGCAAGGTCCATTTTTTTAGTTCTTATAATTCAGACTTTATTTTTAGCAAGTTTTCTTTTAGTGGTGGAAGGTCTTTTTTTACAGTTTTGTATACTATGTCACAATCAACCATCACATACATATGCGCTAATATGATACGCATATCATAGATATTATCCCAAGGAATAATTGGATATTGCTTATCAAAATATTTTCTTATTTTTGAAACATGTTCACAAATCTGTTCCAAGGAAAACGCTGTTGCTCTTGCTAATAAAGAGGTGCCTATGAAATTCTCTAGTTTAACATCTTTTAAATCAGATGTTGCTAAATCGATGTGTTTGATAATTTCATCAATTCTTAAACTAACTAATTCTTTGTCCATAAATTTTAACTCCTTGTATCAAGATATCGCGAAGCATTTTTTCACTTTTTAATAAAGTGGTGTGATTCACTAAATCAACATCCTTTTTAAAGTTTTTCCTTAAATCATGATGGAGACCTGAAAAATCTAACCCCTCTAATTCAGGAGCAACGACTAAAATGTCGACGTCACTTTCCGGTGTCGCTTCGCCTCTTGCATAACTACCAAACAAATAAGCGCACTTTACTTGATGGTATTTTGCAAATATTTCACTTGCTTTGTTAGTGATGCAACGAACATTTAAAATAGTGGGGTTCTCATCTTTAAGACCCAACTCTTTTAACTTGTTTAGAATCTTGTCGTACGATTTATTCAGCCTACCCTTCTCTTCGTATGTCTGAAATGTACGACGTGAAACACCCACTAATCTAGCGGCTTGGACTTGGGTTAAACCAGTCTTTTTTCTTATTTGTTTTAGAGTTTCCATGGACGACCTTTCTATTTAAATTATATATGCGCAAAACTATAAGCGCAATAAATTATAAATAATTTTAACGATGATTTATGTCCTTTTTTCATTCATTATTGCGAACACGTATTGCGTACGCATATAATATAAACGGTTATAACGAAAGGAAATTTTTAATTTATGGAAGAAATTAAGAAAACCATGCTCTCAGTTGATGGTAATACTGCTGCAGCATTAGGTTCCTATAACTACATTGAAGTTGCAGGCATCTACCCAATTACTCCTTCCTCCCCAATGGCGGAAAATATCGATGTCTATGCATCCCAAAAAAGAAAGAACTTCTTTGGTTCTGTAGTTAAAGTCAGTGAAATGCAATCCGAAGCAGGCGCTGCCGGTGCAGTTCATGGTGTATTACAAGGTGGTGGATTAGCCGCTACATACACAGCCTCTCAAGGCTTACTCTTAATGATTCCAAACATTTATAAGTGGGTCGGTGAATGTTTACCAGCAGTTTTACATGTCTCTGCTAGAAGCTTAACCACACGTAGCTTATCTATCTTTGGTGATCATCAAGACATTTACGCAATTAGACAAACAGGTATCGCGATGATTTGTTCACATAGTGTTCAAGAAATCGCTGATTTAACAAACGTCTCCCACTTAGTGGCAATTGACGCTCAATATCCAGTCTGTCACTTCTTCGATGGTTTCAGAACATCTCACGAAATTCAAAACGTTGAATTCGTCGATGATGCCGAATGGAAGAAATTATTACCAATGGATAAGGTTGAACTCTTTAGAAGTAGAGCCTTAAACCCACACACTCACCCAGTCACACGCGGTGGTGCCGAAAACGATGATATTTATTTCCAAGGTAGAGAAGCCCAAAACAAGAAGGCTGACGAAGTCGTGGAAGTGGCTTGCAAATATTTCGAAGCAGCTTCCAAATTAACCGGCAGAACATATGCACCATTTACCTATTATGGTGATCCAAATGCCGATAGAATCATCCTCGCCATGGGTTCTGTTACAGAAACCGTTTGTGAAGTTATCGATGATTTAAGAGAAAAAGGTGAAAAAGTTGGCTTAGTGAAAGTTCACTTATATCGCCCATTCTCCGCGAAGCACTTATTAAAGGTCTTACCAAAATCCGTCAAACAAATCGCTGTTTTAGATAGAACCAAAGAATTAGGTGCCGCTGGCGAACCATTATATGAAGATGTTGCTTCCGTCATTAAAGAAGCTGGTTTAGATATCGAAGTCTTAGGTGGCCGTTACGGTTTATCAAGCAAAGATACTCAACCAAAAGATATGAAAGCTGTATTCGATTTCTTGAAAGCGGACAAACGCTGGAATAGTTTCACAGTTTCCATTAATGATGATGTCACACATCTCAGCATCCCAGTTGATGAAAAATACCATGTCAAAGGTGATTATACTTCCTGCTTATTCTATGGTTTAGGTAGTGATGGTACAGTCTCTGCGAACAAATCTTCCATTAAGATCATTGGTGATGCGACACATCAATATGCACAAGCATATTTCGCCTATGATTCACGTAAAGCGGGTGGCGTTACACGTTCTCACTTAAGATTCGGTAAATCCCCAATCCGTTCTACATATTATGTCCAAAACGCAGACTTCGTGTCCTGCTCATTAGATACCTATCTCTTTAAGTTTGATATGATTAAGAACTTAAAAGAAGGCGGCACATTCTTGCTCAACACTGATATGGACGATGCCACATTAGTGAAGAACATGCCAAACCGCGTCAAATATCAATTAGCCACAAAGAAAGCCAAATTCTACGTCATCGACGCTAACAAGATTGCGGCGGAAATTGGTATGGGACGTCATACAAATACCATTCTCCAAGCTTCATTCTTCTATTTGAATCCACAAATCATGGAATATAGCGAAGCTAACAAATGGATGAAGAAATTTGCGGAAAAGAGCTACGCCAAGAAAGGTCAAGATATCGTTGAACTTAACTGGAAAGCTATTGATGCAGGTACCGAAGGCTTAAGAGAAGTGAAAGTTGACCCAGAATGGGAAAAACTCTCACCAAAAGCCGAAGTCAAATTAACTGGTGATGATTACTTCGATCACTATGTTGCAGTTATCGGTAACTTAAATGGTGATGATTTACCAGTTAGTAAATTCATCGAAGGTGAATTATTAGATGGCACAATGCAAAACGATATCACCTTTAGAGAAAAGAGAAGTATCGCTGATAGAGTCCCATTATGGCATCCAGAAGCATGTATTCAATGTAATAACTGTGCCTTTGTCTGTCCACACGCCACAATTAGACCATTCTTACTTAATGATGAAGAATTAGCGAAAGCTCCTGAACTCGCTAAAGAAGTCGCGGAAGCTAAACTTCCAATGCTCAAAGCTAAAGGCTTAAAATACCGCTTACAAGTTTCTCCACGTAACTGTGTCGGTTGTGGATTATGTGTTATGGAATGTAACGCGAATAAGACCGGCAAGGTTGCTCTTGAAATGGTGGAAGCTAAATCTCAATTCCCACAAGAAGAAGCGGCCGATTACTTATTCAAACATGTTTCTTATAAAGCCGATGCATTACCAGCTCCAATGCTCGATTCCGTCTTAGGTGTTTCTTACTTAATGCCTTATATGGAAGTCAGTGGTGCTTGTGCGGGCTGTGGCGAAACTCCATATTATAGATTAGTTTCTCAATTATTTGGTAAAGACATGTTAGTGGCTAATGCCACTGGCTGTTCCTCCATCTATAGTGGTTCTACTCCATTAACTCCATTCTGTACCGATAAAGAAGGTCAAGGTGTCGCCTGGGCTAACTCCTTATTCGAAGACAATGCTGAATTCGGTTATGGTATGAGAATTGCCACCGATGCGAAATTAAAGATGATTATTGAAATCTTATCCGCAGCGAAAGAAAGAGGCGTCGAACCAGAATTAATGGAAACCATTGATGCTTACTTCGCTAATATCAAGAATAGAAATGCGGTTAGACCAATCGTCAAGAAACTCGCTGACTTAGTGAGAGCTAGCAAAGATCAAGAAGTCAAAGAAGTCCTCGCTTATGAAAGAGACTTACAAGACAAATCCATTTGGATTATCGGTGGTGATGGTTGGAGCTATGATATCGGTTATGGTGGATTAGATCACGTTATCGCTAACGAAGAAGATGTAAACATCTTAGTCTTAGATACTGAAGTCTATTCCAATACCGGCGGTCAATCTTCTAAATCATCTCAAACTGGTTCTATCGCCAAATTTACCGCTTCTGGTAAGACCACAGCGAAGAAGAACTTAGCCCTCATCGCGATGAGCTATGGCAATGTCTATGTTGCTCAAATCGCTTTAGGTGCTAACCCAGTCGCCGCGATTAAAGCTTTGAAAGAAGCTGAAAGCTACGATGGTCCATCCGTGGTTATCTGTTACGCACCATGTGCGAACCATGGTATCAAAGGTGGATTAGCCAACTCCATGAGACAAGAAAGACTTGCTGTGGAATGTGGTTATTTCCCAATCTTCAGATACGATCCACGTAAAGAAGTCCCACTCACTGTTGACTGCAAAGAACCAGATTACAGCAAATTAAGAGACTTCGTGATGACTGAAACCAGATTCTCTCAACTTCCACGCGTCAATCCTGAACACGCTGAAGAATTACTCACTAAGTGTGAAAAATACGCGAAAGATAGATTTGATAGAATCAAAAAGTTCGGTTTATAATCGTAAAACAATTAATAGGAGGGTTTCTAAAATCCTCCTTTTTCTTTATATTTATTAGGTATTTTATTTATAAAAAAGGCTCATCTTATCGATTAAAATAGTGATAGCGGAGTCATTAATCGTGAAAAAGTGGTTTTTTTGCTTGCCATAAAAAAGGAATTGCTATATATTTATCTCGTAGGTTAAGCAATATGAACAAGCAAGTTAGACAACTCGAGTTACTCCTCGAATTAATGAATGAGCGTGAACAAATTGAAGAAAACATTAAAGCCCTTCCGGTTGGCTATATTTCAGTAAAACAAATCTCTGGCCATACCTATTATTATCGTCAATGGAGAGAAGGGAAACAAATCATCTCTTCATATGTTCCAGAAGCATTTTTAAACGCGACAAGAAGAAAAATCGCCGCGAGAAAAGAACAAGAATCTCTTTTAAGAGCCGTCAAAGCGGATATCAAGAAAGTGATGAGAAAAGTTAGTAAAGATCGTCCATTATCTAAAGAAGAAGTGGAAAAAATGCTCGAAGAAGAAAGAGCAAAATAGTTTAATATTTTTAAGAAGATGCAGGATTAAAATCCTGCTTTTTTCTTTAATTCTTATTATCGCTTTGTTAATATAATTAAATAGAGAAAAAATTATGTCAAAACTAGTCGTATTATCTGGCGTTCCAGGAAGTGGTAAATCCTACTTCTCTAAACTCTTAAGAAAAAAGAAAGAAGGACATGTCTATATCATTTCTTCTGATGCTTTAAGAGATATGGTCACTGGCAATCAAAGAAATCTTTCCGAAGAAGAACTTATGTGGAAGATGTTTTATGATTTAGCACGTGTTTATAGCGCTGATCCCAAAGGTATTGTTGTTTTGGACGCTACAAATAGGAACATCGAATTCCGTATCAATAGTGTGAAACATTTAAGAGAAAGATTTGATGAAGCGGATTTAGTTTTATTTGATATTCCCAAAGAAGTGGTGATTAAACAAAACTTTGAAAGAGATTTCCCGGTTCCCGTGGAAGTTTTAGAAGAATATTTCGCTGATTTCCAATTACCACAAAAAGAGGACTATGAATTCTTCAAAAATGTCTTCATTGCGGATGGGAATAATGATGAAGAAATAATTGATTTATTATAAAAGAAAAGAAGGTAATAAATACCTTCTTATTTTTTAACTGGTCGGAACGATGAGATTTGAACTCACGACCCCTTCCACCCCAAGGAAGTGCGCTACCAAGCTGCGCTACGTCCCGTAAGCAAAAATTATTATACTAGTTAATCTTATTATTGATAAGAAATATATTTATCCTTTGTTAGATAAAAAATGAGACTATTTATAGTCTCTAATTTTCTTTAAAATTTTTTTGAGACAAAAATCGCAAAAAGTTCGTATTTATATAGTAGGAGGAAGAAATTCTCTTGAAAGTAAATTGTTTTGCTTTC
>JBGULD010000004.1:0-16611 GCA_045114745.1 Bacilli bacterium
ATTTTATCAAAGAAGAAGATATAAAAACACTTGTAAAACGAGCGCTTAAAGAAGGTAATCCTGGTTATCCAGTACCAAGAATTATGAACGCCGAAGATTGTGAAAAAGTTGTGCGTTCAATAATGGCTTAATATGAAATATTACGAAGCATACGAAGAAAGGTATAAAACCATTCATAAAAAAGGATTTAGTTGGTCCAGCGATGTTGCGACACCAATAGTTTTAGAAACGATTAAAAAATATAAGATTAATTCAAGTGACAAAGTATTAGAAATTGGATGTGGTGAAGGAAGAGATGCAAGACCATTATTAGAAAAAGGCTTCAATCTTTTAGCAACCGATATTTCCAAAGAAGCTATTGATTATTGTCAAAAAATAATGCCAAAGTTTCCTAATCATTTTCAAACATTAGATTGTTTAAATGGTGAACTTAATGGGAAATATAAATTCATATATGCAGTAGCGGTTATTCACATGTTAGTGCTTGATGAAGATCGCCGATTATTCTATAGATTTATCCGTGACCATCTTTTAGATGGTGGTGTGGCACTTATTTGTTCAATGGGCAATGGACAAATTGAAGTTCAATCTAATATTAATAATGCTTTCAATATTGAAAAAAGAGAACATCCTTCTGGCGAGGTAGAAGTGACGGCGACATCGTGTCGTATGGTTTCTTTTGAAACATTTGAAGATGAAATTAAAAGTGCTAATCTAGAAATAATTGAAGAAGGTATAACTCCCTCAATGCCAGACTTCAATGAATTAATGTATGTGGTGGTGAAATAAAATGAAAAAGAGATTTATTATCATTCCATCTGTCATAGTGGCTACCCTTGGCCTAGCAGTAGCGGTTCCTTTCGCGGTACTAGGAATTAGAACAGTGGCACTAAATAAGAATTATAGTTATCTAAAAGATAATCCAATATATTCCAAGAAAGCGGAAGTCACTGGTGTTGAATTAGTAAAACAACATATTTCATGTGGTTACGCAACGATAGAGATGATGTCTGCTTTCTATGGAAATAAGATTAGCGAAGATCAACTAAGTGAAAAGAACCATGGAAGTATAACCACATCTAGTTCTGAAGGTTTCTTAAAAGAATTAAAAAAATCTATCCCTGATACTAAATTTGTTAAACATTACTATTTGGAAAACGATTCCTTATTAAAAGAGATACAAGTATCTTTATCGAATAATAGTCCTGTTGCGATTGAATGGGCAGCCGAATACGAAGGGGAGTGGACATTGCATTTCTCCCTTATTACTGGTATTGATATCAAGAATGACAACATCACCGTTTATAATCCTTATGGATATATTGAAAATATAACAATCGATAGTTTCATTAAAAGATCGACATTCAAGGCTT
Organism: Bacilli bacterium; assembly: GCA_045114745.1. GTDB lineage: Bacteria > Bacillota_I > Bacilli_A > RFN20 > CAG-826 > RUG13091. The sequence goes on from JBGULD010000004.1 coordinate 1,374, forward strand.
ATAAAAATATCCCGGCGTTTTTGAATTTTGGATTTGCCTTTGGCGCCTTTGAAAAGAACACAATATTCTACGCAGTTTAAGATATTTAATTGCTTTAAAATATTTGAATTAGTGGCCTAATCAATATAGAATATAAACACTTGAACAATTAAACGGTTTATTGGCGCATCGTTATGGTGCGCCTTTATAATTTTATAAATACTCTATTTTGTATTTCTAAAATTTTAAATTTCATTTATAATGGACTCGGTATCCGTTTATGGGCAAAAGAATTAAAAGCATTAAAATAGTTTCATTTATTCTAATTTTATTAGAAATCGCAGTTATCGCCGCTTTTGTGGTTTTATATTTCACCAACCTCTTTAACTTCAAAGAACTAGTTGAACCACAGTGGGTTTTATTAGGTTCCGCGATTTTAGTTTTTATCGATTGTATTTATGTATGGATTATTTCTATGTCCATCGCTGCTTTAAGACACAAAACTGATTTACACGCTGCTGAAGTTATTGGTAGTGATGTCCAAGAAGCATATAACTTCGCGATGATTGGCCTTGCCGTTACCGATAAGACAGATAACGTTTTATGGACCAATGATTTATTTAAAACCAGACACATCGATATCATTGATACTAATATTTTGCAATGGCAACCAGAGCTCGCTGTTTTAAAAGATATGTCTAACATGTCGGGCGAAAAAGACTGCAAAATCGTGGTTAATTCCCGTACGTATGACGTTAAATTACTCATTGAAGCGGGCTTATGGATTTTTAAAGATATCACTGATTTTGAAGAGAGTTTTAACTATTCCAAAGAACAAGCACCAGTCCTTGGTGTTCTCATGATTGATAACTACGATGATGTTGTTCGTGGTGATGATGACTTTAACGATATTGCCACAAAAGTGAAGAACAAGATTTTCGAATACACCAAAGAATATGGTGTCTTATTAAGACGTATCAAAGACGATAGTTACTCCATGTTATGTAACTATAAGAATTACTGCCGTATGCACGCCGATCACTTCTCAATCATTGATAAAGTTAGAGAAGTCAGTGCAGGTACTGATATTCCATTAACATTATCCATCGGTCTCGCTAGAGAATTCCCTGATGTTAATAAATTAAATGAACTCGCTAATGAAGCCTTAGATATCGCTATGTCTCGTGGTGGTGACCAAGTGTGTGTCGCTGTCTATGGTAGTGAAATGGAATTCTATGGTGGTAAGAGCGAAGCTCAAGAAAAGAGAAACCGTGTTAAGGACCGTGTTTTAGCCGACTCCTTAATTACATTAATTAGATCTTCATCCAACGTTTTGGTCATGGGTCATACAAATCTAGACATGGATGCTTTAGGTGCATGTTTAGGTATCAAATCTATTTGTACAAGATTAGAGAAAAAATGTAAGGTTGTCATCGATTTAAAAGCCACTGAAAATAAGACTAGAGCGGCATTCACTTCTTCTTTCTCGAAAGAAGAAATTGATGACATTATGATTTCTCCATCCGCTGCATTTGACCAAATCAATCCAAGTACATTATTAATCATTGTTGATGTTCATATTCCAGATATGGTCATGGCTCCTAAACTTTTAGAGAAGTCCACAAAAGTCGTGGTTATCGACCATCATAGACGTGGTGAAGAATATATTGACTCTCCTGTCTTTAACCATATCGATCCAGCAGCCAGCTCCGCTTGTGAAATTATTAGTGAATTTATTAAATTCTGTTCTATCAACCCACGTGTTGAGATCCCTCCAATCTATGCGACAATCATGCTTTCTGGTATCTTCCTTGACTCTAATCACTTCAAGAGTAAATCAACCGGTTTAAGAACATTTGAAGCCTCTACTATTCTAAAAGAATATGGCGCTGATAACTCCATGGCTGATGACTTCTTAAAAGACGACTATGAAGAATATAGTTTAGTTACTGAATTAGTCAGTAATCTCGAACACCCAGCTTATGGCGTTGTTTGTGCATTTGCTCCTGAAGATAAGATTATTGATGATGCGACCATTTCTAAAGCCGCGAACTTATGTATGACATTAAAAGGCAACAAAGCTTGCTTTGTCTGTGGTCATATTAGCAGCAAGAGAGTAAAAGTATCTTGCCGTAGTGATGGTTCTATTAACGTGCAATTATTAGCTGAGAAATTAGGTGGTGGTGGACACTTCACCAGTGCTGCGATTATCTTTGATAACAATAGAATGGAAGATGTTAAAGAAGCTGTCTATAACGTATTACAAAAACATTTGGCCGAAGCTACTGCTGACGCGAAGAGTCGTAAGTTTGAAGGAGCGGAGGATTAATTATGAAAGTCATTTTACTTAAAGATGTAAAAAAGCTTGGTAAAAAAGACCAAACAGTTGATGTCTCCGATGGTTATGCGAATAACTATTTGTTTCCTAATAAACTCGCTGTTCAACTGACAAAAGGAAGTTCTCAAGTTTTGGCTAATCAAAAGGAAGAAGAAAGACTGCTTTTTGAGAAAAATCAAGCAGAAGCCCGCTCAATTAGTGTAAAATTACAGCAAATTGTGTTGGAATTTAAGCTTAAGTCAGGTAATAACGGCAAATGCTTTGGTAACGTTTCATTAAAGCAAGTTGAAGAGAATTTACTCTCAACACATGGTATTCAAATCGACAAAAGAAAGTTTTTAGATAAAGGACCTCTTGATTCATTCGGAATGTACAAATTACGTATCGAATTATTCAAAGGTGTTATTGGTACCATCAACGTTCACATTTCAGAGGATGGTAAATAATATGGCAAATTACAATAAAGGACAAACTGCAAAACGCGCTAGAGGAGATCTTCCTTATAATGAACAAGCTGAACAAGCTGTTTTAGGAAGTGCTCTTTTAAGTAAGGATGCTTTATATACTGTTCTCTCTTCTTTACAAGAAGATGATTTCTTCGAAGGTAGACACCAATTAATTTATCGTGCAATTAGTCAACTTCGTGAAAGAGGTGTTAATGTTGATACACTTACCGCAACCGAAGAACTTATGAACATGAAAGAACTCGATAATATCGGGGGAGTTGAATATTTACAAGAATGCTGCGATTCTATGGTGGCATTCGCTAACTTAGATCACTATATTGCTATCGTTAATAATCAGTCTTGTTTACGCAAACTATTATTAGCGGTCAGAGATATTGATGCAAAATACCACACCGAAGAAATTGAAAACGTAAATGATTTCATTTTAAAGAGTGAAGAGAAAATCAAAGATGCGACTGAACGTCGTCGTATTTCTGAATTTAAGCCCACCAAGGAAGTAGCTCCTGTGGTTGAGGGTCTCATTAAAAGTGTGAGAGAGCTCGAAGATGATGATGTTACTGGTTTAAATACTGGTTACGAAGGTATTAACAAAAGAACTCAAGGTTTCCAACGTTCTAACCTTATCATCATTGCTGCCCGTCCTGCCGTTGGCAAAACCGCTTTAGCGCTTAACTTTGCTTATCGTGTGGCCACCAGAGCCAAAACCCCAGTCGCTATTTTCTCACTAGAAATGTCTAGTGAATTATTAGTCAGACGTTTAATTGCCAGTGAATCATATATTCCACTTCAAGTTTTAAGTACTGGCAAATTAACTGGTGAACAAAGAATTAAACTTGGTGATGCTGTCAAACGTGTTGGTAACGCCCCAATATATATTGATGACACTCCAGGTAATAAATTAATGGATATTATTGCTAAGAGCCGTAAGTTACAAGCTAAAGAACCTAATTTAGGTTTGATCATTGTTGACTACTTGGGTTTAGTGGAAACTTCTGGAAAAGGAAGAAACGATTCCCGTCAAGAAGAAGTCCGTAAGATTTCTCTTGCTCTCAAACAATTATCCTTGGAATTAAAAATTCCAATCATTGCATTATCACAATTATCCCGTGATGTTGAAAAACAAAATCGTAAACCGCAACTATCCGACTTGCGTGATAGTGGTTCTATTGAACAAGACGCTGACGTCGTTATGTTGTTACATAGAGAAGACTATGGTAAAGAATCCAAAAACAATCCAAACGCTAATAAACGTATTAGTGATTTAAGTGATGAAGAAAGAAAGAAATTATCATATGGTCAACAACAACAAATGTTAGCGGAACAAATGCCGGGTGATGCTTCTTATGTTGATGTCATTATTGCTAAGAACAGAAACGGTCAAACTGGTAACGTCCCACTCTTCTTCTATAAAGCATTTGGTAGATTCGATACTCCACCAAAAGAATGGGAAGAAAAGATGAAAGAAATTGCTGACACAATGGATGCAACTGCAATTAGTTAATTATGCACTTTAATATCATCTCTAGTGGATCCAAAGGAAATACTTCTGTTGTTATTTATAAGAAAACCTCCGTGTTAATCGATATGGGGGTTTCTTTTGAACGTCTTAAAGAAGGATTACAAGAAGTTAATTTAGAGCCAAAAGATTTAACTGGTGCTATATTTACCCATGACCACTCCGACCATATCAGCGGTATTAGATTTTTATCACCAAGTATCATGTATGGTTTAAAAGGAACTCTTCCTTCGTTAGCGAATGTCGTAGAGATGTTTCAAACTTTTAAAATTGGCGATATGGAAATAACACCAATCATGGTGAGTCACGACGCGAAGAATCCATGCGGCTTTTTTATAAAAGCCGGAGATGAAAGTATGGTCTATATGACTGATACAGGATGCTTTTGTGAAGAGAATCTTCCCTTAATAAAAAATCCGACATATTTAGTTATTGAATCCAACCATGATATAAAGATGCTTTTAGCTACGAAGAGAACTTATGAATTAAAGAATAGAATTCTTTCTGATGTTGGCCATTTATGTAACGAAGATAGCGCTATCGCGGCATGCGAGATTATCGGGAACAACACTAAAGAAATAGTGTTAGCCCATTTATCTGAAGAAGCCAATACTCCAGAACTTGCTTTAGAAGCATATAACAAAGTCTTTAAACACTTTGGTATTAATATTGATAAATATTTGGTGAGATGCGCTAATCAACATCAATCTTTATTAGGAGGCAACCTCAATGAAGATTAAGATATATGCCATCGGTAAAATCAAAGAACAATATTTAAAAACTGGTATCAATGAATATATCAATCGCATAAGACCATATTCTCAGATTGAAATCATTGAAGTTAATGATGAACCAATAGTGGAAAACCCACATCAGTCTGAGATTAAAAAAGCTATCGATTTAGAAGGTCAAAAGGTGCTCAAACTTCTTAAATCAAATGAATACCTGATTGGCCTTGATTTAAACAAAAAAGAGCTAAATAGTCTTGAATTTGCGGAGTTTTTAGAGAATAAGTTTGTTATTGGTGGTTCGCAAATATCCTTTGTCATCGGTGGTTCATATGGTCTCAGCGACGAACTAAAAAATAGATGTAATGATAGCATCTCTTTAAGCAAAATGACTTTTCTTCATCAGATGACTAGATTAATATTGTTAGAGCAAATATATCGGGCTTTTAAGATTAATAGAAACGAGACTTATCACAAATGATTTACGAAGAATTTAAAGACTATAAACAAGTTAAAGACCGCAACAACCCATTTTGCAATTGCTATGTTTTAGATAGTGGGGAAACATTTTATGTTGAACCAGTCTTTTATACGATGCTTAGAGGTTTCAAAGATAGACACGAAGATAGTGAATATCAAAGAATCATTAATCGTATGATTGAAGTCGTAAAGAAAAATAAGAAAGTCGTCTTTGTGGGAAACTTTGAAAACCCACAGACAGAAGTTGAAGGTTTTATCTTTTTAGAAATTACTGATATCACTGATCCACTTCAAATATTTGTTGAAGACAAATCTCGTGGTTCAGATTACGGGGATTAAAAAAACGGTTCTTAGAACCGTTATTTTTTTATTGTTGCATTGGAGATAACTGTCTCATTGATAGCCACATTGTTCTTAATCCAATTAGGACAATGAACGCTAATCCGGCAGCAGCGTTCCAGATGAATCCAACGATCATCGCAAGCACTGCAGGAGTGAATGTAATCCAAGCATCAATCTTCCATGTTACTAAGAAGTTGAGACCTCTATTTGGATTGTTCTTACCACGTGTTAATAAGAACATCATTAATCCCATAAATGCACCGAGCACTAAGTAGATTCCATAATATAGTCCAGATGTGAACCAGAAGTTTTGTGTCTTTTGAGTTTGGAAGGCTTTATTGAGGACGGTTCTCCAATTGTTCATAACTCCATTAACATAGTTAACATCAAGTGGATTGGCTTCGACATTTTGCACAGTCATAACTGTTTCTAATAAATCGCAGTCATTGGTGTGTTTCCAGTCAAATCCAGTATATGTGGATGAACCAGCAGTTGCGGTTCCGACTTTATAGATTTTGGAATATAAGCCAGTCTTGAATAATAACAAATAAGATGGAACATATGTTGCGACATCACCATGAACTTCGGCATTATATACTTCGTTTGTGTTGATTGCGTATTTCACAGATTCAATCATGCTAATCAATGAATTGATTGTTTTGGTGGAACCATTTCTTGGTCTATCAGAATAATAGACATTGAGAGAACGTGTTTTAACACCGTTAATTTCTGAATCATATGTTGCGATGGTGTTCATGTCAGCGGTTTCAACCCATGTTTGAGTTAATTCCACTCCATCTTTTTTGGCGATTAATTCATGATTTTGAACTTTAAGTTCATAAGATTCGGCTTGCATTTGCACACCGCAGGAAGTTAATGCTTGATCATAACCATAGATGGCATTTGCCACAAAGGAAGCGCCATAAGTTTTGCTAGCATTTACCATAATAGGAATAATTGGTAAGAAGCTTCCGACGATATATAAGATAATGGCAATCCACCAAGGAGCGGTTTTTGCCCCATCGATAGCGGATTCATTCTTGATAATACTTCCGAAGAGATTTCTAATTGTTCTTTTTGTTTCGTTTGTCATAGTAATTTTTCCGTTCGTTTGATTATTGTATGTTATCGTGACCTATTTTTCAAATAGTTTAATAAATATCTCTTTAAATGATTTTTGAAATATTACAAATTTTATGTTTGTAATCAATATGAAAAATGATATATTTATAGCGCTACTTATAGCACAAATGGGGTCGTATTGGATTCGACAGAGATGTGCTAGGCTCTAATTGCAGCCGTGTGATGACGTTATCATCAAAACAAAAATAACTGACAACAGTTATATGAGAGCTCCTAGAGCTCAAGCACTCTGCGCTGCATAGTTCACACTCGACATAGAGGCCGACCCTAAGGGCCGGGCAGAGCATCCTCCAAGGTTTTAGCCTTTCACGCTTGGTCAGGGTGTCATACCAAAAGGATAGGAAATGATAGTGGACTTGTTCATTGTTTCCGAAATATGGTAAGTCTCGCATATTGTAGTGAGTCGATATACGAAAATATGTTAAATATAAATATCGTCTAAGCTGTAGACGTTATTGAAGAGCCATCCCTGGACAGGGTTTCGACACCCTCGACTCCACCAATCGATTATTGAGCACCCGCGGGTGCTTTTTAATTATTTGTTTTTTTAACAAAATAATATAGAATTATCACTACATGAAAGAGGCTGTTATCTTAATTCCTAGTTACGAACCCGATGATTTGCTCATCAATGTTGTCGACGAATTGACGAAAGAAGATTTTCCAATTCTTGTTGTTAATGATGGTTCTGGAGAAGAATTTGATCGCGTTTTTGATGTAATCAAAGACAAAGTTAAATACCTTTCTTATGCCAAAAACAAAGGTAAAGGCTTTGCGATGAAATATGGTTATAAAGAACTACTAAATCTTTATCCTGACGCAAAATATGTTATTACCGCCGATGGTGATGGACAACACGGCACAAAAGATATTGTTAGAGTCTATGAAAAATTAGTGCAAACAAATCAATTGGTGTTTGGCGTTAGACATTTTGGAAGAGATGTCCCGTTTAGAAGTCGCTTTGGAAATGACTTTAGCAAAACTACACGTTCTTTATTAACAAAGCAATATATTCAAGATGACCAATGTGGTCTTCGTGGCTTCCCTATTAGATATCTTCCTGATTTAATCAAGATTAAAGGCAATCGTTACGAATATGAAATGAATCAAATGGTGGCTTTCCAGTTAATGCAAGCGCCTTTATATACATTAGAAATTGAAACAATATATTTAGATCATAATTCGAGAAGTCATTTTAAACCATTTAGAGATACATTTAGAATTCAAACCATTATCTTCTGCCACGCTATACCAGCGATTATTTGTTATGCCTTATTGATGGCTTTGATGATGATTGCATTTGCTCATCAAATGGCGCCGATTATCGCTGTTACATATGCTTGTTATACTGCAACATTCCTTTTGTATTTCTTGCTCCTAAATATCATTTACCCGACCAAACACTTCTTTAGAAGGTTGTTTAAAGAATTATTCTTCGTGGCATTAAGAATGTGTACCTGTCATTTATTCTTAGAACTAACTTATGGAGTATTCCACTGGAACGTTTATGCTGTTGTACCAATATTTGTTTTATTGGGTGCTTCAATTAACGTTTTGTTCTCTTGGTTATTAAGAAAAATGTTCCCCTCTTTTTAAATACAAAAAGCAGTTCTTGTCACTTACGAAACTAATTTTATTGATAAGACTCTTTAATAAGTTATACTTATTGACATGGATAAGAAAAACCCTTATCAGACCAAATTAATTAATTTCAAACTCATATTATTCGATATCTTTAGATGGATGGGATGGCCATTGTTACTTTGGTTTAGAGTCAAAAAGGTATTTGTTAATAAAGAACAAAAGAAACATATCAAAGGTGGTGCTTTAGTCATCGCTAATCATATTTTGTATTCTGATGTGATGGTTTTACATTGCACTTTTTGGTATCGTCGACTTCAATTCTTGGTTATGGAAGAAATCATGAAAAAGGGATTCTCAAAATGGTTCTATAAGAATTGTGGTTGTGTTCCTATTAATAGAGACAAACCATCGCTCAAATCATTTAGAGGAATTGTTCAAAGACTTGAAGGTGGTAACTTAGTGGCCATGTTCCCGGAAGGTCATGTCTCCTTCTCTAATGACAACCCGATGTCTCCGTTCAAAAGTGGTGCTGTCTTAATGGCGTATCAAGCTAATGTCCCGATTGTTCCTGTTTATCGAGAAATTAGATCTAATATTTTCAAAAGACAAAAAGTGATAATTGGTGAACCAATTGATATTAAAAAGACATTCGGCGAAAATATAGGTATCTTAGAGATAGAAAAAGCCGCTGAATATCTATTTAGCAAAGAACAAGAATTAAAAGAAATTTATCATGGAGGTAAATGATAATGAAATACGAAACCAATATGTTTGTGAAATACACAAGCAAAGAACAATTTGAAAGAATTAAATGTTTTGATTCTGTTTGCGAACTTTGGCAGAAGTCAGTTTCTGAATTTAAAGATGAACTTTGCCTTCAAGATAAAGACCGCAAATTCACCTATGCTGAACTAAATGAAGAAGTTGCTAAATTTAGAGCAGTTTTAAAGGCAAATGGTGTAAATAAGGGCGATTTTGTAGGGGTTTTTGCTCCAAATACAATCGAATGGGTGAAAGCGTATCTCTCCTTACAAACCCTTGGCGCATGTGCAGTTTTATTACCTCCTCATTTACCAGAACAAGCCTTATTTGGATGTGGTATGAAATTCCAAATGAAGGCCATTGTTTATCACCCCGCACTTCAAGAAAAGATTGATGCTTTAAATGCAATGCCTCATAAAATGAAACTTATCAGTGCATTTGAAACATCTAATGAAAAAGCAGAAAGCGTTGAAGTTGGTCCTAAAGATCCAGCTGTTATTATCTTTACTGGTGGAACAACAGGTAAGAGCAAAGGTGCGTTATTAAATAATAAAGCATTATGCCGCGGTTCATGTAATGGTTGCTATGGCATCCCTAATGTTTTTAATCAAAGATATTTATTAATTCTTCCTTTGACACATGTCTTTGGATTAGTAAGAAACTTATTAACCAGCATTCAAACTGGTAGTGCTTTATTCATTTGTTCAAATAACAAAGATATGTTTAGAGACATCGCTGTCTTTGGCCCAACCGTGATGGTCATGGTTCCCGCTTTAGCGGAAATGTGTTTGAATCTCTCCAAACAATTCCATAAGAATATGTTAGGTGATTCTTTGACTCACATTATATGTGGTGCTTCCACAGTCCCTCCATATCTTGTGAAAGAATATAAACAGTTTAATATCACATTATTACCAGGCTATGGTTTAACCGAATCCGCGAACCTTGTTTCTGGCAATCCAGTCAGTGAATATAAACCAGCATCTGTTGGTTTCCCATATCCAGGTCAAGAACTCAAAGTAGTGGATGGAGAGCTCTGGATTAAAGGCGACAATGTCATGGATTGTTATTACAATGTACCTGAAGAAAATAAGAATGCTTTCTCTGAAGATGGATTTTTCAAAACGGGCGACTTGGTGAGATTCGATGATGAAGGATTCTTGTTCATCGTTGGTCGTATCAAAGAAATCATTGTTTTGCCGACTGGTGAAAAAGTATCCCCATTTGATTTAGAGAATAAATTTGACGAATTAGATATCGTGCAAGACTGTATGGTTTATCTTGATGAAGATTCCGGAAGACTTTGCATCCAAGTTTATCCACGTCAATTAGAGATTGCGAAATTGCAATTACTCAATCCTGAAGCTTATATCCGTGAAGAAATAAATCGCGTGAATAATGAACTCCCCTCATTTATGAGAATTAGCCAAGTCATTATTAGAAAAGAAGACTTCGTGAGAACTCCAGCGATGAAGATTATTAGAGGAAAGGCGAATTTACAATGACCAGAACTGAAATATTTGCAAAGCTCAAAGAGCTAATTAAACTAGCTAATACATCTTCTCCTGAACTTCTCGATTCTTGCAAAGAAGAATCTAATCTTAGAGGTGACCTTGGATTAACATCTATTGGTGTTTTGTATTTAGCTATTTCCATTGAACAAACATTCGATATCGAGTTTGGTGATACCTCGTTTGATGACTTCAATACCGTCAAAGATGTTATTGATTATATCGAACAGAATCAAAAATAAATTATTTAAATAAATAATAAAACAATATACTATATAGTGTTGGAGGATTTATCTATGTATAAATACGTAATTTTATCTGACTCATGCATGGACCTTACCAAAGAACAAAGAGAAGAATTTGGTATTGAAAAACCAGTAGCGGGATCTATTCTTTATCCAGATGGCAGTGACCATTTAGCGGATATCGATTGGGAAACCATTTCTAGCGACGAATTCTATCATCGCTTAGATAAGAAAGAAAACTTTAAAACTGGTTTACCAAATCAATACGCAATTACCGAAAGAGTTGAAGAATATTTTAAACAAGGACAAGACGTCATCGCTGTCACACTTTCTAGTGGTATGTCAGGAACATATAATGCTTTCTTAAGTGTCATTCCTGAACTTAAAGAAAAATATCCTGATAGAAAATTATTAGTTGTTGACTCAAAACGTTATAGTGCTGGTATCTCAATACTTTGTATTGTTGCCTCTTTAAATAGAGAAAAAGGTTTAAGCGTAGAAGAAAACTTCAAATACTTAGAAGAAAAGAAACTTCGCTTACACCAAGTTGGTATCTTAGACAATTTATTCTTCTTACATAGAAGTGGAAGAATTTCCAAAACCAAAGCTTTCTTTGGCACAATGGCAGGTGTTAAACCAATGGCGGATTTCTCTAATGAAACCGGTATGCCATGTGTATTAGGAAATGCTCGTGGATATAAGGCCTCCTATAAAGTCGCGGAAGAAATTCTTGGACAAATTATGACAAAAGAAGAACCAAGAATTATTATCGTCGTTAATTCCATTAGAGATGAACAAGCCAAAGAGTTTGTGAATATCGCGAAAAAGGTTGCTCCAGATGCTAGAGTCTTATCTTGTATTATGGGTCAATCTAATGGTGTTAACGTCGGTCCAGGTTTAGTGGCCGCATTCTTCTTCGGTGATGAACCAGTGAGTCCAAACTGTGACGAAGAAAGAAAACTATTAACTAGTATTTTATCTAAAAAATAATGAATAATTGGGGTTTTGCAATGTTTTTGCCTCATTTTTACGCTAATTTGTTGTGGTACCATTGGCTAATTATCGTCGTTGGTGCCTTACTTGCTTCATCTATCTTATTTAGTATTTGGCTTGTCTTTGCGATATCAAGACGAGTCTATTTACACACGCTTAGTAAAAAGATGGATAACGATTGGGGAAGAGTGTGCTCTGCGCCAAATAATCCTGAACAAATGAAGATGTGGAATGATGGCATCGAATACATGAAACAATTCGAAAGTAAGAAACACGATTTAACCATTGAACATGATGGTTTGAAATTATGTGCTGAATATTATGATTTAGGCGGTAAGAAAACTGCGGTCTTCCTTTGTGGAAGATGTGAATGCTTAATGTATGGTTATTTCTATGCCAAACCATATGTTGAATCCGGCCTCAATGTTTTATTTATTGATCAACGCGCTCACGGATATTCCGAAGGAGTCCTCTCCACAGTCGGTATTAAAGAAAGTGAAGATGTCGTTGCCTGGATGAAATATGTCAAAGAGACATTTAAGCAAGAATCATTTATTTTGCACTGTGTATGTGTCGGTGGTTCTTCCGGTCTATTAGCGTGCGTCAGTGAAAATAATAAGAACTATGTCGAAAAAGTTATTCTCGATGGAGTATTTATTAATTTCCAAGAATCATATCGTCGACACTACATTGACTTAGGCCATAAACCATTCCCGGTTCTCTATTTAGTGTGGTTCTGGTTTAGGGTTTATACCGGTGTTTCTGTGAAAAGATCTAGCCCCTATGATTGTGTAGAAAAGATTGATATACCCTTACTTTTTATTCATACAAGAAACGATAAATATTCCCTTCCAGAGAATGCGGAAAAAGTATTCGAACACGCAAAAACAGAGAAGAAAAAACTTGTTTGGTTTGACGAGGGAACTCACTCCCATATTAGAAATAATGCGACCGAGAAATACGATGCTACAATTAAAGACTTTTTGACAACTTATTAATATCTAAATTAATATAAGAATGGAAAACAAGGAAACAATATGAAAATTGCAATATCAACAGAATCAACATTAGATATCCCAAAAGAGTTACAGAAACAATATGACATCAGTGTCATTCCTTTTACTGTTATCCTTGGTGATCAAAGCGGTCTCGATGGTGAAATCACACCACAAGATATTTTTGATTATGTTGATAAGACCGGTATCCTTCCAAAGACTAGCGCTGTTAACGAATATCAATTCGATAAACACTTCACCAAGTTATTAAGAAACTATGACGCTGTTATCCATATTTCTTTGTCTTCTCAAATTTCTTCAGCGTGCGCAAATGCAATTACTGCAGCATCTATTATGAAGAATGTTTACGTTATTGACTCTCAAAGCTTATCTACCGGTATTGCTTTATTAGCGATTTATGCTCGTAAATTAGCGGACCAAGGATTAGAACCAGAAAAGATTGTGGAAATGATTAAAAGCCGTGTTCCATTTGTGCAAGCTAGCTTTGTGATTAATTCTTTGAATTATCTTTATAAAGGTGGTCGTTGTTCCGGTATTGCTAGATTCTCCGCTGCTTTATTTAGAATCAAACCACAAATCTTAGTAAAAGAAGGAAAAATGATTCCTGGTAAGAAATATACTGGTCGTAACGAAAAGACTGTCGCGGCATATTGCAGAGACACTCTAGAAGAATTTAATAATCCAGACTTATCAGTAGCATTTGTTACCCATTCTCATGCCACACCTGAAATGGTGGAGATTGCTAAACAAGCTCTTCAAGAACGCGGATTCAAAACAATTTATGAAACTACCGCTCAAGCGACAATTACTTCACATTGTGGACCAAAAACACTTGGCATATTGTTCATAAATGATGGTTTAAAAGAATAAAACATTTTATAGAATAAAATAACTAGGCAGTTTGAACTGAACCCCATTTAGTTCACAGGTTGAAAAAACCTCTTGACGTAAAATATACGTTAGGAGGTTTTTTATATGGCTAGTAAGGGTCAAAAATTTATCAAACATTCATTTGTGATTAAAGAAAAAATACTCAAAGAGTATTTTGCTGGCTTGTCTGGTCCAAAACAATTGAGTTTGAAATATGGAGTTCCATACGAGACTATTAAAAACTGGATTAGAAAGACAAAACATAACATCGATGTCAAAATTGATCATCGACCTGGTAGGTCAGGGAGAGTTAAAGAAAATAACTTAACTTTAGAAGATTATAAAGAAAGGTACGAGATTCTAAAAAAATACCAGGCCTTCTTACAAGCACGACGAGGGAAAAAGTAACGTTTATTTCGATTCATATAAACGAATACAAACTATCCAACCTGTGTGCAGCTTTAGCGATATCTCGTAGAACTTACTACAAATATCGTAACAAAGAAGATCCTGATTATTATGAATATTTGCTTATCAAAGACATCTTCGACGAAAGCAAAGGCACATATGGATATCGTAGGGTGTCAGAAGGCCTCAAGATTAAATATGGTGTAATTTTTAATCACAAGAAGGTATCGAGGATTATGAAAAAATATAATCTAAAGCCCGAATATATTAGAAGAATAAGGCCAAATTATAGTGCGAAACGTCAAGAAGAAAACGTTCGGCCGAATCTAGTTAAAAGACAATTCAAAACCAAAGGTTTCAATCAAATATGGTGTACAGATATTACTTATTTAATATTTGGAAACAAGCGAGCGTATCTATCAACAATTATCGATTTATATGATCGTCATGTTGTGGCATATCAAATATCCAAATTCAATGACATTCCATTAGTGATAGATACATTAAACAAAGCTCTTGAAATAGAAAAAGATGTGTATGGACTTATCATTCACAGTGACCAAGGTTTCCAATACACATCCAATGAGTACAAAGCCATCTGTGCTTCTAAAGGTATTACTATTTCAATGAGCCGAAAGGGAACACCTATCGATGATTCTCCAATGGAGAGTTGGCACGGAATCCTTAAAAAGGAGACTTTGTACAATAATAATATCACATCTTTAGAGCATTACATTCAACTGGTAGAAGAATGGATTGCGTTTTATAACTCAACAAGACTAAAAAACAGGAACCTTAATTGATTCCTGTCTTTATCCGGTTTTTTTGAAGTGTGTCCATTTCGGGGTTCACTTCA
>JBGULD010000005.1:0-69217 GCA_045114745.1 Bacilli bacterium
TATTTGAACTAATATGATTAAATATCCAAACGGAACTAAATATCAGCCTGTAGAGGAGAAAAAACGCCAAAGAAGGAAATCTAAAGAGGACCTTTCTTTATCCGCATCCAATAGAGGCATGGATTTAGAAAATGATATTAACTTATCAAACGAATGGTATACCGAAAAAGGCATAGCCTTAATCACTAAAAGACCCACGCCTATTAACATAGTTAAAGTTGATTATTCTAAAGGCGCTAGAATCACCGATGCCTATTTTGAAAAACAATCCACAACTGACTATAACGGTGTCTATAAAGGTAAATACTTAGACTTTGAAGCCAAGAATACAAATAGTAAAACCAGTTTTCCATTAAGAAATATTGAAGATCACCAAATACTTCACTTGAAAAGAGTTATTGAACAAGGTGGTATTGCCTTCTTCATCATTCAATTCCAATTAAAAAATGAAGTCTATTTGTTAGACGCTTCATTCGTCATTCATTTTTGGGAACACGAAGAAAGAAAATCCATCCCTTATGAGACCTTTCAAAAGGATGGAATATTAATCGAACAAGGGTACAATCCAAGGCTCTATTACTTAGATGCTGTAGATAAGAAATATTTCAAAAAGTAGCGCAAAACCGCTATTTTTTTGTGCAAATCCCCGCTAATTTACAATTTTCACACATTGGATTTCTGGCCATACAATGATACCTTCCAAAGTGGATAAGTTGATGATGGGTCTTGATCCATCTTTCTTCTGGAAGGAGTTTTTTGAGCTTCATTTCTGTCACATATGCATCATCATTTTGATTAGCTAATCCGAGGCGTTTTGTGATGCGTAAAATATGAGTATCGACTGGTAAATCCGGAATCTTGAAGATTTCCGCTCTAATGACGCCAGCTGTTTTATTGCCAACACCTGGAAGTTTTTGTAACAAGTCTTTATCACTAGGTAGTACACCACCGAAATCATTTAATAATGTATTAGCGATTTCTAAAACATGTTTGGCCTTATTTTTATATAGACCGATGGAGCGGATAATATCTTCAATATCTTCTAATTTAGCTATAGCTAAATCTTCTAAATTTTGATAACGAGAAAATAAAACATTAGTCACTCGGTTGACGGAAACATCTGTTGTCTGTGCAGATAGCATCACAGCAATAACTAATTCGTAATCTTTGTGATATTTAAGTTCACATCCAACATTAGGAAATAATTCATCTAAATAGGATGTTATGAGTTCAATTTTATTTTTTGTCTTCATCATCTTCGTATTGGTCGAGCCATGGGGTTTTGGCGATACGGATGGTTTCTTCTAAGTTCTTATCCCAGTTTTCCGAAAGTGTAGTATGGCCTTCCGTTTCTTTATCTTCTCTTTCCGCCCAAGCAAGAAGAGTTTTGTCGACGGATCTTAATGATCTTTTGCCTTTGGCAAGATTTTCTTTTAAAGCGTTAATAATCATCTCATCGGAATAGCCATAGGAAATCCATTCTCTAATACGGGAGAATTCCACTTGAGATAATGGTCTATTTAATAATTCTTCGAATGTTCCATAAACATTGTTAATCATATCGCTAACCTTTTTGGATTTCATACTCTCTTCTTCAAATGAAGAAGTCATTTGGAATTCACGATATAATTTTTGTTTTAGTGGATCTAATGTGGTAACTGTTTTCTTACCTTGTGTGATGTATTCAATGAATCCACGAGTTAATAATGCAGAAAGGATTTTATCGATATCTTTGATATCTAAAGTCATTTTTAAAGACAATAAATCCGCAGTCACAAAAGGATTGCCTTGACCGATTAAATGGTCAATCATAAAAATCACCGCAAGTTCATCTTCACGAATCTTGAGTTTTTTATAACTTTCAAGTAATAAAAATCTAAAATCTATAGCTTCGGAAATCATGTGCTATTACTCTATCACATCTAAAAGATGTTTGATATTATAATCTTCAAATTTTTGCATTATTAATGCTTTATCGTTTGATTTGATCTTTTTGATGTCTTGTCTGACTTTATCAATATTGAGTTTTTCAATAAGGGAAATATTATCTTTAATTGCAATGTCCAATTCACTATCGATGGTCAAATTAAAATCGATAGAAAACCGCAACGCACGGATAATTCTCATTGGATCTTCTTTTAACCTATTTTGTGGATTTCCCACCATTCTCAAAATACGCTTTTCGGCATCTTTATTTCCACCGACGTAATCGATGACTTTTAAATCCTTGTCGAGGTATAAAGCATTGATGGTAAAGTCTCTTCTTTTCACATCCACGCTTAGGTCTTTGATGAACTTGATTTCTCCTGGATGTCTGGAGTCTAAATATTCATCTTCTTCTCTCATTGTGGTGATATCAAATTTGAGCCCATCAACTTTAATAGAAACACTACCGAATCTTTCAAAAGTATAGTTTGCTTCCTTTAAGAATTTCTTCATCTGACTAGGCGTGGCGTCAGTAACCGCATCCATATCAGTTAGTTCGATATCAAAAAGATAGTCTCTCACTGTTCCACCGACGAGGTATAAAGAGTAGCCATTATCGTTAAATAACTTATTCAGTTTTTGATATGTTTGTAATGCTTCGTTCATGGTTATCTAATTATATATTAATTTGATATAAAAAATAAGAGACTCAATAGTCCCTTATTCTTACTTATTTATTTAATTTTGCTTTAAGTGATTTCGCTAATTTGAATGTCACTGTTTGGCTTTCTTGGATGGTGATTCTGGTGTGTTTCTTTGGATCGGTTCCATCTCTTCTTTTTCTCATCTTAGGAGTGAATGAACCGAAGTTTGTAATGTTAACTTCTCTTCCTTCTAAGACAGCCTTTTCAATTAAATCGAAGGCGACTTCAATTGCGCTTTCAGCATCCTTTTTGCTGATGTGCGCTTTTTCAGCGACCTGTTCAATGAGGTCACGCTTGTTTAATTTTTGCATATTGTTTTCCCCTTTTAAAACTAGCACTTATTATATCATTGTTTTCTATTTCTCACTACGAGATTAATTGGTGTTCCTTCAAAGTTGAATGTTTCTCTTAATCTATTCTCAAGATACCGTAGGTATGAGAAGTGCATCCACTCGGAATTATTCACAAATAAGACGATGGTTGGAGGTGCAGTAGATACTTGAGAACAATATAGTATTTTAATTCTCCCTCCGTTGAAGTTTGGACTTTGATTCATCATCTGAGCATCTTGCATCACATCATTTAATAAAGAGGTCTTTACTCTTGTGTGATAAGCTTGATGGACAAGTTCTAATGTTTCAAATATGGTATTGATTCTTTGTTTCTTTAGTGCGGAGACAAAGCATATCGGTGCATAATCTAAAAACTTATATTCTTGTCTAATCCATTTAGTCATTTCACTTGTGGTATTTGTCTGTTTATCAACAAGATCATATTTGTTAACAACAATGATAATGGCTTTATGTAAATCAGTCGCATAGCTGATGACGTGTTTATCTTGTTCAGTAATACCTTCTTTACCATCTAACACGAGTAAGACAATTTCACTTCTTTCAATCGCTTTAAGTGCGCGTATTGCAGAATATTTATCAATGGCTTCAAAGATTTTGCCTTTCTTTTTTAATCCCGCTGTATCAATAACGATGTACTGTTTATCACCCTTAGTAAATGGGGTATCAATTGAGTCTCTAGTGGTACCAGAAATATTAGAAACAATAACGCGATCTTGATTCAAAATTGCATTTACTAATGAAGACTTTCCGACATTAGGTCTACCGACCATACAGAAGGTAATTTTCTCTTCATCAATAACTTCAGAATTCTCTGGTAAATGTTTCACAATTTCGTTTAATAAATCACCGATTCCAATACCATGTGCACCGGAAACAACAATCGGTTCACCAAGGCCTAAACCATAGAATTCTTGGGCATCAGAAATGTGACTTCCTTCATCAATTTTATTAACCGCTAGGATGATTGGTTTTTTAACCTTATATAGCATCTTACTAACCACTCTATCATCCGCGGTAATTCCGACTTTTCCATCCGCGACAAAAACAATGACATCCGCTTCTTCAATAGCGATTTCAACTTGTGTTCTTATCTGTTCTTGGAAAGGACGGTTGGCGATTTCAATACCGCCTGTATCAATTAAAGAAAAGCTATGGCCAAGCCATTCGCATTTTCCATATAATCTATCTCTAGTGATGCCCGCTTCATCATCAACGATTGCGTGGCGTTCACCAATCATACGATTAAAAATCGTTGATTTACCAACGTTAGGAGATCCAACTATTGCCACAATGCCATTAGGCATTGCCTTCGGCCTCCTTTTGTTTGATCTTCTTATCGATAATTTCGATAACCGCATTAACGACTTCATCGACAGACATAAATGAAGTATCTAAAAGAATAGAATCCGCTGCCGGTTTAAGTGGAGCGAAATCTCTATGAGAATCGATATAATCTCTCTTTCTCACATCTTCTTCAATTTCTTCTAATGTACATGGAATGCCTTTGGCGACATTCTCGTCATATCTACGTATAGCGCGTGTTTCTACGCTCGCGATTTGGAAAATCTTCACGTCTGCGTTAGGTAACACGTATGTGCCTATGTCACGACCATCCATAATGACAGAGTGTTTTCCCGCCATCGCTCTTTGTTGGTCAACTAAGAATAAACGGATATCTTTATAAGAAGCAATATATGAAACATTACCAGAAACTCTAGGTTCACGAATTGGTTTGGTAATATCGATGTCATTACATAAAACAATTCCGCCTGGTCTTAATTTAATTCTCACTTCGGGAATTAATGCTACGCATTCAGCTTCATTTTGGCAGTTTACACCTTTTTCCATGCAGTACCATGTGAAAGCACGATACATCGCGCCTGTGTCGATGTATGTGTAACACTTAATTTCAGCTACCTTTTTAGCAACAGTAGATTTTCCAGCAGCGGCTGGTCCATCAATAGCAACAGAGATTTTCATAAATACACTCCTATTTAAATACTAAAACCGCAAATACGATTATTCCCGCCACAACAAGAGCTAAACCTAATCCGATTAAAACGTATTTAAGAATAGTTCTTCTTTTGGCTTTTCTGACATAGATTTCTTCATCCTCTTCTTCCACAAGAGCTTCCATTACTTGGTCCATAGGAAGAGTGGATGTCGTCTCAAAATGGGAAGGATTTCCTTCATTTGTTGACTCTTCAATAACAGGGGAATCCTCTTTAATTAAAGAGTTGCGATATTCTTTAAATTTTTGAATTCTTGAGGTTCCCATATAAACTTATCTTTTTTTATTTTATAAAAATTGATTATTATTTTGTAGTAAAAAATAAGTTTTTTGAAAATAGCCAACAATTATTGAAACAAACACTCTAATAAGATATAATTCAAGCATAAACCTAAGGAGGAAATTTCGATGGCCAAAAAGAAAGTCAGACTAGATCAAAGTCTTTGCATCGGTTGTGGTTGCTGCGCAGGCACATATCCAGATGATTTCAGAATTGGTGACTCCGGCTTAGCAGAAGTCGTTGCAGAAACCGCAGAAGAAGACGCCGTCAGTATCTGCCCTGTTGGTGCAATCTCCATTGAGGAGTAAAGATATTTAAAAACTAGGTTCAATGACCTAGTTTTTTTGTTGCCCAATTCTATCAATAATTCTATGTAGTCTCTTATATAAGAGAAATGTTATTACAACCACAATTGCATCCTTCATCGCATTAAACGGTAATCCCACAAAGAAGAAGAATGTCCATCCTAATGAAGTTACATTTGGATTTGCGGCCCGACACATATTTAATATGACTTGTTTTGGCCACCCCATCATAAAGATATAGAAATCTAATATTAAGAACGAAGTAATAAGCGCTGATCCAATAACTTGGATAACGGTTGCTATAAGCAAACCGATTAAAGCACCCTTAATACTTCTGTTTTTCTTATAGATAATGGCGGCAGGTATTACAAACAAAGATGAATAGATGAAATCCGCTAGTTCACCAACCATCATTGTGTTACTCATCGGTAATTTAACAATAGTCTTTATCAAGATGACAAAGAAACCACTTAATGGACCATAAGCAAACCCAGCGATTAAAGCAGGAACTTCATCGAAGTGGAATTCTAAAAATGCAGGGAAGAATGGAACGGAGAATTTAAGGCCTGGAACAAGGTATAAAATTATCGACATTGCGGCAAATAAGCCGGTTCTTGCAATGAATTTGGTGGTAATTGGACTCTTTTTGCCAATTAATTTGGATAAACAAAACACACCTGCAATAAGCGCAAATGCGATAGCTATTACCAATCTCGTTAAGTCAAATTTATCCATAAAAAATAGGCCTAGTCCAAGGCCTTGAAAAAAACTTCTTTCATCCAGACTTTACTGTCGCCGCTTGAATCTCACAAGCTCATGCCTTTCGGCTCGTGGGGTATACCACCGGTCGCGTTATTCGCTGCCCTGAAGCAAGTTTAATTATACCCCTATTTTCTTATAATGGTAGTTTTTTAATATCGCTATATTGGCGAGGATACTTTTTGTTAGTTTCTTTGTCCTTACGAATATAGATAATTGCTCTTTTTTCTTGTGATTCTGGAAGTGTCAATTCAAAGATATGATCAATTGAACAACCTAACTTTTTAAATGCATTTAGAGAGTCATTAATTTCCTCTTCATATTTATCACCTTTAAGAGCAATAAATGTGCTACCCACTTTTAACATTGGAATGATTAATTCAAGGAGAATATTTAAAGAGGCAACCGCTCTAGCGGTAGCAAAATCAAATTTGTTTCTATTGTTTCTAGCGTAGTCTTCCGCTCTATCGCTAACACCATGAATCATAAGATTATTTGCTGAAGCAAATTCTTTCAAATAATCGACTTTCTTTTTTGTGGAATCTAATAAAGTAACATTAGCATCTTTAGCTAAAATTCTTATTACCATTCCTGGGAAACCAGCACCTGTTCCGACATCAATGATTGATTTATTATCTAAATCTAATTCGTATAAAGAAAGTGCGGAATCAAAAATCATTTTTTCCACAAATTGTTCTCTATCTTTAATCGCGGTTAGATTAAATTTTTCATTCTCAGATAATGTCGATTCCATTAACGTCATCAAAAGATTTAATTGTTCTTGGTCACAACTAATATCGTACTTTTGTAATTGTTCAAATAATTGTTCTTTGTTCATAACTAAATCTTCTTTTTAATGTTCAAAATAAGGATGGAAATATCAGCGGGATTAACACCAGAAATACGAGAGGCTTGTCCAATGGTTAAAGGTTGCACCTTGTTTAACTTACTTCTAGCTTCAAGTGCTAAACCATCCATATGTAAATAATCTATACCAGAAGGAATCTTCATTGCGTCTAGTTTAGCCATACCTTCTGCTTCTTTGATTTGTTTGATGATATATCCCTCATATTTAGCGATCACTTCAATCTCCTCAACTGTGGACTCATCAAGTGAAAAACCTTCTAGTTCTTGGATAAATTTTGAAATTTCTGAATATTTTACATTTGGACGCTTCAATAATTCAAAAGCTTGAACGCCGCCCTTGAGTTCGTTAAAACCAAGGCTGGTGATGTAATCTTCTACTTCTTTTCTCTTACCTAAATAGACACTCTTTAAAATATCTGTGACGTTTTGAATGTCGGCTTTCTTCTTCAAAAATCTTTGATATCTATCTTCTTTGATTAAACCTACTTGATGTCCAATTTCAGTTAATCTTAAATCTGCGTTATCATGACGCAATAATAATCTAAATTCAGCACGAGATGACATTAAACGATATGGTTCTAATGTGCCCTTGGTCACTAAGTCATCAATCATAACACCAATATAGGATTGGTCTCTTCTTAATATAAGCGGTTCTTTGCCTTCAATCTTCAAACAGGCATTTATGCCTGCCATTAAACCAAGACCAGCCGCTTCTTCATATCCAGAGGTACCACAAATCTGACCACCGATATATAAGCCCGGCCATTTTTTAAGTTCTAATGTTGGGCCATATTCTTCTGGAACGATTAAATCATATTCAATTGCATAGGCATATTTTAAGAAAACAGCATTTTCAAATCCTGGTAATGATCTCACCATTTCTTCTTGGACTTCTCTAGGCATAGATGTCGAGAAGCCTTGGACATAAATGGAATCTGTATAACGTGATTCTGGTTCTAAGAACAATTGGTGTCTTTCTTTATCCGCGAAATTAACAATCTTTGATTCAATAGAAGGACAATATCTTGGACCAACACCAGTAATCAAACCAGAATACATCGCTGAATCTTTTAAGTGTTCACGAATAATATCGTGCGTATGAGGAGTCGTATAAATTAAGTAACAAGGAATTTGTTCTTCAACTGGAATAAACTCATTTGTTTCATAAGAGAAGGCTAAACGGCCTTTTGTGCCCGGTTGAATGCTTCCCTTGGTAAAATCTATGGAGTCCGCTTTTATGCGCGGAGGCGTGCCTGTTTTAAACCTTGTTGTCTCAATTCCCATGCTTCTTAGATATGGAGATAATCCTAAAGAAGGTTTTTCACCATCTGGACCTTCATCTAAAACTTCATTACCGCGGAAGATTTTACTTTCCATATATGTTCCTGTTGTTAAGATTACTGCTTTAGCAGTATATTCTTGTCCATCTTCAGTCTTAACACCAAAAACATGTTTATCATCATGAAGTAAGGAAACAACCATTCCTTCTTTCACAGTTAAATGTTCTGTATTTAAAGTGAGTTGTTGTAAATAATCTGGATATTCTAATTTATCTTGTTGCGCTCTTAGACATTGAACACCAGGACCTTTTCCAGTATTTAACATCTTCATTTGTAAATAATGGTGGTCGGCAGCTTTTCCCATCATGCCACCGAGAGCATCGATTTCTCTAACAACAATACCTTTTGCGGATCCACCAATAGACGGATTACAAGGCATGTTACCCATTTTCTTGAAGTTGATGGTAAGCAAAAGTGTCTCATGCCCCATGTGAGCACAAGCAAAAGCGGCTTCTAGACCGGCATGACCACCACCGACAACAATCACTTCGTAATCCATTAACCAACACTACCTTCCATATCCATCTTGATAAGTTGATTAAGTTCGACAGCATATTCCATTGGGAGTTCTCTTGAGAATGGTTCAATAAATCCCATGATAATCATTTGTGTCGCTTCTTTTTCATTAATACCACGACTCATTAAATAGAATAATTGTTCTTCACTAATCTTACTGACGGTCGCTTCATGTTCAATAAATGAAGTATTATTTCTCACTTCATTTGTGGGGATTGTATTACTACGTGATAATTCATCCAAAATCAAAGTATCGCATTCAACGTGACTACGACAATTCTTCGCGCCTTCTTTATGTCTAACAGTGCCGCGGTAATTTGCGACACCACCATTTTTCACAATTGACTTAGAAATAATCGTGGATGTTGTATCATCCGCTTCATGGATCATTCTCGCACCAGCATCTTGATATTGATTCTTACCAGCAACAGCAATTGATATACATGTACCCTTAGCACCTCTACCTTTTAAAATACAAGCTGGATATTTCATATTTGTTTGGCTACCGATATTACCATCAATCCATTCCATTTGGGCATCTTCATAACAAACCGCTCTCTTGGTTACGAGATTTACGATATTTGTGGACCAGTTTTGTACAGTTGAATAACGGCATTTACCACCTTTTAAGACAATGATTTCAACTACTGCAGCATGTAAGCTTTCTTTACTATATGTTGGTGCGGTACAACCTTCCACGTAATGGACATCAGCACCTTCATCGACAATGATTAAAGTTCTTTCAAATTGACCGGATTTTTCGTTATTAATTCTGAAATAACTCTGCAAAGGTTTATCCAAATGCACATTTTTCGGAACATAAATGAAACTTCCGCCAGACCAAACTGCCCCGTTTAAAGCGGAAAATTTATTGTCAGCGATTGGTACCACTGTACCGAAATATTTCTTAAATAAATCTGGGTATAATTTGAGAGCCATATCTGTGGAAAGGAAGATCACGCCTTTATCAGATATCTCTTTTAACATGTTGTGATAAACAACTTCAGATTCATATTGAGTGGAAACACCAGAAAGATATTTTTGTTCGGCTTCAGGAATACCTAATTTAGTAAATGTATTCTTAATAGTCTCCGGAACTTCATCCCAACTTTGAACTTCTTTTTTACTTGGTCTAGTGAAATATGTATAAGAATCAAAATCTAAATAGGAAAGATCAGGTCCGAATTTGGGAAGAGGCATCGCTTTAAACGCTCTTAAAGCTTTGAGTCTAAACTCAAGCATCCATTCTGGCTCGTTTTTTAAACGAGAAATCTCTTTAACGATATCTTCATTAAGTCCGACATCAGTCTTTAAAATAGAGACATCTTCGTCTTTAAAACCGTATTTATAATCTTCTTGGAATTTAATATCGTCGACCATTTTATTTACCTTTTAAGATTTTGTCCGCAGCATTCCAACCAATAGTGGCGCATCTAATCCTTGCCGCTTGTTTAGATGTATTGATGAAAACGATAGCTTCTTCTAAAACATCTTCATCAAATGGTTTTTCATGAATCATGTTGTCGTATTGAAGGAGGATGTTTCTTGCTTCTTCAATATTCTTACCTTTTAATAAGTCACACATGATATCAGTACTAGAAGTAGAAATAGTACAAGCCACTCCATCAAAACATGCATCAATTACGATATTATTTTCTATTAGTAGAAAAATATCTAAATCATCAATGCAATTATCGGAATGCATATGGACTTTTTCAAATTTATCAGATGTTGGTTGATGCTTATTAAGAGGATTTGAATAATGATCCATAATAATTTGACGCATCATATCATTAGTTAAAGTAGGCATCTAAAATATCTCCTCCATTGATTAAAGCATCGATCAAAGCATCGATATCTTCTTTACTTGTATATAAATATGTAGACATACGACATGTCGCTACACATCCTAAATAATCATTTAAAATCTTCGCGCAGTGTTGACCACTTCTAATGGCGATACCTTTACTATTTAATAAGGTTGCTTCATCTTGGGCAAAGATACCTTTTTTATTAAAGGTAATAATGCCGTTTTTCGCATTCTTATTATAAATAATAATGTCATCACATTTTTCTAATTTTGATATTGCATATTCGCATAATTCTTGATCGTGTTTATGAATATTATCCATACCGATAGATTCTAAGAATTCCACGGCGGCTTTCAATCCTAAAATGCCAGCGATATTTTGTGTTCCTGCTTCAAATCTCATCGGTGGTTCATATGGAACCATTTCAATATCTTTATTAAAGGAGACATTCATACCTCCTCCAACAAAATATGGCCACATTTTCTCTAATAGAGAATATTTACCCACTAAACAACCGATGCCGGTAGGACCGCACATCTTATGTCCAGAGAATGTTAAGAAGTCGGCATCTAAATCTTTGAAGTCGACTTTCATATGTGGAACGGATTGAGCGCCATCGACGACGAGGATCGCGCCATGAGAGTGGGCAATCTTTGCGAATTCTTTGATATCAACAATATTGCCTAAAACATTACTGACTTGAGCAACGGAGATTACTCTAGCTTTATCTGTAATAATCTTTTTAAGATTGTCGACAGATAAACATCCATTTTCATCTAAAGGAATGAACTTAATGACCGCACCAGTTAAATGAGAGACTTCATACCATGGTAATAAGTCGGAAGCGTGTTCCGCTTCGCTTAATAATATTTCATCCCCTTCCTTAAGGAACTGGAATCCATAAGATAAAGCAATAAGGTTTAATGACATCGTGTCACCAGAAGTAAAGACGACTTCATTAGGTTCGGCATTAATAAATCTAGCAATAGTTTCTCTTGTCTCTTGAACCTTCTTATCCATATTGAATAACAAGTCATAATCACCTCTATGGTGATTCGCAGTTTCTTCAGAATAATACTTAACTGTGGCATCAATAACACATTGAGGCTTAAATGTCGTAGAAGCATTATCTAAATAGACAAGGGGTTTGCCTTGCATCTTTTTATCTTTTAACATGGGGAATAGTTCGCGAATCTTATAAACGTCGTACATACTATATCGTCTTCCCTTCAATTAACTCTTCAATCTGATATTTAATCTCATCATCAGTAAATCCTTTAAGAATTGGTTTTAAATAACCAAGGGTAATGATGCGTTTTGCCTCGTCTTCAGTAAGACCACGAGAGGTTAAATAAAAGATGTGTTCATCATTTATTTTTCCGACCACGGCAGCGTGGCTGGCTTCGATATCATTCTCATCAATTTTCAAAATTGGCTTGGCAACACCGTTACTAAGTTCATCAAAGACCATGATTTTGGCGTTTTGATGGGCTTTAGAACCATGTGAACCCTTAACGATTTGGCAAATTCCAGAGAAAACTAGTCTTCCATTATCTCTGCAGACCCCATAATTATCCATTTGAGCATATGTATTAATGGCGTTATGGTAGACAGAGACATCGAATTCTTTATTATCTTGGTTCATGCTAAGTGAAGCGAGATGCCAGTCACATGTGGCATATTCTTTATTCAAATTAACGATGACTTCCGCTTTGACGTGGCCAGTAATAAAATCGGCAAAATATCCAGAAAAAGTGGATTTATATCCGACATTTGCGGTGATTTTGCATTGTTTTGTCTCTTTATAATCTAAAATTGCGACATTCACATAGGAGTTATCTTCAATATCAATATGGAGATGTTTGTCACTAGTTAAATTAATAACGGAGACATCAACATGAGAATCATTTTTAACTAATAGGAAAACATCGTTATCAGTATTAGCTAAATTCAAGACAAATAAGTCAGGTGTATTAGCCTGAATAACGTATTTATTATCCTTATTTTTAGTTAAAATGGTCTCGTTAATCATTATTTAATAGCTTCCTTGACTGCACAGGTGCCAATCGAGACGGAATTCATGTTATTTTCTTCCTTCATGATCTCAATTCCGAGCTCAGTTTTGATAAATTCATAACCGGTTTGATCGATCTTTTTGATATAGCTTGGATCGCCATCAATGGCCACTCTTCCGTTCACGATGACAACAGCTCTTGTAGGTTGAATTAAATCGAACAACCTAGCGTAGTGAGAAATGACTAAAAATCCAATGCCTTTTGCCTGTTCTTTTTTAATGACATCAGCCACGACTTGAATGGCATCGACATCTAAACCAGAATCGATCTCATCAAGCATAGCGATTTTGGGTTCCAAAAGCATTAGTTGGAGAATCTCATTTCTCTTCTTTTCACCACCAGAAAATCCTTCATTTAAAGATCTGGTAGCAAGGTCAAAAGGCATCTTCAATTCTTTGGTTGCGCCATTGATTAATTTATAGAATTGATAGGTCGTAACTTTCTTCTCGCTTTTAGCGTTAACTGCAGCACGTAAAAAATCACTATTGATAACACCAGGTATTTCTGAGGGATTTTGCATACCGAGGAAAAGACCTAATCTAGCTCTTTCATCAGTGGTTAATTTTAAAACATCAATATCATCAAAAAAGATGCTGCCTTTTGTGACGATATATTTTGGATGACCCATAATGACATTTAGTAATGTTGATTTACCATGTCCATTAGGTCCCAAAACGGCAACGGTTTCATTTTCCTTTATAGTAAGGTCAATTCCTTTGAGGATTTCCTTACCATCTACCTCAGCGTGTAGGTTTTTAATAACTAGTGTTGACATATCTATTTACCTCAGACCGCGTACTATTCTACATATACGCAAAAGCAATTTCAATTAATACGATAATTTATTTGAGCAAACTCATACCATAAATCCTTTACTAAGTAAGGTAGTTCAAAATGTTGTTGCATTAAAAATCAATAATATTTAAAATATTACCGCTATTATTCAGTAGAAGGAGTAAAACGAGAACATGAAAAAAAGTAAACTATCACTCGGATTAGTTACTAGTTTCATTGCATCAATGGCTTTGACTGCATGTGGTTCCGATGTTACAAAAAATAAGACAAACATCGTTGATTTCACAGGCTATGATGGAAGCAACTTATCTGTCCTTATAGATGAAATCTATGAAGACTATATGAAGAGTTCCACAGGTATTGCCAAATACTATGATCAAGTCATGGAAGTTCTTATTCGTAATGCTTTCCAACAAGATAAGACTGGAAGCAAAACTGAAGGTAACGGCTTATCAGGCGTTAAGAAGAACTATAACCAAATTGTCAATGAAGCTAAAGACAATGTTAAGGGTGCCAAGCAAACTGCTAAACAAAACGCAGAAACCAATGGCACAAGCTATAAGACAGAATGGCAATCTGTTCTTAAAGAAAAGAATGTAAAGGATGAAGAAGAACTTCTCCAATATTACATTTATCAATTAGAAAAAGAAGAAATCGAAGATTGGTACTTCGACAAACACGAAGATGAACTCAAACAAGAATATCTTGGTGTTAAAGGTGATGGCACAATCGCCGAAAGCAAAGTATCATCCAGATTCCCATATCACATCCGTCATATCTTAGTTAAAGTCGAAGACGGTGCGAAAGAATTTGCCCGTGGCACAATTGATGCTGATAAAGCCAAATTATTATCTAGCGCAGTGCAATTACTCGCCGAAGGTAATATGACATTTGGTGAAGTCGCTCAAAAGAAGAGCGAAGATGGTTCATCTTCCTCCTATGGTGACGTCGGTATCATGGACAACAAAATTGAAAGCGGCAAATTAGGCATGGTCAACGAATTCCAATTAGGAATTTATGCATATGACGCGATTAGAAAGAACGCTACTAACGCGGTCATCGAAAAAGGTTTAGGTTTAGACAAGAAAGCGGATATCAAAAACAACAAAACCACAAGAGAATTCTTAGAAGCTAGAGGCATTGTAGAAATTCCTTATTCTGTCTTTAAAGAATTAGGTGATGTCGCTGACTTAGAAGCTAACGCGCAAAGCGGTTTAGCTGTTGAAGAAGGTAAGGCTGCTGTTTATCCAAGAAATATTCTTTGGAATACTTACTTAAATAACCACAGCATTTTTGTCATTACCAATGGTAAACGTGCTGCAGTCGATGCTATCTCCGCGGTTGACGTTGCTAAATTAGATCCAACCACAAATGCGGCTGGTTATCTCGATGGCGAAGATCCAGATTATAAGCCACATCAACAAGCTGGTGAATCAGTTGCTGATTACAACACCAGATGTGAAGAAGAAAAGATTGATTATAATAATCTTCAAGGTGATGTCTTAACTGGTAGACCTGGATTTATGACCAAGGCCACAGAATTTACCGGTTTAGACGAACAAGTCTTATGCGATGAAAACGGTAACGTTATCATCGGTGTTCGTAGCGAATTCGGTATCCACTTAATGGTGGTTCAAAAATCTATTTTTGATTTCACCGCTGATGCGGAAAAAGTCAGATTAGAAGACTACTATACAACCGCTATTCCAGGTGATTCTGATTATCCAAAATATGCTGACGGAAGCGAAAAAGAAACATATGTTAACTTCATTAGTTCTGT
Source organism: Bacilli bacterium (assembly GCA_045114745.1). GTDB lineage: Bacteria > Bacillota_I > Bacilli_A > RFN20 > CAG-826 > RUG13091. Next base: position 15,523 of record JBGULD010000005.1, read on the forward strand.
CAATAAATCAGAATATAACACCCGTGCGGATGCTGTTAGAACCGCGATTAAAGGTTTTGATAAAACATATGACTATCGTTTATATGAACACTTAAGAGATAATTCCGGTATCAACCTTGAAAACGAAAGCACCAAAAAACTCTTAGAAAGTATCAATGATTACATTGCTATTCAAAGAGAAAAGAACGCTAACGATCAAACTGATGGTTTAGAAGATGTCTGGCAAACCTATGTTGAATTATTACAAACACAAGATTACTTCAGACACATCGAATCCGCTAACAGCCGTTTAGTCCCAGAAGGATGTAAGATTGCCTTCACCAAGACTGGCGTTGCTGATACCGAATACAAAGAAGGAGGTAAATGTTATGTCAAATAATAAAGGTTTTAAGAGAATTCTTGCCGTTGCTCTCCTTTCCACAATCGGTTTAGTCGCTTGTAATAACGAAGTTCAAGCCAAACCAGCTAACTATGATGACCAACTCCTCACCTTCACTGATAATACTGATGAGATTTATCATAACTTAGTGAGCATCATTGATGATGCATACCGTGATGGCACATTAGCCAGTGCTGTCTTAGACAAAGTCTTATACACCTATTCTGTCTCTGTCTTTGGTAGATACAACCGTGTCGCCAAACCATATAACTTAGGCGAAGAAGAAATCACCTTAAAAGAAGCTGTCAACAACATCGAAAATGGTGACAAAGCTCTCGCTGATAAGTTCATTGAAAAACATAAAGCATACTGGACCACCGACAACGATGGTAACCGTGTGACCACAGATGACGCAAAGACTAGAGAATATGAACGTGTCAAAGCGAAATGGAAAACTATCGAAGATAGAATTGCCAGAAACTTCTATTCTGACATCTCCGGTGGTTCCTATAGCACCAGAGGATATTTCGATGAAAAGAAATATATCTCATCTTTAAGAACTCAACTCCGCAAAGTCTTATGGGGTGACGATCTTACCGCTTACACCAAAGAAAGCGATAAATTAGTCATCACACCAGACGTCAGAGAAGAAGAAGTCTTCACCAAAGTAGTTACCACTAAGGCTGCGGTTGATACCACATACTTACATAGACAAAACTACCAAGATGTTGCTTCTTATACTCTTGCTACTGCGGAAAAATTAGAAGAAGCCAAAGCCACTTATGTGGAAGATGAAATCATCCCCACCATTTATCGTTCATTATTAATCGAACAATATTTGTTAGATGAATCCTATAACTCCATCTCCCGTAGTGCGGCTAGAAAAGTCAATGTCTTATCTATTTCCACAAATAGTAATAACGACAAAGCCGCTGACTATTTAATGAAATATTTCGTTAGAAATAAAATCAGTGGCGCTAAAGGTAATGCAATCACCTTAGCGGACTTCAATGCTGCGAGTAACGCCTACAAAGGCACACCTGAATCTCAAGATTATATTTATGGTGCTGGCGGTGTTAACGAAGTCTTCCCAGGCGCTTTCCCAGAAAAGACATTAACATATGATGGTGATAACTATACATATTATGTCGGTACTGACTATGGCGATATGATGGCCAACTTTGCCAAAATCAAAGATAACCTCAACATTACTGATACCGCTTTAGAAAGCGATTTCACTGGCAGCTATTCCTACACCGCAGGTGTCGGTAGAGAAATCAAAGAAAACGAAATCAGAGCTAAATCATACGTTACAGATGGTTGGTTCGTAAGAGAAAACTCGATCGGTGATTTACCAGATTCCATTAAGAACCGTTTAGTGGAAATCGGTGTCGCTAACGTCTTAGATAATGAATCTACAGTCGACCGTTATGCAGAAGCTGAATACAAAGTTCCTGAAAACGAAAGTAAATTAGTGGCCAAAATCAATGGTGCTTATTACTTAAAAGTGGCGAGCAAACAAGCGGGCGCCAACGAAAAAGATGACATCCTCTTCTACGAAGGTGGTAAATACTATGTCGTCCAAATCGAAGAAGCCGTTTCTCACTCTAAATTATCTAAAGAATCAGAAAAATACGCTGCTGATAAGAAAGAAGAAATCATCAACGAAGTCGCAAGACTAATCGGTGAAAACGATACTTATAAGAACTTATCAACCAAGCACTGGTTAAAAGAAGCTGCTTTGAAATACCATGACACAAAGGTCTACGACTATTTCAAAGAAAATTATCCAGATTTGTTCTAATTCATTAAGGAGGTCTAAACAACCTCCTTTTTTGGTGTATAATATTCTATAAGAATAGAGGTCTATTTATATGCACGAAAAAGATGTCTTTTGTAAAATCATTGATGGGGAAATCCCCTGCTATAAACTATACGAGGATGATGATGTTCTCGCCTTCCTTGATATATCTCAAGTCACCAAAGGTCACGCACTTGTAGTTAGTAAGAAACACTTTGAAAACTTCTTATCCACTCCACAAGAAATCATGCACAAGGTCATGGATGTCGCCCAAAGAATCGGACAAGTCGATATCAAACTCTTAGGGGCTAGGGGAGTTAACATCTTATCTAACTGTTATCCCGCCGCGGGACAAAGTGTCATGCACTTCCATGTCCATGTCATACCAAGGTATGGAGAGGGTGAAGGATTTGAAATCCAGATGAAAAATAACTCCGAAGGACTCAATCTCCCCACCATCGCTGAACAAATTAAGATTAATTTATAATTAAAGCATCAAAAAAGGCCGTTTCAGGCCTTTTTCTATAATTATTAATAATTATTCCTTCGGCTTATAAATCATGCGATTATCAAGCGGAAATACCTTATTAGAGAATTCTCCAGGTTTCACACCCTCTAATGCTTTTGTGGCAATCACCATTTTGCTATCCAAATTATCAATTAATGATAATAAGAGGGCCTCTTTAGTCATTGGTAAGATAGGTGAACCAAATTCCGCATAGCCGTGATGAGATAAGACCATATGTTCTAATAATAATGGAACTTCACTGGTGATCTTAAGTCCTTCCGCCGCTCTTCTAATTTCACTGACCATGATGGAAATATGGCCTAATAGTTTTCCTTCTAAGGAATATTTATAAATCACTGGTCCTTCAAATTCGATGGTTTTACCCATGTCATGGAGTAAGATACCAGTTAATAAGATATCTTTATCAACATCACCATAGTAATCAGCTAGATAAACACCGAGATCCGCCATCGAGATGGTATGCATTAATAATCCAGAGGCATAATCGTGATGCACGCTGACCGCTGCGGGATAATCAAATAGTTTGGGAGATAATCTTTTAATTAAATAATCCAATATCTTGCGGCAATCTTCATTTTTAATGCTTTCCACGTGCGCATTAAATCTTTTAATTAATTCTTCTTTAGGAATTGGAGGTTTTTTAATAAATCTAGCGACATCAATTTCTTCCACATCGACATTTCTACCAGCGATGATCTTCATCTGTAATGCTTCGCGATATTTTAAAACATCAGCGTCGATAGAAACTACCGCACCAACGACATATAAAGATTCATCTTCACTAGTGGCTTCCCACTTCTTCGCGTTAATACTACCCGAAGAATCTCTTAATTCTAAATTCATATATGCCGCGCCGGCATTATTGACACATTTTGCGCTACTAGCGACGAGGAATTGACCGCTAATGCGTTCTCCATCAACTAATTCAGAAATCATTTTCATAACCACTATCCTCCCACATTTTCATAATCTCATTTAATTTGTAGCCCTTACTACGTAAAGAACTAACAACTTTATTTTTCAGTTCATATCCATGATAGTTTCTTTGATAACGGATATAGACCTTATTAAAATCTTTTTCTAATTTATCTTTCTCTTCTTTTGGTTTCCCACTTTTAACATGGTTAGATACTTCCATGGCGATATCATTATCAAAACCTAAAGATAATAACGCTTTATAAACATGTTGTCTTTTTTGTTCATAAGCATATTTATCATATTTTCTTTCTAATTTCGGAAGATTGTTCATCGCTTTCTTTTTTTCTAATGAATAAGGAAAATTATTCATCGGAATATTTTCTAAGAAGATACCTTTATTTAATAATTCTTGGATAATCTTATTCTTACCGATATTTCTTTCGTTACCATATTCTATATGGTCAAGGATGAGCATCTTATCGTTAATCAAATCATTTTCTTTTAAAGATTTAATCACTCTATCCACATCGGATTTCTTTCCTTCTTTTGCATATAACTTCTCTCTCATCTTCCATTCGGAATAATGACCTTTTCTTAATAAAGATAAGGCATATTTCATCAATGAAGCGGAAGCATTAAATTGTTCAATTTCTTTAATCTCTTTATAAGATACTTCCTTACCTTTATATAAATAAAAGCTCGCTAAAACTTCACTCACACAAGTGAGCTTGCTCTTATCTTCAAAAGAGATAACCACATTCTTTTTATTAACTTTAATTTTAGAGATAATCTTACCAGAACTTTTTGAGGGCACGGTTATAGACCTCCATAATGTTATCGTAGAACTTATCAATCGAATATTTATCCACTGTTTGATAAGCGCGATCAATAATTGCTTTTCTTCCTTCATTAGATAAAGCGAATATTCTCTCCGCTTTTTCCACAAACGATTCTTCATCAGTAAAGAAGAATCCGGTTTGACCATCAGTGATTGTATCCGCAAGGTTTGTATCAAATCTCGCTAAAACAATCGCTCCTGAAGCCATGGCTTCCATAAATGTTAAACCTTGGGTTTCGGTAATAGAAGCGGATGTATATATATCTGCTAGATGATAATAGAAAGGCACCTCTAAAGCGGGAACCTTACCGATGAAGTCCACTTTATCGGATATATGTAATTCATGAGTTAATAATTCTAATTCCTGTCTTTGTGGTCCATCACCAACGACGAGCATCTTGGTGTCCATCTCTGGATGTTTTTCTAAGAATTTAGCAAAACCTCTAATGGAATAATCCATGCTCTTTTCTTGGGCGACACGACCTAATAAGAGGAACACTTTCGTGTTTTCATTAATACCGTGTTCTTCTTTAAAGACTTTTTGTCTTTCTTTATCAATATTCTTTTCATCGAAGATGGAGAAATCAATTCCGGTCGGAACAACATTAACATAGATATCACTACCGATTGATCTCATATATTCTTTAGTCTTCATTGATGGAGTGATAAATTCGGTACAATTCTTCGCGACGGTTTTTGCGTATCCTCTCATCGCTTTTTTACCAATGCGGTCCATTAATCCATGGACGACATAATATGTATAGTCTTCATAAGCGGTGTGATAGGTATATACTTGTGGCACTTTAAGTTGTCTAGCGGCAATACGGGCAAATTGACCGATACCGATATCGGTTTGGTTATGGATTAACTGCACACCAAAATCTTTTAAGATTTTCACAATCTTGCGGTTATATAATCCGGTTAAACGATATCCATATATTCTTTTGATTTCTAGTCCAGGAACATGGATAATCCCGTCTTTATATTCTAATTTGCCATCATCAGTTCTCGGAGTCACTACAACAACATCATGACCATGGTCTTTTAATGTCTTCACAAGATTATATGCGGAAGTAGAAACACCATTGATAAATGGAGGATATGTATCAGTAAATATCGCGATCTTCATTATATGGAATCATCCTCATCTTTGATGTCGACTTCACTATATTCATGCTCATTGACTCTCGCGGGAGCTTCTTCCGGATTTCTCTTTCCCTTTTCTTGTGGAGTATCTTTCTTCTTCACTTTTAATTTCTCTAAAATAGCTTTACGAGATAAAGTGGTTGTTTGAATAAGAGCCTCAACCTCTTCTTTACGCATGATATATGTTTCATTTTGTAAGGCAACAAATGTTTCCCTATTAGGCACATCGCCACGCTTGGTAACTTCTTCTTTTGGAGATGCGCGGTAGAACGCTGTGGTGAAACCTGCCGCGATGATAGGAATAATAAATGTAATACTTCTCCAAAGTAATAACGCGGAAGCGGTCAAGGAATAAGAACTCTTATCGGAAATATAATAGAATCCTTTGGAAGGATCGACTTCGTCGTAGAATAACTTCACAAAGAAGTATTCGGAAACACCCGCACTACCAGGAAGAGGAATTAAACCAGTAATCATCTGGTGATAATTGCCTAAGAAGACACTATCCCAGAAATAATTAATCCCGCGGTGTTCACTACCCAAGGCTAGTCCGCAGAAATATGGAACGGAGAATTTAAGTGTCATATAAATCGCAAAACACACCGCGATTAAAATAAAGAATGGGATGTTAGTCCATAATCTTCTAAATTCAATTTTGAAGTTTTCGACGTGGATTCTTAAATTCTCTCTTGTCTTATCTGCATTCTTAATAATCTTAATCTTATGAAAGATAGCGATGACTGGTCCCATAATAAAATTATGGAATCCATGCCAGTACGCCATGAGAAGCACTAATAAGATAACGGAGACATTTAGAATAAAACCTAAGATCGTTAATAGTAATGGAGGGATTTGGATATTTAAAACATCGATGCTAATCACTAAAGGTGGTATCGACATAATAAGATCAAATTTCATCACAAAGGCTAAGATACCATAGATAATAAGAACGATTTGGAAGACGATAGAATACATCGCTAAAGCACTAACGGCAGAAGAAATATGTAAGCCTTGTTTCTTATAGGTATAGGCTTGCATAATTTGACCACCACTAGCACCTGGAGTCACGGCATTATAAAAGACACCGATTTGATCAACCGCGAGAGCTTGATGGAAATGATATCTTCTCGTATATAGACGCGCGAAACAAAAAAGAATGAAACTGCGAATAATAATTGTGCCCGCCATAACGGCTAAGATGATTAATAACCATCTCACATCGGAGTTCACTAAGTTATTCCAAATAACATCGACTTTACCCCAAGTAGTTAAAACAATAGACAAAGCGGTAACAATTAAAACGAAGGCGATGTTAAGTATATACTTAATCGCGCTTTTCTTTCCTTTTTTCTTTCCCGTTTTTTTATCTAATTCGTATTGTTCAACTTTTTTCTGTAATTCTTCAGAATTGGCCATAGCAAGTAAATTATATCACATATGAATACATTTCCGTTATTCATATGAAAATATATTTAATTAACTTTTTCGCTATTTTTATCTCTATGACACTAGAGAAAAACAAAACGGAGACATAGTCTCCATTTAGTTCTTCATTAGTGTTTCTATTTTGACACTTAACACGATGATATGCGCCGCATCTTTAATATCGTTAACATTTAATAATGATGGGGCAATTCTAATATGAGAATTGTTTGGATCAATATGATATGGATAAGCACATCCGGCATCCGTTAATGTTAGCCCCATATCTTTACATCTCTTCACCACTTCTTTAGCGATGCCATTAGTGAACATTGATATAAAATATCCACCTCGAGGAGAAGTAGTATCAGCTAGACCATTTAATTCTTCTTTTAAATATTTTTCTAATAATTCAAATTTTGGTCTTAATATATCTGCGTGTTTCTTCATGTGTTCTTCGATATTTTCTTTATTCTTAAAGAATGTAGCGTGTAACATCTGATTAACTTTATTCGCAGATATATATTGGATACTTAGTTGTTTTTTAATATGTTCAATATTGTTATCACTTGTCGCACAACAAGAGATGCCCGCGCCAGCGAAAGTCATCTTAGATGTGGATGCAAAGACATATATTATGTCTTGATTATGATATTTCACACATTTTTGATATAGATTAGGAAGGACATGTTTTTCATCGTATAAGTGATGACAAATATATGCTTCATCAACATATAATCTAAAATCTTCAGCGGAGGGTTTTAGCTTGGCTAATCTATCAATCACTTCCTCGGAATAAATAATACCTGTCGGATTAGAATAAATAGGCACTAACCAGATACCTTTCACTGATGGATCTTTGATATATTCTTCAATCATATCCATATCAGGACCATATTCATTCATTGGGATATTGATCATCTCAATACCAAAATATTCACATATAGAAAAGTGCCTATCATATCCAGGAACTGGACATAACCATTTAATCTTCTCTAATTTGCACCACGGAGTACTTCCATTCACTCCATGAGTCATACTTCTAGAGATAAAGTCATACATGATTCTTAAAGAAGAATTGCCATAGACAATAAAGTTCTTGCTAGGGATATCTAAGATAGAAGAAAACATCTCTTTAGCGTCTTCTATACCAGTTAGACCACCATAGTTACGGACATCAATATTATCTTTGGAGATATAGTTATCTAATGACTTAATTAAATCATTTGATAAATCAAGTTGTTCCTTACAGGGTTTACCTCTTGATATATCAATAGATAAATGTCTTTCACATATATCTTCATATTCTTTTAATAAGGTTTTTAATTCATTATCCATATCAATAATTCTATAATTGCCAATTTATGTTTTCTTTAAGTATCTTGGAGGGACTACCACCAATAACAACATTGGGATGATCCTTAAAGCTTTTAGTTACTAACGAGTTACAGGCAACAACTGAATCGTTATCTATATAGCTTCCTTTTAACATATTGACTCCATAAGCAATCCAAACATGATTACCAATATAGATAGGATTTCTTTCTATGTTGTTCTCATTAGTGTCTTTATTAAATATTTGATGACCATCTGCATCTTGAAGATGAACATTCCATCCACCAATGACATCATCGCCAATTTTTATATTAGTGTTACAAGCAATAAAGAAGTTTTGATTAAAGTGAACCCCTTTACCAAATTCAATAACACCATTATCGCCACATCTAATAGATACACCTTTGGAGAATCCACAACCACCGTTAAAGATAACTTTAGATCCTTTTTTCACTATCCAATATGAATGTCTATTAGGTTCCACACCAAAGACACCTTCACCACAACCTAATTTGATTAATCCAAATTTAGGCTTGGTATTAATAACTACTGTACCTCTATGTAGTTGTCTAATCTTAAATCTCCAACCTAATAAAATTGGTAACTTAATACCAGTTGAAAACTTAAATAGTCTGAGATTGAAATATATAGTTTTTAATAAATTAACTCTGAATATATTTGGCATAGGAATAGTTTAATATTATTGCATCTTTTTTAATGCCTCAACAAATATCTTTAATCTCTCCATACTTGTTGCATAACTTATTCTAATATGTCCCTCACCACTATCACCGAATGCGGTTCCGGGAACAACAAGGACATTATATTCGTGTAGCATCTTTAAACAAAAGTCTCTAGAAGACATTTTGAAGCGTTTTATTGATGGGAATAAGTAGAATGCACCACGTGCATCAAAACACTCGATATTGAGCTCTTTAAATGACTTTAAGAGATACTCTCTTCTACGATTATATTCTTCAACCATATATAACATATCAGGAATACATTTATCTAATGCCGCGATTGCACCATATTGTGCACTAGTAGGAGCACTAAGCATGATATGTTGTTGAATCTTTAATATCTCATCAAGAATGAATTTAGGAGCACAAACATATCCTAATCTCCATCCAGTCATTGCAAAGGCTTTGGAGAATCCTGATATTAATATTGTTCTTTCTTTCATATTAGGTAATGAAGCGATTGAACAATGCTTGCTACCATAAGTAAGTTCAGCATATATTTCATCAGATATGATATATAAGTCATTATCTAATATCAAAGGAACAATAGCCTCTAATTCTTCTTTTGTCATAATAGCCCCTGTGGGGTTATTAGGATAAGAGAGGAATACCGCTTTGGTTTTAGGTGTTATATATTTCTTTAGTAGTTCAGGAGTTAACTTATATTCGTTCTTATCACTTAATTCTATAACTTCTGCTTTGCCACCACACATTTCTATATCAGGAACATAACAAATATATGTTGGTTCAGTAACGATGATTTCATCTCCAGGATTAATAATGCTCATTAACGCCGCGAGGATGCCTTGAGATGATCCCGCAGTTAATATCATTTCATCTTTATCATAATGAACATCAAATCTATTTTTTAGATAATTAGATATCTTTTCTCTTAATATAGGTAGACCCTGATTAGATGTATAGAATGTCTTACCTTCATCTAATGATTCCTTTGCAGCATCAATAACAGGTTTTGGTGTTACAAAATCAGGTTCGCCCACACCTAATGAAACGATATCTGGTCTTTCGGAAGCATAATTAAAGAACTCTCTGATACCAGAGGGTTTCATATTAGAAATAAGAGAAGATATTTTTTTCATATTAATAAATTAGAGGTAATTCTTGTGTTTATCAAGAATAAACCAAAACATATTTTACAAAATCAGTATTTATAGTTTTCGACATATTCAATAAATTCTTTAATGTTGGATTCTGATAGCGGTAAACATTTCAACATTGTTATAACTTCATTGTATTTTAAAGCAAGCAGTTTCAGATATTGCGCTGGTTTATGATTTGAAACATCAATTTTAAAACCATGCTTTTTAAAAACTTCATCCATATTTGGATAAAAATATATAGGAACAATATATCCACCCTTTCCCCACCAATAGGATGAGAAGATTTCTCCATTTTTATATTTTTCAAAAAGTTCGTCTGGAGTATCATCTTTATCCATGATAGAAAAGATTTTATGATCCAAAATTCCTTTTTTCTTATCAATCTTTAAGCAATCCTTAAATTTTGTTTTATAATCCGCTATCGTGGGAAAATGCGCCGACAAATAATCGTTAATAGTATTAATAATAATCGAATTTCTTCCATTCTTTTCTGAAAGAGGATTCAACGACTTGTGAGTCTTTACTTGAATCTGTTTAACAAGTATTTGTTCGCATTCGCCGTGGCAAATGGTTGAACATGGATGATAATGTATCTTTCTATTTCTTTTCATGTTCAATAATATCCACGATATATTTCATGGAGAAAAAACCTGTTTGAGGTACTCCTCCATATAGTCCCTTTAAATATTGACCAACCACATCGGTTCCACTTTGTATTTGTCTACCAAAAACATCCAAAGAATAAGAAACAACCTGATCATATTTTTCGTCTCTATCTAAAAGATAAATATATTTCTTATTAATATTTTTTAATAATAAGGTATTGTGTGTAGTAACGATCAATTGTCCTTTAACATCGTTTCCTAAAGAATCAAAAATAGCCTTCAAGAGAATATCATTGATTCCGGAATCAATTTCATCAATCACAACAATGTTGTCGTTGGCAACGATTTCATAAAAAGTGGGGAACAATTCTAATAGTTTTTTTGTTCCGGTAGAAGCTAGACTATAAGGAACTCGAGATTCATTTTCACCACCGCCTTCCACGAAGACAAGATTATATGTTCTGCTATTATCGGAAGACACTTCAATATCATAATCCACCCTATTAATGTTCGAATAAATAGAAGTAAAAAACATCGACAAGGCTGTCTTTGTATTTTCTAATTGTTGTTTCATAGAATCAAAATAATTACCGTATACCAAAATAGGTAACATATTTGAATCATATTTGAACATTACTGGGAAATTGGTTGTCTCTTTAAAAACATGCAACTTCTCTAACTCAAACATGAATGCTCTAATGGTTTTGGAAATATTTCTATTGCCATAAGTTCCATCAATTTCTCCATATACAGAATTGATGCACGCCAAAAGAGTGTGCTTGCCAGAATACATTTTGAATCTTTCAGAGATTAAACTCTTAAGTTCTTCAGAGAAGAAATGGGCATCACTCAAATCAGCATTTCCGTATCTATCCATGCCAAAACCTAAATCGCCATTAATAAATAACTTTTCTTCCACAATAGAAGAACTATCAAAGGCAAGGCGATAATCAAATTTGTCATTGCCAACAAAGCATTCGTATTTGGCCCTCATATTATCTTTAGAACCAATCTTTTTATAAATGCTTATATATTCAGGTGCACTATATAAAAAGTCATCGTTAACATAAAGTCTATTGATTTGATTTTGCAAATTAGATATTCCATTTCCAAGAAACTGATTCGAGAATTTAGTACTAGCAATGGAGTTCTTTACTTTATTAAGTAATCTAAAAGCATCCACTACTGTTGATTTTCCAATAGCGTTTTCACCATAGATAACCGCAACATTCTTTGCACTTTTCTCGGCTTTGTTTTGATGCAAATCAAATTCAAAATGTTTGAAGGATTTAAAGTTGTCTAAAACAATTTTACTAAACATGGCATGTTCCTCTTTTATGCATATTTAGTATATATTATTTCAGACAATTTACAACAATATTTGCTGTTTTTTACTAAGTTTTTTAGCTTTTAATGTGTATATCGGTTAAACAAACAATATCATATTAAATGGCCGCATCATCAAAATTCTTGCAAAAGAAAGAAATAAAAAATGACTTTACATAATTTATGTAAGTCACACATTATCTATTCTTGAACTTTGTTTTTTGATTATATTGATAAAATTGTTAACACTTTTTAGAATTAAAGTGTATCATAATAGTAGGCCCGAGGATATCTCGCGCGGTAAAAGAGGGAGCGTCTCCCCTTTTATTTTTTTATCTTTCCCATTTAGCAGGGAATTTGCGTAATCCCACCATCTTTCCGCTTCTATTACAAACAATCTTATTTTTGACTATTTCAAAATCTTTACCCTCTGTCCCAAATCGCATATAACGATAAATAGGATATGAACATAAATCAGCCATTTCTATGCCAGGATATGCAAAAGCTCCGTCGTCAGATACTTTATGATTGAAAAACGCATCCACAAAATAGCGCTTTAGTACATTTTTCTTTGTGCTTTTACAACCAGTTATATTTATTATCTTATAGATGTGTTTGTATAGTGATTTGTCTTCATTTTTGCCTCTAGATTCAAAAACAAGAGCTATTTTTTTATTTCGTTTAACATTCTTATATAAGCACTCAAGAATAATATCGAAAGCAACTTCGTAAGGATCGTATTTATAGTTTTGTTTGACATAAGAATACAAATCAAACGTCACAGAAATAATTTTGCTTTTTATCATGCTTATAACGCTCGAAAGAGAATCTAAAAATTTATTGTATTTTTTCGCGGTTCCAAAATTAAATGGGCCCACTCTTTTGGCGATGTCTCTGTTGTGAAGAACAACTGGCGATTCCACCTTTTTAAAATACTGGTTTTTCAATTTTGCTATTAATTGCTTTGAAAATTCATACTCACTCTTTGAAAATAAACAACAAGTTAAAGTGAAATATCTTCTGTTTTCATCTACTGGTTTGTTTGTAACAACGGATTTAAACATTTGTAAAATTGCGCTTGCGGAACCATTTTCATCAAAACAAGCAACATAGTCATATTTATTGTCAAAAGATGTAAATTCTTTTAGTGGTGTTTTGGATACAATTTCTTCCCAGTTTTTCATATCTAAAACTTTATCACAATAAAAGTACACTATGACATAAAATAATAAAAATGCGTTGCAACAATCCTACTAAGACAGCTTATTTGCAGCATCGAAAATATCGTCAATAATACCATTTGGTAATTCGGTGAAGAAATAAAGCGTTCCTGCTTGGTTAGTAGGCATACTTCCGTTATGTGGATTTTTATCTAAAAAACTTTTTTGTCTTTTATCATCATCTGATATTGAGTAATGTGAATAAAGTCTGATAGAACGCTTAAGTATATAAGGCTCAATTTTATAATTATCCAGATAGTTTCTTACTAAAAAGGCCGCTTTATCCATATCACATTGATAAAATCTACCAGCAACTTTCCCGTCTGGTGTTTTAAATTTATCAGCATTTAAGGCAACATCGATAAAGGACTTACACAAAATATAAAACTCTTCATTTGAGAAATCCGATGGAACTTGTTTTAAAAAGTCTTCTTTTGTCATGCACATTCTCCTTAAAAACATTATACATTTTTGCTTTTGTCTTCTAAACAACTTGCACTTCTTTCTTTTTTGATGGATTTATAGACACACAAGGAACAAGCACCACTATGAATAATAAAGACAAGGTTATCTTTGATAAGAAACTCCCATACGAATATAACATCTGTCTTTATATCTTAGAAGAATTATGCGATAAGGGAATTATCAATGTTTTTGAGATGACTGAAGCCATAATTCTTCTAAGAAAGAAATACAAAAAATGCCTGTTATAAGTATCTATGGTAAAAAAAGACAATAATTCCAGCGACTAAAAAGTAAGGAAAAGAACTAATAAAAGAAGCTGGTCCGAAACACAACCTAAAATCCACACTCACCTTTGGCGAGTGTTAGAACCTTCCATGTCTAATGCGAGCCATATGATGTTTTTTGGTCTTACATATTATTTCATTTTTAACAAATATAATAATCAATTAAATGGATATTAGAGATCGTTTTTGTGGTACAAATAAAAATTATTTGATTTCAATAAATGAAATCTGCTTTTTTATTTTTAAGTTGGTGACAATTGTGTTTCTTTTTAGTTCAGGATATCTATATCTCTCATAAGCATTCAACAGTTTAGATACATTCATCTCAAGTTTTTGTAATTCTCTATTTTGTGTTTTTTTGTCGCCAAATCTTGAATAACAAATATATAAATTTATCTGCTTCGCCGTTTCTTTCCATTGGTGGCCATAGTTTTGCTTATAAAAGAAATCGCACATATCAAATAGTTCAAAGAAATATGGGTAATCTTGTTCCCCTAGTGAGTGCCCATAAATAATTATTGCCTGAACGCCTTTCCTATCAAAATCATAACTGAAATCAACATCCAGTTTTCGCCATTCTTTGCTTAATTCAAAAATATCATTATCCTTTATGCTTTGCCCTGTTGAATCATATCCTACGACAATTTTGGTATTGAGAGTTCCGTGAACATTCGCTTCACAACAGTATTTAGAAGAATCAATGGTGGTATAGTTAAAATCTATAATCTGTAATAAATAGTCTTTATTAACTGGACAGGCAGCGATAATTTTATCAACCATTTGTTCTTGAAGCTTTATATAATCGTTCTGCCTTCCAAGCCTTCTTTTAAGATATTTAATTAAGTCACTTTCAAGTTCATCCAAATCTTCAGATAAGATTTTCTTAATTGTTGAATAATCAAACTTTTGTCCGTCTTTTACCCTTCTATATAAAAGACCATCAATTCTTAATTGAATAGTATCTTTGATATTATAGTTGGAGCTTGGTAAATGGCTTTTATATATCTTTGAAATCATTTCCTCTTCAGTTGCTATTTTCTTAACAAAACCTTCAACATCCATCCAGTTTGGATTTTTATAATCCACCGCTCTAAAAAATCCTGCATAATCGCGTTCTCTATAAAAACGCAATTTAAGTAATAAGTAAAGCAAATTATCACCATTGTATTGTTTTGACTTATCAAGCACACATTTTTCAAAGAAATTAGAAAAAGATGATTTTAACCCTAAGTGCATATCAAAACCATTCCCAAGCACTAAGACGTTGTGTGTTTTTGCAAACAAATCGATTACTTTATTTATTTTATTTTGATCCATTTTCATGTTCTTTTGTTTTGTTTAAGTGATTGTGCTCCCAATAACAAAAAGCTTTGAATCAATTATCTATCATCTTTTGGTTTTGGATTTGGGTTTGAGGGATATTTATCTGGATCGATGTTTTTGTGGCTATCGTGAATGGTAATGTTTTTATTATCAGAATTTGGGACACTATAGTTCTCTCTTATCGGTTTTTTTACTTTTGTATCAGGCATAATTAATTCCCTTCCTTTTCAAATAATATGCAGATTCTAAACTGCGATAATATTTTTGAACGACACTATTACGTGGATGCTTATTTAAAAACAATTTCATACAATATTTAGATGATAAATAAAACATATTCTTAAAAACTTTAATATAGTTATATAGTTTTTCTTTATCTTCTATTGTTACCGAATCATTCAAATGTTTTTTTCTAAAATTCATATAATTGTTTTCTATTTTAAGAAATCTATATGCAAAACACTTTTTCTTTTCTTCTACATCATCACACTTAATACAACCAAATTCTTCTAGATATTTATATCTATTGGCCACACCATAATAATATAGTCTATTAAAGCCAGTTAATAATTCTTCTTCAGTAGCAATTATTCCTTTCATATCACGAAATGACCCACTATCAAGGATTTCATAGGCATCATTAATAAAAGACAATATCCCTTTTGTGTTATCAAAAAAGAAATCAATATTGGCTTTATTATGTTGCCTAATTGCAAAATATAGCGAAATAAAAGCAATAACCATTGATATACAAGCAATAGATATTGAGATAATTGAAGTAACTACATCTGTTTGCATATAGTTATTATAAATCAGTAGAGCAAAGATGTCTTTAAAGTACTATTAAATCCATCATTAAATCATTTTAAAATTCATTGGTCCAAGCTAATATCGCCGTCTTTTATCGACTATGCGATGTCAGAGCACCATTGTCGCTCTCTATTTTGATTCTTTCAATTCTTCTTTAAAATCTTTCACGGCTTTTTCTAGTTGCTTCGCATCACTTGAAAAAACATATTTATACGAGCAAGCCACACTATTTCTATTAGAAGCTTTTAATCCGGCATTAGAATAAACATTAAATTGTGTGCATTCACAATCTGTTCTTTCATAAAACTTTCTTTTGTCTGACATGATAAGCAAGAGTCTTTTAGATAGCGGAACCTCGACCACCATCCCGTATGTTGCAAGGGATGGAGGAAACATTGGCATTATTTCTTCTGTTGGACACAAGTTTAATAATTTATCAGTTAAGAACAGGGTTCCTCTATCAAAGAAAACAAATTGCCAAGTATAATTGAAGAAAATGTTCGTCATTTTATCAATAAGTTCTTTATTAATAATGGCGGAAATATGAAATAATCTTTTTTGTTCTTTTGTATAAGAGATGGTTAAATTTTCCGGCTTAATATGGATGCCACCAAACTGTGCCATAATAGCCGTTGTTTGTTTAACCATTGAAACTCTCATTTCATCATAAAAATCTCTAACATATTTTGTTTTGATGTGATGCAGTGCCAAAAGATGGGCAAACTTGGCCTTATTAACATCATCTAATAGAATTCTTTTTCCTTCTTTTGCATTTTTGATTGTTTGTGATATTAATTCTCTGAATTCTGGTTCATATTGATTACTATACAAGTCATCAACAGCATATTCTAAATCTTCTTTTTCTTCCTTTGACATTTCAGATATCGGTTTAAATCCATCTTTTATAGAGGCTTCATCAATCTTTCTCTTTTCTTGATCATCTGAGCGATTATAAATATCTACTATTCCGAGATTGAAAAAATAGTTTTCTTCGCCAACATCTTGAATATCGCTCCAATAAAACTTATCAGTGTCTTTATTATAAACATACAATTTTTCATTCTTGGTGCAAAAATTCTTAAAATAGTGTTGAGATATATAGTGTTGCTTTTTGGCTCTGGTTTTTTTCCTTGACATAAATTGTATCTTAATTTTACAACAAAACTACTTGAACTTCTCGCTTTTTTGATGGATTTATAGACACATAAGGAACGGGCACCTCTATGCACAATAAAGGCAAGGTTATCTTTGATAAAAAACTCCTATACGAATATAACATCTGTCTTTATATCTTAGAAGAATTATGCGATAAGGGAATTATCGATGCTTTTGAGATGACTGAAGCCTTAATCCCTCGGCGAGTGTTTACCAAACAAAAAGACTCACATTTCAACATAATTGAAACACGAGCCATGTATTGTTTTAAAAGAAAAGAAAAGCGGAATCCCGCTATTTCTTGATATAGAAACTATAATACCATTCCGCAAAACGTCTTAATCCATCTCTAAGACTTGTGGATGGTTTATAACCAAAATCTCTTTCTAAATCACTTGTATCTGCATATGTAACAGGAACATCGCCTTTTTGCATTGGCGCCAATTTCTTGTGAGATTCGAAATCATAATCTTTAGGAAGTACATCCGCTTTAACGAGTTCTTCAGATAATATCTGTACGAAATCTAATAGGTTTTCTGGATTATTATTACCAATGTTATAAATCTTATACGGAGGAATTGGTAAACCATCTTCTCCATCATGTTTCACTGGAGGTTTATCCATCACTCTTATAACGCCTTCAACAATATCATCTACATAAGTGAAATCTCTTTTACAATTACCATAATTAAAGATTTCAATAGTTTCACCTTTAATTAACTTATTAGTAAAACTAAAGTACGCCATATCTGGTCTTCCCATAGGACCATATACAGTAAAGAATCTTAATCCAGTTGTTGGGATGTTATATAACTTAGAATAAGCATGCGCTAGTAATTCATTAGACTTTTTGGTCGCAGCATATAAACTAACTGGATTATCTACTTTATCGTCTGTAGAAAATGGAACTTTAACATTGCCACCATAAACGGATGATGAAGATGCATACACTAAGTGTTTAACTGGATGATATCTACATGCTTCTAATATGTTATAGAATCCAATAATATTTGATTGAATATAAACATCAGGATGATCAATTGAATATCTAACACCCGCTTGAGCCGCTAAGTTGACAACAATATCAAAATAATATTCATTAAATAACTTATCTAAAAATGCTTTATCGGATATATCACCTTTAACAAATGTAAAGTTCTTAAAAGAAGATAACATTTTGAGTCTTTCAT
Source organism: Bacilli bacterium (assembly GCA_045114745.1). Taxonomy (GTDB): domain Bacteria; phylum Bacillota_I; class Bacilli_A; order RFN20; family CAG-826; genus RUG13091. Next base: position 34,133 of record JBGULD010000005.1, read on the forward strand.
TTTTTTAAAGACACATCATAATAATCATTAAGGTTATCTAAACCAATAATGTCATAATCTGTGATTTCTAATAATTTTTTACATAGAAACGCACCTATAAATCCTGCAGCGCCTGTAATGAATATTTTCATAACGTATTCGAGGTTTGGTTTTTATCGTCTCCAGACAACTCTTCTGTTTTGAAATCACCAATGTGATTATTGACTATTTCATTGTAATAAATTGTATCTCGAAATTGCAAAAATAATGGCCAGTTAATCAATTCGTTTGGTGTTTTGTCGGAGGAATATGATTGTTCAATTAATATGGCCGCATCTTTATAATTATCTAATAAAATTAGTTTAGCAATCTTGAACTGTATTTCAGCTGCACTAACATCAAATGTCGCAATTTCTTTATCAAAAGAATCATTTTGGCTTGAATATTTTAAAGACAACAACAGATTAACCTTGGCAATCATTTTTGTAGCAAAATCAAGCTTTTTAGATGAAGAAAGAACCTTATAAACAAATGAAGTCAAAATATATTCTTTGTTGGCCAACTTTTCAAAATAATAATCCAGCAATTCATCAACATTGTTTTCAGAGGGTTTTTCTTTTTCCAACAGTTTAAAAACAATAAAAAACATTATTTTTTGAATATTAATAATATTTTCCGCAAAATACTCTTTGTCACACTTTAATGAAGTACCAATTTTGCACAATGATGATGGAATCGACTTCAAATACATTTGATTCACAATTCCTTCGTTGTGAACAAATATGTTTCTTCTGTAGTATAATTCACAAAAGCGATCGAATAAATCTTTAATCTCTCCAAGGCATATTTTTTCTTTTTCGAAAATCTTTTTCGTGGTCTCAATCGAATCAAACATATCTGCTTCAACAATCTCATCAATTTGTTCATTTATAATTTCATCAACGTCCTTTCTAATCAAGGATTGTAATGTTATTGTTTTTGAGCAGAAATATATGGATGGGTTATTGTGTATTAAAGCTGTATAGACGCACGAAAGAAATGACTCGTATGTGGATATCAAACTAGACAATATTGATTTTTGTAAACAAGAATACATATATCCATATTTTTTCATTATTCTTCTAGCAGTGGATGGCGAATATAGTTTTCGATCTTTAATTTCTTGATTAAAAACAAATTCAAATCCCATCTCTTTTTCGCTAAATGATAATTCTGAAAACAAATCAAAAAGCTTGTATTTTGAAGAAACGGGAGCATTTTTAATCTCTTCCGCCCTTTCTTTTCTTTCTTTTTCGGTTTTGCATTTGTAAACAGAATTAAATAATGAAAGAATTTTGAAGGACGTTTCGTTGTTTTGTTTTTCTTTCGCAAAATTCTCTTTAATTGCTGCCAAATTAATTAAAAAATAGTCAAAGAGTTGTCCAATGTGCTCGGAAAAAGAAATGCAACAACTAACTATTGCGTTTTTGAATTGTTCTTTGAAATCTTTATTGTCGTCTTTCATAAACAATTAATCTCTCTTAAATAAATCCCTTGTATAGATTTTATCTTTAACATCATCTAAAGATGAATCATATCTATTAGCGATAATAACTTTGGATAATTTCTTAAATTCATCAAAGTCTTTAATAACTCTACATTTAAAGAATTCCTCTTCTTTTAATGTTGGTTCATAAATAACTATATCAACGCCTTTAGCTTGTAATCTCTTCATGACACCTTGAATAGAAGATGCTCTAAAGTTATCGGAACCAGATTTCATAGTTAATCTATATATGCCAACGGTCACATCATCATGACCATCATTCTTATATCCCGCTTTTCTTAATACTTCATCACAAATGAATTGTTTTCTAGTTCTATTAGATTCCACTATCGCGGATATAAGATTCTCTGGTACATCTTCAAAGTTAGCTTTCAATTCTTTAGTATCTTTAGGCAAACAATATCCACCATAACCAAAGGATGGATTATTATAGAAGTCTCCTATTCTAGGATCACCACATACACCTTTAATAATATCTAATGTATCTAGACCTTTGGTTTGGGCGAACGTATCTAATTCATTAAAATACGCTACTCTAAGCGCTAAATATGTATTAGCAAATAACTTAACGGCTTCCGCTTCAGTACATCCAAGAATATGTGTTTCTATATTCTCTTTAATGGCGCCTTCTTGAAGAAGCTTTGCAAATTCTTTCGCTTTAGATAAATAAGGTTCTTTTTTCTCAGGAACACCCACGACTATTCTTGACGGATAAAGATTATCATATAGTGCTTTTCCCTCTCTTAAGAATTCAGGAGAAAAAAGAATCTTATCATATTGATATTTTTCTCTTACATATTTAGTAAATCCGACACCTACAGTGGATTTAACAATAATCCAAGCATTAGGATTAACTTTCTTAACTTGTTTAATAACTGATTCTACAGATGATGTATCAAACTTGTTGGTCACACTATCATAGTTTGTAGGGGTAGCAATGATAACTAATTCAGATTGCTTATAAGCACCATCACCATCTAATGTTGCTATTAAATCTAATTGTTTGTTTGCTAAATATTCTTCAATCTCTTTATCAATGATTGGAGATTTTTTGTTGTTAATTAAATTAACCTTAGATGTAACTACATCTACGGCATAAACTTTATTATTTTGGGCTAAGATAATTGCATTACTTAGTCCAACATATCCGAGTCCAACAACAGAAATGAACATATTTAAACACCTTTATTTAATACAGTATAACAAAAGACACTTGTTTTTAAATGTTGTATCTTTCGATAAAGTTGTTATATTCAATGTCTTTTATTTTTTTTGCGGGAACGCCAACCAATACGCAATGTCCCTCAGGAAAACTTTTGGTCACAACCGCATTCGCGCCAACGGCACTTTCATTGCCAATAATAATGTCTCCAAAAATTTTAGCTCCTGGTCCTATATAAACATTATCGCCAATGGTTGGGCAAAGGTCTGAAAAGCCAGCTTTAGTACCAATATTTACACCAACATGTATTCTGCAGTTTTTGCCAATTTTTGCTTTTGAATTAATGATGATTGGTCCGCAATGAGGTAGAGAAAGACCTTCGGAACAAACATTCAAAGGAATTTGCCAACCATATTTTAAACGAGCCCTATTCAATTTAATTTTCAAAAAAAACTTAATGGGAGTGAAGAGAAATGATTTTTTGCAATTAACATAGTATTCACATTTTCTTAATATTTTTAGAAATTTAATAGTGTTATTGAAAAAGGGCCTGTTTATTCTTTTATAATCGTAATTATTTGACAAGCAGTCACACCTCAAGTAATATTTGTAATCCTTTTTGCTCTTAATCATTAGTCTGTCCTCTATCGGAACTTTTGTTTTGCTCTTTTTTTCTATATCTAGTATAAACAATTATCACAATTGCCAAAGTAAAATTTATTAGTATGATTGAAGAAAAAATAATAATGTCATCCTTGTCAAACCAACTAAATAATCCGTCCATTTTTTCGCCATTTGACGGATTTAGTTTTGCATTTTTGCACATCCCGTTCCACTTTTCTTTCAAACTATAATATGAGTCTTTGCTTAGACCAATATATGAATTTCCATTTTTTGCATAATTAGAATAATCTAGTATTTTTGTATTAATCATTTCTTCTTCCGTGGCCTGTTTTTGAGCAATCCAGGTATTGAAAATGTTATAAACTGTAGATTGGACCGAACAATTTGATTTAGCTGCGCCAAAAGTAAGATATGCTTCTAAAACATAAGACAAAAGATTTGCTGTTGCGCCATTTATGGTTTTGTTGACAACGCTAAAAGAATCATCTAAAGAAGTTGTTCCAACTTCATAACAAATGCCATAAGTCAATGAATCAATGGGAGATTCTTGATAAATTGTAAAATTATGATCAGCACAACTTGAAAGCCTTAAAAAGCTAATGGAGATTACTTCATATGGAATGTCAGCGTAATAGAGATTAAAAAGTGAGTGAGTGTTCTCAAACCGAACCATCTCTGTCATTTGCCATTGTCCATTAAAAAAGAATCCAATCGCGTTTTGACACGGCGAATTCCAATTATCGCTTGAATAAAATAATTCATTATTATTAGAAAGCCAAATTCTTTGCGTTTGATAAGTTGAACCTTTTTGTTCGTATTTTGTTCCAAAAAAACCAAATCCGCCCAGACTTGCATTTTGTTTATCGTTGTTACCCAAAATACTAATGTAATTGTAATTTTGCTTAGATAAATTATTGCCTCCGCTCATCCAAATGGTCTTATATTCAGGTTCATCATGTCCGCTCAAAAATAACTCAAAACCATAATCAGGATTTTCAAAAACCTCAATTGGAATCGGCTTCGAAACAGAAAATATATCATTTCCTACATTAATCATTTCGATATTTATATCTTGCCCATTGTTATAATGAAAAATCGAATTAATCCCAAGCGAACGAAATTGCTCATTTAAAGAGAAGTCAAAATAAATGGTTTTGCTTTCAATTTTTTCTTCTTTTGTTGTTGGAAAAAAAATTGAGCCAGCAAAACAAAGCGATTGTAATAAAGAAAGAAACAAACAAATATTAAACATATAAAAAAGATTGATATTATTTTAAAATAATAGTTTTTGTAAATGGCAAACTATTATATTCAAGAAATTTAATAGAATTATAGATATCGTTTTTAGTTGTAACATTTTGTTGACAAATCAAAAAAATGTAATCAATTTTTTCTGCTAGCAAAGCAATTTCCTTATGTTCTTTTATGGAAGGAAAAATAATTATTAAATTGTCAGCAGAGCGCGAATGCTCATCAATTATTTTTTGAAGGCCACCATCTTTAAAAGTCTTACCTGGATAAATATCTTTTTTTATTTCAATAAATCTTGATAATTTATCATTGTTTGGAGATGTAGATAGATATCCCGGCATACCAGACGATTCTTTTCCGGCGTTATTATTTTTTGAAATGATGCTTAAAAGACATGGGTTATAAAGATTTGCATCAATTACATATGCATTATTCCCATTGATTGAATATGTATCATAAAAAGCTTTGGCGAAAGACGCCGATAAATAATCGTCATCAACAGAAACAATAGCAATGACTTTAGATTGTGTTTCCAAAAACAAATCGTTTTGTAATTTTAATAATTTTTTATATATTTTTGAATCGTTGCTAACGTTTAATAAATTATTTATTATTGCCTGTCTTTTGCGATTAGAAGTAATAAACATATCTCATCCACCTTTTGTAACATCCAAAACTTCTGAATTATAACCATAGAACAAAAGGTCTTTGTCATTATAAATCTTGTCGGAATAAACTTCATAAACAAAAGAGGCGGCAAAAGAAATAACCAGCCCAACAAACAAAGAGACCAAAACAATTTTTGTATCGCTGGTATTCTTATGCGGAACACTAGGTGGTGTCGTGATGGAGAGGGCGGAAAATTCCTTTGAAGTTGCCGGATCGTTTCTCAAGGCATCAACTGTGATATTGGCTAAGACAGAAAGAACGCTTTGAGTGCATCCTTTATCAGAAGATTGAAAATAAAAAGTTACAGAAATAGAGTTTGTACCTAATGGGGCGAACGTAATACCAGAATATATTTCATCAAGAGTTATTTCATTTCCGTTGCTATGAGAAATAGATTCTTTTTTTAATTGCTCTGCGGTTTTGTTGATCGTTCCAGTGCTTTTTACATAACTTTGAATTGTTTCATAATTAGTTATGCTCATGATTGACGAACTTTTTGAAATCGTAACAGAACTTTGGAATGTTTTTGGTAATACAAAAAAAGATACAATTAAAGAAACCCCTAAAATAGGAAGAAAAATCAATAGTATTAATTTGAATCGACGAACGATTGTTAGATAGATTGTTCTAAAACCTATATTTCTTTCATAGTATTCCATTAGTATCTTAATTATACTAATTTTTGTAAAAAATACTAGTTAACTCTTTAAGTACATTTTGAAAGTGCGAAACCAACAAAATATAATTGGTTTTAAATACTGTGGTTTTCAAAAAAACCGCTCATTGATATTGTATCAAAATTGGAAAGAGGCAATTTGATTGGTCTACCAATCAATTGACTCTTATAAATCGCAAGAACAATTTCTAATGCATTTTTCCCAGCATGACCATCTATATATGGTGAATGATTATTTTTAATTGAGTCAATCATATCTCGATAAACCATTGTATGCCCATTTCCATAGACGTTAGATGTTTCTTCTTTGACTTTTTTGTTCTCTTCATCCTCTTTAGATTGTTGTTTAAACTCCCAAATATCTATGTTGTTGCAAGAAGTGCCGCCTAATTTGACCGTTCCATTTTCACCGAAAATATACAAAGTTTCTTCAAGATTTTTGGGATATACATTTGTTGTTCCCTCTATTGTTCCTATAGATCCATTCTTAAATTTAATAACTGCCATCCCAATGTCTTCGCACTCCAAATAGTCATGAAAGCGATTCCTAATGGCTCCATAAACTTCTTCTACTTCATCACCCATCATCCATCTTAAAAGGTCTATTCCATGAATACATTGGTTCATCAAAGCACCACCGTCACTTTTCCATTTTCCTCGCCAACTAGCTTGATCATAGTAGGACTTACCTCTGTTCCATCTAATATGGATCGATCCATGGGAAAGCTTGCCAAATTTATTTTCTTCAATTGCCTGTCTAACTTTTTGAACCGCAATGTTGAATCTATTTTGGTGACATACGCATAATTTAACATTATGCTCTTCCGCCATTTTTATCATTTTATCTGCAGCTTCAATAGACATGGCCATTGGTTTTTCAACAATTACATGTATATTATTTTGCAAAAAGAATAAGGCGATTTCTGCATGGGATTCACTGTCAGTTGCTATAGCAACAAAATCTAAATTATGGTTTTCATACAACATTTTTTTATAGTCAGTATATTTTTTTATCGATAGTTTTAAATCAGCTCTTGATAAGAGTTCATCTGTTTTTTTAATATCAAGATCGCATAGCGCGATTAAATTTAAATTGTTATTTATTATTGCTCGTAAATGGTTTATTGCAATTCTGCCACATCCAATAATAGCTACATTCATTTCACTACCTCCATTGCTTCAAATAGTTTTTGAACAATATATTCTTTTTCTTCTTCGAACAGCTCGGGAAAAACCGGAATTGCAAATGTAGTTTTTGCAAGTTCTTCAGTTACCGGTAAATCACCTGGTTTGTATTTCAAATACGAAAATGCGCCCTGTAAATGAAGTGGAATTGGGTAATACACTCCACTTCCAACACCATTATCGTTTAGATATTTAATGATCGCATCGGCTTTTTTGTGTTTGAGAGCAAAAATATAATACGAATGGAAACAATTTTCACCGACAAATGGTGTTATGTATTCACTATTTTTAAGAGCGTTGTAATAATAATTTGCATTATTTCTTCTTCTCTCAATAAATGAATCTATATATCTGATTTTTTCTTTAAGAATTGCTGCTTGAATGGCATCCAATCTGGAATTATAACCAATTAAATAGTTGTAGTATTTTGTTTCGCCAATTGCAATATTTTTAGGTAGTTCCATTCCCTTTGAAGAAAGCTGGTGATTAAAAGTTAAGAGGCCGTCTCTTCCAGATCCATGGACTCTAAATGCACGACATGCTTTTGCTAAGGTTTCATCATCCGTTAAAATCATGCCCCCATCACCATCGCATCCCAAATTCTTTGTAGGAAAGAAAGAAAAACACGATATATCCCCGAGAATATTCTTTCTTTCGCCACAATATTCTGTTCCAGTTGCTTGCGCGCAATCGGCAATAAGATACAAATTATGTTTTTTACATATTTTTTTAATTGAGTCCATCTCGCAGCAATTACCATAGAAATGGACAATCAATACAGCCTTTGTTCTTGAAGTAATTGCGTTTTCAATGAGTCTGTGGTCAATGCAATATGTTTTTTTATCAACGTCGACAAAAACAGGAGTTGCACCAACCGATGCTATACTTTCAGCCGTTGCAAAGAAAGTCCACGCAACCGTAATTACTTCATCACCACCGCCTATATTAAGCGCCCTCAATGCGATAATCAACGCATCAGTCCCGTTTCCACACGAAATTCCGAACTTTGCCCCTTCGTATTTCGCAAATTCTAATTCAAAGTCTTCTACTTCTTTTCCGCCAATATAGTTGCCACTTCTCAAAACGCGCATCGCTGCTTGTTCATAATCATCTTTATGTTCAAGATGTTGCCTTTCAATGTTCATCAATTTAATGTTCATACTCTTTTTCTCTCTTTTATAAAACTATTATAGTCATCATTAATTCTTGAAAACACCTTAAACATATCGCACGTTTCTTCTGCAAAACGTCTGATTTCATTAATGACATCCTCCTTGTTTCTTTTTAAATAAACCGAATCATAAAAAGTAATTAGTTCATCAATATTAAATGATTCTTTCAGTTCATAGAAAAAGAATTTTGGGTTGTCATAAAAAACATCAAGCATTGTATCCGAGATTACAGGAATTCCTTTTGCTAGGTATTCTTTGCTTTTTAAGGTGCTACTACAGGTGATTCCGAGCTCTTTATTTGATAGCGAGGAGATGCCTAATTCGCACTCATTAAAAACGGCATCTAATTCTTCACCATACAATCTCCCATAAAAAATAATATTATTAATACTTAATTCTTTGACAGTTTTAATATAATCTTGAAGCCTTGGGCCACTTCCTACTATATGAAAACAAACATCACGGGTTTTGTCATTTGACTCACTATAATAACGAATGGTGGCATCAATAATTTTGTCAACACCATGATAATCTTGAAGGGAAGCAACAAGCAACACATTAATACGATTCGAATAAGTCGGTTTTCTTGGAACAATACTCTTAACATTTGTGCCATTTGTTATTATTAAAGTATCAATACCAAATACTTTTTTCTCCATACAATCGATGACAATCTTATAAACATAATTATGGAGATATTTATTGAAAAAGTATTTGATGTTGTTTTTTAAATTATTTTTTGGAACAAAAAAAGTTGGAATTTCCAAATATAAACAATTCGATTTTTTAGATAAAAAGGTCAGTGCTTTAAAACCAAAAAAATCAAGAGCGCCATGCCTTATGTAAATAAAATCATACGACAATTTATTTTTTTTAATGAAACGAGCACACGCGACAAGTGTTCGATTATAATAACGAAAACCGCTTGAAATAAATTTGCAAAGATAATAACTTTTGGAATCATGCTGCATAAAAACATCATGCCCATCAGTATAAATATAATCCACATCATTGCCACAAAAACGAAGACACTCAATGTGAGAATGTATTTTTTTCATAACACCATCGCTTTTTAACATTATTTCGGTGCTATTATAAACAGAAATATAAAGAACTTTTGACATTTTTATTCCTCGCTTTTCTTTAAAGAAACGAATAATTTAATAATTTTCTTACTGAATATTCCAAGAAGAATTAATACAAGTAATATTATGCCGTATCTAATATAACGATACGCATATAAATAACTGCTAAAAATAGAAACACACAAAACAACTGATGACAAAACGAGGATGAATTTCCAATTATAAATGTCTTCTTTAATAGCTGTTCTCATTGCCAAATAGTCAATCAAAGCTTGCACTAAATAACATCCAAGAGTTGTATATCCAGCAGCAATATAACCAAATCGTCTGATAAATATAAAATTTAAAACTATATTCAAGGCCGCGGCCGTTACGCTTCCAAACATTACACTTTTTGTTCTTTTGTAATAATATAAAATATTTGAATAAAGAAAGTATTGGACTTGAAAAAAGACACCGCCAACAATAGGAGGAATAACATAAACAGCTTCCTCATATCCTTTGCTTCCCATAATCATCACCGCTTCAGGGGCTAATAATATTACAATAAAACATCCAACTGCAAAAACCAGCAAAACAGGAATAGAAACTTTTTTGATTGAGTCGAATTGCTGCTCTTTAAGCTTTTGAAAAGTATACGGCAAGAAAGAACTATCGACCGCACTCCAAATAATTAAAGCAATTGATGCTATTGAATATGCAACACTATAATATGCCGTTGCCTCATCGGAAATTAAGTAAGAAATCATTATTTTATCAGAACTATTTAATAAATAAGATGATAGGTAGTGAGGAATGAGGGGCAAATTAAACAAAAGTACGCTTTTCCAATAATGAACATTAATCTTAAATTTTGAACTAACCGCCAAATAAATATAAAAACCTATATGGATAGCGATTAAAACAATTTCTGCACCAAAAATTCTATAATAAAGATTCCCATCTCCCGTTTTGTTTAAAACAATTAAAATGGCAGGAACTGTTAATGATAAAAGGGCTGATATGCATGACCAAAAAAATGTCCATTTATATTTATACTCAAATCTTTGTCTTACCAACCAAAAATTATATGCTGGCTGGAACAAAAAAGATACCATCATTAATATTAAAAATATTAAATCAATATTAAGAAAACTATTGATGATTGGATACAAACAAAAAAGGACCGCGGAAAAAGAAATAGTTATAATGTTACTTAAAATTAACAAAGAAAACGAAAACTCATTTCTTTTTTTAGGGTTTTCCAAAAGACCTACATTAAAAACACCGTATGATAGGCAAAACATTGCGATTATCCCAAAGATTTGTGACCATGTGTAATATACGCTGACTTTGCCGAATTCTTCCGCCGTCATCAATCTTGTGAAAATGGGCGTGGCAATGAAAGAAATGCCTTTAGTAACTAAACTTGCGATAAAAAATGCAAGAGTAGCTTTAACGCCTTTATGTAAATGAATCGCTTTTTTTGCCATTATTAAACCACTTTCAAATTAGTTTATATTCGAATATAAACATATTCACACTTTTTCTCATTATTGATTCTGCTGTTAAAAATACCAACTTTGCTCATTTCTTTTAAAGAAATGAAAGCAAATAGCCAAAAAGTAAAATAAACCCAATAATCGCCAGAAAACAGCAAAACAATAATTGAGGTTGCTAACAAATACAAATAATAGTTATTTCTTTGTTTATAAATCGATGATAGACATACGTAAATACTTGCAATCAAAAAACACAATCCAAGCAAGCCAAAATCGAGAACAACACTCAAAAATATATTATGTGTATAGCCTTCTAAAGCGTGCGTCGATGAATAAGTACCAATCCCTATTCCAAATATAAAATCAAATGGTGAGTATTCATACAAAACCGAAAAGAAGATATTGCTTCTTCCATTGCTAATGCCAACACTGGACTTAATGAGTGAATATGTTTTTTCTATAAAAGATATTCGCCCAGGGAACGAATTATGTATCCAAATAACAATACTCTCAAAATTTAGAACAAAAAGTAAAAAGGAAATAATGAGGATAATAAATATTATCCTAAATACCTTATTTTTTAAGTATCTACCAAAAAACAAAAACAAGAAAATTACAAAACAAAAGACGGGCCCCCTAGAACCCTTGGCTACTAATAAAAATAGCAAAAAAGAGAAAATCAATATTTTAATAATCAGGAAAACAATTTTTTGTTTTTCAAATAATAAAAAGAAAGAGGAAATGAGGATTGGTAATATGAGATACCCAAAAGAGAAAGAGTTATCTATATAAAACTTATTTGTAATCAAAAAAGTTATTAACCAAGTTATTCCAACAATCAAAGAAATTCTAAAAAAAGTCGATTCTTTAAAAGTACAAAAAGAATATGCGAAAGCACAAAAACCATAAATAATAAATGATTCAAAAACACTTTTAGTGGTATATGTATTGTTGATTAAAAAAGATAATAAAAAATACAGAAGAATAATGATAAAAAATATTGAGTGATTAAAAATATTATTTTTTTTGAAAAATAAAAGAGAAAAGACGGCACCTAATCCTAAAAGAATTTTAAATGGAATTGTAGAACTGAATAAATTTTGACTAATCTCTAAAAAATGTTGAGAAAAAAATAGAAAAGATAACAAAATCGATCCTAGAAGGGAAGAAATATTGGTTTTGCTATAAACAAATAATGGTTTAACCATATTTTTTTCTCCATCTTAAAAATAATATAAAACCAAAAGGATATAATAGTTTAACAGCAAAAAAGCCGTCACATTTTTCTATTATTTGTTTTCTTGAAAAGCCGGCAAATTTACCATAGCAAACAAATAGAAGGCTTTTTTTAATAACTATTGATAGTTTATATTTGCGTTTTTTGTCGTGATAAAAAAACATTTTTGAATTAAGCATGCCGCCAATAGGGTTGCTTATTCTCATTTTAATTCCAGATTTGGTTAACCCATCAGATAGATAATCACAATAATACAAAACTTCATTTATATATATAGCATCAAACTCTCTAGCAATTGAATTCCACAAAAAACCTTCCCCTATAAATTTTTCTCCATTTATTTCTGGAAAAGAATATTTCAAAAAAACTTTAGTTTTGACAATTTCAAAACAGTCGCCAGTTATTCCTTTATTTAATCTTTCGAAATGGTTTGCTTTCCATTCATTTTTTGGAAAAAACTTTGTTACCGGTTTGTTGGATGACATTTCTCCTTTTAAAAAAGACAAAACGGCAATGGTAGGATCGGTTTTATATTTTTCCCAATATTTTAAGATAGTATCGATACAGTTATCAGGTAATAAATCATCACTATCAACTATGCAAAGATAGTCTGTTTTTAAAAACTGTTGTGAATAATTTAGAGCGGTGTGTTTCCCTCCATTTGTTTTATAAACATATTGATAGTTAACAATTCTCTTATCAAACTTTTCCTTAACGAAATCGGCTAAGTTATCTGTACTTCCATCATCAACAACAAGCCAAACAAAAGATTTGTTTGTTTGTTTAGACAAATTTAAATATAGTCTATGAAGCAATTCTTTTCTATTATAAACCGGTGTAACGATTGTTATTTTTTCATTTTCCATATATCTATAATTATAAGTTATTTCTTTTTACATGTTGTTTTTTTAAAACAATGGAAGAATAATAATCCTCAAGCCAGCGAACAGAATAATTGATATTGTAATTGCTGTTTTCAAGTGCTAATTTATTATTTCTTTTTGTGAGGTCAGCTTCAAGGATCGATTTGGCCCACAAATTGTAATCCGTTAACGATAAATAAATACAGGAGTCGGTTATATCGACTTCTTTTGTAATTGAGTCACTAAGAAAACATTTGGTCCCTGACGCTTGTGCCTCCACAACGGATAAAGGTAGTCCTTCCCAAATGGATGGAAGAACAAAGGCATCAAAGGCTTGTAAAATATCATTTACATTTTTCACCATGCCTGTAAATAAAATATGATTAGCAATACCGGAATCAATAGCTTTTTTTTCAATCTCTTTGCGCTGTTTTCCATCGCCAATCCAAATAAAAAATATTTTTTTATTATAAGATAGAAGATCGTTAATTATTTGTAACGTTCCGATCGGATTCTTTGGTTCGGTAAAGTTGCAAATAGTACCAGCAACAATTGTTTCTTCATTGATTCCTAGTTCGAGCCTTATTCTTTTTCGCACATCATTATCAAAAACAAAGCTATCAACATCTATTGCATTTGTTAATACATCGTATTCTTTCTTTTTATATATCCACTCTCCCGCATCTTTTGAACAAGCTAAACAATAATCAGATTTTTGTTCAATTCTTTTGGCGAGCACAGATTTTATGACTTTTTTAAAAGAATTAATATTTGTTGGGGAACTATGAATGTGACCAATGGTAGTAATTCCATATTTTTTTGCAATACTAAAATATATTGGAGAAATTGTAAAAAAATGACCATGGATGATATCGATATCGGAATTTGTTTTAAAAAAGTCATTCCACCACTTTTTATAAAAAAAATAGTTCAATACTGTAATATGAGGCGCAGTATATATCTTTGAACCGGACTTTTTAATCTCGTCCTCATATAGTCCTTCTTCCTTTGTGTGTTTAACAAAATCGATTTGAAATCTGTTCTTATCTATTTTTCTAAATAGATTTAAAAACATAGTTTCCGAACCACCACTATTTAGTGTTGAAAAAACACATATGACCCTAATTTTATTATTTGCTGTCATCAATAATAATCTTTTCTCCTAATTTTGTTTCCCATTCCTCTGGTTTCATTGGCCAAAAACCTCCACCATGAAAGAATGTATATTCTCCAAAATAAACTTTTTCATCTATTTCATATAAATCAATTCTAACAAACGGAATCCCTTTAGATAATTCTTGAGCGACTTCGACCATTCTATTGAAGTTCTTTGGTTTACTAATGGTCTTATCTGAATTCGGATGTATATTTTGAATATCAAGGTGATTAAAATTCATATCATAGAAATCAAATCTACAATCTGTATTTCTATCTGATGCGATAAACATGATTTCAGCCTTACCATTAAAGCAAAAAAACTTATAGTCTTTAAGTCCTTCACCATCCGCTTGTTTCATAAGTCGTTCGGCCATTATTTGTGGTTTCACCTTTTTATATGGGTACTCTCTTCCTATGGCATAGATGTTTGTTTTTAATCTTGAATTATAAAACTTCTTCAAATATTTATGATCTATTTTATCTTTATCACGAACAATGGTAACACTGCTAGAATCGTGATTGCATTTAAGAACAAATTCGTTTGGTAACGAATCAAAATCTATATCTTCATATTTTTCCCAATGGCCCAAAATATCGAAACATATGTCCTCACCAATTTTGCTGTTAACAATGTCCCTAACTTTTATTTTGTCAACATAATTAGAATATTCCCAGTTAATCATGTGTAGTTTTAGCCAATTTTGTTTATCGCAAAATGTGACCGGTTTTTTTAAATTGAGTTTTTTTCCTGTTTTAATCCAGAAAACGATTTTTAAATATAAATAAGATGGAATAAATCTAAAAAATGAAATAAATTTTAATCTTCTTTCTTGGTTCTTAAAAACTTTTTTATAATTTATAAATTCTTTAAACGTACTCATAATAAATTCTTTTTGTACCAATCAATCGCCTGTTCAAGACCTTTTTCAAAATTATATTCAGGATTATAACCTAGATATTTTTTGGCTTTAGAAATATCGGCGTTACTGTGTTTTATATCACCTTTTCTTTCGGGGCCGAAAATCGGTTGCAAATCTGTTTTTAAAAGCGATGCAATGCTGTTATAAACATCAATGAGATATTCTCTGCCACCAAAAGCAATATTATAAACCCTGCCCGCGGCTTCGTGGCCGGCAAGACAAGCTTTCAAATTTGCCTCTATGACATTTTCGATATATGTAAAATCTCTTGATTGTTTTCCATCGCCGTTAATTGTTGGCCGCTCATTATGAAGTAATTGTTTAATAAATCTTGGAATTACTGCCGCATAAGCTCCATTGGGATCCTGTCTTCGACCAAAAACATTAAAATATCTAAGCCCATAAGTTTCGAGCCCAAAATGCATTGTATATTGTTTGGCCCACTCCTCATCGCACATCTTTGTCAAAGCGTAAGGAGAGAGCAAATTTCCTTCCTTGCCTTCTCTTTTTGGTAATTCTTCTTCATCACCGTAAACACTACTAGAGGAAGCGTAAACAAACTTTTTAACCCCTGACAATCTAGCCGCTTCCATCATATTTAAAGTTCCCAAAATATTATTTTGGCAATAAAAAACTGGCAATTCTAAACTTCTCGGAACGCTGCCCCAGGCCGCTTGGTGCAAAACAAAATCAATGCCTCGACACGCTTTTAAACAATCTTCAATATTTTTAACATCGCCACAAATAAATTCATAATTTTTATTCTCGATGAACATGTCGACATTTTCTTTTTTTCCTGTCGAAAGATCGTCAAGGCAGCGAACTTTATATCCCATATTTAAAATGGCTTCACATAAATTTGAACCAATAAAACCTGCGCCACCAGTAACCAAAAAAACAGTATTCTTAGGAAAAATCAAATCTTTATAACCCATCTCATAGTCTCCAGTATCTATATCCCAATTCTATCAATTGTTTTTTATCTCTAGATCCCTTAACATCAATGATAATGTTTTTTGAATTATCTAAATCTTTGAACATTTTTTGTATCTCATCATTAGATAGTTGGCTAAACTGCGTGTGCATGACAGCAATAATTAAGCAATCCAAATCAACCAGGGAAGAAATACTAACTAAATCAATATCATAAAACCGCTTCACGTCGACCGAATCGGCAACAGGATCACAAACAATAGGATTAATTCCATATTCTTTCAATTCTTTTATGATATCATAAACTTTACTATTTCTTACATCTGGGCAATTTTCTTTAAAAGTAATGCCAAGAATACCGATTTTAGATTCCTTAATATACTTATTGGCTTTAATTAATTGCTTAACGGTTTGTTCGGCAACATATTTGCCCATATCATCATTGATTCTTCTTCCGGCAAGAATAACTTGTGAATGATATCCAAATTGCTCAGCGCGATAAGTTAAATAATATGGATCAATACCAATACAATGCCCTCCGACTAAACCAGGTCTAAACGGAAGAAAATTCCATTTCGTTCCTGCTGCTTCCAAAACTTCCAATGTATCAATTCCCATTTTATTAAAAATAATCGAGAGTTCATTCATAAATGCAATATTAATGTCTCGTTGCGAATTCTCAATAACTTTAGCTGCTTCAGCAACTTTTATAGAGCTAGCTCTATGAACACCGGCTTTAACAACTATCTCGTAAACATGAGCAATTTCATCTAAAGAATCTTCGTCTATTCCAGACACTATTTTTTTAATTGTTGTTAGTCTATGTATTTTATCTCCAGGATTTATTCTTTCTGGGGAATAACCGACCTTAAAATCAACACCGCATTTTAAACCCGATTCTTTTTCTAAAATCGGAACACAAATTTCTTCCGTGACCCCCGGATAAACTGTAGACTCATAAACGACAATAGACCCTCTTCTTAGGTTGCGTCCAACAATTGTTGAAGAACTTATCACCGGTATTAAATCAGGTGTCGTGTCATCATTTACTGGTGTGGGGACCGCAACAATAATAAACTTTGCTTCTTTGAGTTTAGTTTCATCGTGAGTCCATTCAACATTTGATTTTCTAATTTCGTCGTCGCCAACTTCTTTTGTTGGATCCTCGCCTCTAATATATGCCTCAACCTTTTCTTTATTGATGTCGAAGCCAATAACGTTTATATATTTAGAAAATTCAACAGCGATTGGCATTCCGACATATCCAAGACCCACCAATGCTAACTTTTCTTTTTTTTCGATTATCGAATTATATATTCCCATTGTGATACTCCTTATTTTAAAACATCTTATTTATTATTATAGATTTTATTAATTAGATTAATATACAAACTTATAATTATATTTCTATCAAATTCTTTTTCCATTTTATGTCTTCCATTTAATCCCATTTCGATTTTTTTGTCGTGAGGTAAATTAATGAATGACTCTACGGCATCCAAAAGCGATTCTTCGTTTTTTGGTTCGAATCCAATTCCAGAAAAACCATCATCAAATGTTTCTTTACATCCAGGAACTAAACTGGCTAAAATCGGTCTCCCGCAAGCGGCGGTTTCTAGAAGAACATTTGACATTCCTTCATGATATGAAGGATGTACCGTTGCATTGGACTGTTTAATAATATCGTGAATATCATTTCTTTGACCTAAAAAGTTAATAATATTCAAATCTACCGCATTTTTAATCTTTTTTTCGTAATCATCTTCCAAAGGACCAACTAATGTGAAAGTAACATTGTCATATTTTTTTCTAATTGCGCTCGCGGCATACAATAATTCATCAATTCCTTTATCCTTAAGAATTCTCCCTATCGTAACGAAAGAGATCTTGCCATTATCTTCTGGATATTTTTCATAGGGGTTTTCAATAAGATTGATTCCAGAACCTGGAATAATCACACTATTTGATATTGGGTTTAAAATGTTCTTTTCTTTAAAAAGATATTGATTTGCCTTATTTTGGAAAAAAACAGTATTTGCTTTTTTGATTCCTTTTTTATAAAGAAAAAGGGTTATTTTGGAAATAAATCCACCATTTTCTATAGCATTTCCCAATCCAGTAACATTAACGATATAAGGAATGTTTTGTCGTTGACAAGCAATGCCACCATAAATATTGGGTTTAATTGTATATGTTAACACAACATCGGGTTTTATTTTTTTAATGATTTTTTTATAAAAAAACATTAATTTTAAGTCAACGAACGGATTTTTTCCATGTCTACTTATTTTTGTATCTATAAAATCGCAACCCTTTTCTTGAAAAAAATTAACGTTTTCGCCATAAGGAAGCGAAAGAAAAACTTCATTGTTTTTTAGTAATTCAAAAATTAATTCTTTCCTAAAACGATAAAGGCCAACATCATTATTTGCTAATATTAATATTTTCATTTAATTTTCTTTACCGGGACACCAACATATGTTCCGCCATCATTTATTGACTTCAAAACAAGTGAACCCGCTCCTATTATCGCATTTTGACAAATTGAAATATTGTTTATTATATTTGAACCAAGTCCAACAAATACATTTGATCCAATCGTTACATTTCCTCCAGTTTTGGCACCAACAGAAATGTGCGTGTTTTCTCCAATATGATTATCATGTTCTATGATTGAACCACTATTAATAATGCAATGTTTTCCAATTTTGCTTCCTGAATTAATTACAGCATTTGGCATAACAACTGTGCCGTCTCCGATTTTGACGCTCGGCGAAATAATAGAAGATGGGTGAATGGCGGTGTGCCAATTAACTTTTATTTTTGACAGCTTTGTTCTAAGAACAAAATCTCCTACGCCTATTACAAAAAAGCAATCAGAATACAAACCATAGCTAGAAATAGGACCAGCTGCATCTTTGTTATTTTTGTCATCATCTAACATTGCAATGACATCATTTCCTTCTGCAATGATAATGTCTTTAATAACATGAGCATGGCCGCCCGCTCCAAAAATGACAATCTTTTTCTTCATATATTATTTTCCTTTAAACTCTTCTGTTGTAGCACATTGGTTGTGATTGATTCCTTTTCGAGAAAAAACCACAAAAACCGTTTTAAATATTATACTTACATCACCAAATAAAGAAATATGTTTAGTATAATAAACATCCAATTCAAATTTATGTTCCCAAGATAGAGCGTTTCTTCCATTGACTTGAGCAAGACCAGTCAATCCAGGTCTAACGTCATGTCTATGTTTTTGCTCTTCAGTATATCTAGCAAGATATTGAACCAACAAAGGACGCGGACCAACAATACTCATATTACCAATGAAAATGTTGAATAATTCCGGTAATTCATCTAAACTTGTTTTTCTTAAAAATTTTCCATATTTAGTGAGACGTTTTTCATCACTTAAATAATTGCCGTTTTCATCTTTTTCGCAAGTCATGCTTCTATATTTGATGAGTTTAAATATTTTTTCTTTTTTACCTGGTCTTTCTTGAACAAAGAATGGATTGCCCTTCATTGTGATAGAACCAACAATAATTAAGACAACCATTAATGGAGACAAAACAAGTATCGCCAAAAAGCTCAATAAAATATCGTAAAATCTTTTAAAAAATGGTTTATAAAAAAGAATGGATAAAAGCACCCAAATAATAATAGATCCTAACACTATGGCTAATATCCAATACCATTCCATATCAATTATTCAAAACATGCTCGGATGAGTTCTATTACTCTATCCTGCTCCTCTTTTGTCATTTTATTATCGGAAGGAAGACATAGTCCTCTTTCAAATATATCTTCATTAACTGCTTGTTCATTAACTTTAACAAAAGCTCTACCACTATAAATAGGTTGCATATGCATTGGTTTCCAAATTGGTCTGCCTTCAGCATCATGCTCCGCTAAAACATCTAAGATTTCAGTTGGACATGTTTTACCATGTTCCTTAACATATGTTGCCTTTAGCTCAGTTCTTTCTTGCTTACACATCGCTTCTTTATTGATGGTTAAACAAGATAACCAATAGTTTGGTTCACTATTGACTTCATCAAATGGGTTCATTTGAATTGGTAAATCTTTAAGACCTTCTTTATATCTAAGATAAATAGCTTTCTTTTGAGCAATATGTTCATCTAAATGAGGAAGTTGCCCTCTAATAACACCAGCGATAACATTACTAAGTCTATAGTTATATCCCATATCAACATGTTGATACCAAGGAGCCGGTTCTCTTGATTGAGTGGACCACTTTCTCACTTTTTTAGCCAAATCAATATCATTAGTTAATAACATACCACCACAAGAACCGGTGATAATCTTATTACCGTTGAAGGAAATAACATTCCAATCACCAAAGGATCCGGTTTGTCTTCCTTTATAAGTCGCGCCAAAGGATTCCGCGGCATCTTCGATGAGTATGGCGTTATGTTTATCACAGACCGCTTTGATTTCATCAATTTTGCCTGGTGTGCCATATAAATGAGCCACCACCACGACTTTTACTTGAGGATATAATTCAAAGGCCTTAGCCAAGGCGTTTGGATCCATATTCCAAGTATCTCTTTCAGAGTCGACGAATATCTGAATACCACCTTCGTATGAAATTGGATTGACTGTCGCACTAAATGTCATGTCAGAACAAAAGACGTAGTCACCTTGTTTGATACCCGCTAATTTCATCGCTAAATGTAACGCGGATGTTCCACAAGAAAGACCTACTGCGTATTTAACACCAATCTTTTCAGCGCATTCTTTTTCAACTTCATCTATGTTTTTACCAACTGTTGACATCCAGTTAGTATCATATGCTTCTTGAACATATTTAATTTCTTCACCATGCATCGTCGGTGAACTGAGATAGATATGCTTATCTAACGGTTTAATATCTTTGCAAAACATATATCATTTCTACCTCCTAACTTTGTTTTCCTTCGATGACATCTTTTTGTGAGATCACACTACCAATTGTTTTAAAGATAATTTTTATATCAAGCCATAAGCTGAATTGATGCAAATAATATGCATCTAATCTCACCTTTTCTTCTACTGTTATTGTGTCCCTTCCATTTAACTGTGCCCAACCCGTTAATCCCGGTCTAATGATTTCAACATCATTATTATTTCTTCCTTCAATTAAATCTAATTGACTCCATAAGGCAGGTCTAGGCCCAATAAATGACATATGTCCCACAAATACATTAAATAGCTGTGGTAATTCATCTATAGATGTTTTTCTAATGAATTTACCAAACTTGGTAATGTATTTGTTTGGATTCTCCAATAAATGTGTTGGTAAATCACTTGGAGTGTTTTTATTCATGCTTCTAAATTTTAGAATCAAGAACTCTTTATTATTCTTTCCCATTCTTCTTTGTCTAAAGACAGGGAATGCTTTTGTATCTATCCACACAATGATTCCGATAATAAATAAGAATGGAGATAAGATGAGGATAGATATGAATGAGAACAAGACATCGAACAATCTCTTAAATGGGAGATATATCTTTTGTCTTGTTGTTAATACACCATTACTTTTCATCTTTGTCTTCTTTTATTGAATAAGTCGTAATTAACTTAGACAATAACTCTTTAACATCTTTTGTTTCTTCCATATCAAATACTTGTGAAATGGTAGAAACATCTTCTTCTAATTTCTCATTCGCAGATTCTTTGGGTTCAATAAAAATCTTTTTATTCTCGGTTTGTTGTTGATGTTCGGTATCCAACAATAATTCTTCGAATAATTTTTCTCCTGGTCTTAAACCGGTCTCTACGATTTCGATATCAACATATGGGACTAAACCGGCTTGTCTAATTAGTCTTTCAGCAAGATTGATAATTTTAACTGGTTTACCCATATCTAAAATAAATATTTCTCCACCTGTCGCATATAATCCGCATTGAAGGATTAAAGATACTGCTTCAGGGATTGTCATGAAGTATCTAATAATGTTTTTATCGGTAATTGTGATTGGTCCGCCTTCTTCAATTTGTTTCTTGAATAATGGGACTACACTACCATTAGATCCTAAAACATTACCAAATCTCACTGCGGCATAAGCAGTATTCTTGGACTTCTCTGCAAAGTATTGAATGATGGTTTCCGCAAAACGTTTGGTGGCACCCATAACATTTGTGGGTCTAACAGCTTTATCTGTAGAAACCAAAACCATCTTCTTAACACCATACTTATCCGCAAGTCTTGCAACATTATAAGTTCCAATAACATTGGTTCTAATTGCTTCTGCAGGACTATCTTCCATTAATGGAACATGCTTATACGCTGCGGCATGATAAATATAGTCTGGTTTGTATTTTTTAATAATTTGTTCCACTCTAACTTCGTTATATGTAGAACCAATTAATGTAACCAACTTTACACCCTTAATCTTTTCATTCCTTATTTTTCTAACCAATTCTTGTTGAATGTCGTATGTAGAATTCTCATAAATATCAAAAAGAATAATTGTCGATGGGTGTGTTTTAAATATTTGTCTTACTAATTCAGATCCGATAGAACCACCAGCGCCAGTTACCATAACTGTTTTACCATTTAACATTTGAGTGACTTCATGGTTGTCCAATTGAACTGGTTCTCTACAAAGTAAATCATCAAGGTCAACATCAATAATTCTTATATCGTTTGGCCCTTGCATTTCACTTAATAATGGCATTCTTCTTACTCTTACATTGCTTCTAGAAAGAAGATCAATTATTTCGTGAAGCCTTTCTTCTTTTAAATGAGCGATTGCGATGATGACTTCTTCTATTTGATAAAAATCGATTATTTTATTTATATCATTAATGGGTCCTTTAACGGGGATGTTAGAAAACATACCGCCTATTTTGTTCTTATCATCATCCACCAAAACGACAATATTGTGTTTATTGGATTTATTGAATTTACTATCATCCACAACGATTTTCGCCGCAGAGCCGGCTCCAATAACTAATGTTCTTACGGCATTGGGGGATTTTGCCCTTTCACCAAACATTTTTAACAATCGAGGAGCAAATCTCTCTGAAATCATTAAAATAGCCATCATCGCTGTGGCGATTGCCCAGCTAAATAATTCTTGCCATTGGAAGAATAAAAATTTGTTAGGAACGGCAACTATACATACTAATCCAATGATAGATATCGCAAACGAAATTATTCCAACTTTTAAGGCATCAACAATTGAGAAATTTGCTGACAAGATATTATAAACTTTAAATATAAAGAAAAAGACAATATGAAGTAAGGCAAGGACTCCACCATAAATAAAAATGCTGATTCTTTGAACTTCAGTAAAAGAGGAGAAGCCAACTACTCCAGAATATCTAAAAGTAAATAGACCAAATCCAAATGCCAAGATAGCATCAAATAATATATAAACTAATTTAATCCAAAACTTTCTCGTCATATCTACTCAGTATTTTGATTTTATATATTTAACGTGCGTATGTAAAGTGTAAACGCACATAAACGCATGTATAAATATAAATAAATCCCCCAATATTTTTGGGGGAATCTTGATATTTATAATAATATAATTATTATAATTTACTGTCTGGTGCACCTAGCAGGAATCGAACCTGTACGAGTTGCCTCACTAGATCCTAAGTCTAGCGCGTCTGCCAGTTCCGCCATAGGTGCAGCGATATTATTTAATAATAATTGAGTTATGGTTTCAAGTAATTTTACAATAATGAGTATTAATATGAAAAAGATAATATTTGTTTGTCATGGGAATATATGTCGTTCCCCCGCTGCGGAATACATTATGAAGAAATTATCTTCTGATTTTATCGTCATCAGTCGAGCCACTTCTTATGAAGAAATCGGGAACGATATATATCCTCCGATGAAAAGAGAATTAATAAAAAACAATATTCCTTTTGATAGACATTACGCATCAAGGATTACTTATGAAGAATATGTTGACGCGGATTATATCTTCTATATGGATGATGAAAACTATTATTCATTAGTGAATAGATTTGGTAATTCAGATAAGATATTACCTATCTATAAATACACTTCTTCTATTAATGAAATCGAAGATCCCTGGTATACAGGAAGATTTGATGTTGTCTTTAGACAAATAAAAGAATGTCTCATCGACATTCTCCATAATATAGATAAATAATAATTATTTAATCATTCTCTCTATTATATTCAAATTCGTAGATATTGAGATAATAGTTACCTGATGAATATAGATGTCCATCCTCACTAATGGCGATGTTTTCAAATTCATCATAAATGCCATAGATACCTAGGTCTTGGAAATCTTTTACTATTGTGTGTTCTCTTAAATCCACGACTCTCATCTTTGGTTTATCTTCTTCAACATCTTTCTTATGGAAAGAGAATGTTTGATATAAATATCCATTAGAGATAAATCCACCTTGCGTTGCGGTTTCTGCTGGTAAGGTAAATTTATCAACAGCATCTTCAATATTGAGTTCCACTTCCGCTAGGCGGTAATCGGGCATATAAAAAGCATAATATTGAAGAGTGTTAGGTTCACCATCTTTGCTTCTTCTATAAGAATTAAGTGTGTATCCACCATAATAGAGAATACCTTCTTCATAATCATAATAAGAATTCGGGAAATATAATTCTTTACCTTTGGGCCAAGTCAAAGTAAGTTTTTGAACTTGTTCAATTTGATATTGTCCCCCTCTTTGATAGATATGATATCCAATCGTTGAGTGAACAGGAGCATTCTCCATAGAGATATAAAGGATTGGATATTTATCTCTGGAAGAATAGAAGGTATCACCAAAGAAGATGGTGTTACAGTGATAATCAGTGTTGACCGCATTTGTGTGGATGACATCTTCTAACTTCTTAGTGTTCATATCATAGACGAGAATAACTTCAAAGTTATTAGAGCATAAGAAATAATAATTCTCATAGCATGTCGCCCCTTGATAATTACCAAAGCTCGATGCATCAGCGATTTTAAATAACTTCTTAATCTCTTTAATCTCAAACTCTTCAGCATCCACTTGGACATCATTACCAAAGTAATAGAGATTCTCATATAACTTATTACCTTTGAATAAATACCTACCGGTATATATCAAAGAAGGAATGAGAATAGATAAAGTAATATAGACCGGGAATTTATTTAAAAATCCCCAAACCTTATGAAGGAAGTTCTTCATCTTGTTTTCTGTCTTCGGTTTCTGTTCCATCAGTCAAAAACACTCCTTCCTTCGTTTTAATATGTATATATCTCACTGCGCGTAAGACCATGATAAATGTAAAGGTATAGATCAAGAATTCAAATCCCCAGGAACCATATAAGAAGAAACGGTTAAAGAAGGCTAGTTTCATAATCGTTCTAGTTCCCGCAAGATAAGCGAATACTTTAGAAGAAATAAATAACGCTAAGAAGGCAATAAGAATGAATAAAGCATTCTTCTTACCAGTCTTTAAGTTATGTGCATCAAAGAAGAGATAACATCCATGGAAGAATAATAGATAGAAGATACATAGCAATATATCATTGCTCCAATCTAATCCCTTACCTAAAGCCACATAAAATTGATTCGTCGATGTCTCACATAATAATTGAATAAAATGGGTCACCGCGAAGATGATGATTGAATAGAAACAATATCTAAATGATTGATTAAGAGGCCTAATGATAAATAGGGCTCCAAAATATGATAAATAGGTAAGATATTTTAAATATTTAAAATAACGGAAGAAACGAGGCACACCATTAATCGATGTGGCGAAATTAAGTGTGGAGATAATTAACACTATTTGGCCAATCATAAAAATAAGAAAGGCGATTTGGAATAGTTTTAATTCTTTCTTCTTATCTTCCATAACATAACTATAATATCAAAACCAAAATAGTTTATATAAATATATTTCTATTTCTTTAACAAATCTAAATATACTTTATCAACAATATCTTTAATCTCATCAGGATCTTCTGAATCTACTAGTAACATCGCTTTCGCGTTAGGATAAGGAATATGTTCTTTTAATTTTAAAGAGAGATTAGATTCAGTTTTCTTAATAAGAAATCTATTATCATAAATTCCTCCAAAGATGATGTCATTCTTGTAAAGAATATATTCACCCATCATCTTCTTATAAGAGATACCGTCTACCTCTCTTAATAGTTCTAATATAAACACCAAATAATCTTTTGAACTGGCCATAATAATCTCTATTCATCACGTATCACAAAAACAATAGAAGAATCCATTTCTAAATAATATCTATATAAAAGTATTAATAATTATTTATAAGTACCGTAACCCGCAATCGCGTCATCGATTGATGCTCCACCGATATAAGCATCAAATGTTTTTCTCACTTGTGTATCAGCGTCACTGCTCAAACCGATTGTGTAGTTATAGAAGACGCGGTTGTCTTTTAAGACATCTTTAAATGAATTAAATAATTTATCATCACCTAATGTCACTGCTGGGGAGATTTGTCTCTTATTAGAGGACATTTCATTTAAAGCTTGAGATCTAATTAAGAATCTCATGAACTCATTAGTCATTTGTAAGTTCTTGCTATTCTTATTAACTGCAAAGGATAAGGTAATTGTGTTGAAGTAATAACCACTATTATTGGTGGTTGGAATTGGTTGGAAGCTATATTTAAATGGATTAGCTTGATAATCTTCGGATTTTGCTTCTCTCTTGTTACTACCAGATAATCTATTAACTTCGGTAAAGATCATTGGAACATCACCTTTATAGAATCTTAAACAGATACTATCGGTATTATCCTTAGCGATTTCTTCGACACATTTAGTCTTATCAATAAAGTTATGGCTCATAAAGTCACCGGCTTTTTCTAAGCCACTTCTAATATAAGAACCCGCACTGGCTTGTAAGCTATTTAAAGCGTCCACTGCTTCTTTATTGCCATTAATTGTGGATAAGAAATATGGGAAATATAAAGAATATAAAGATGCTTTATAACTCATAACAGGACTTGTATAGCCAAGACCTTTTAAGGAATCACAAACGCTAATTAATTCTTCATATGTTTTAGGAATGGATAAACCGTGTTTCGCAAATAAATCTTCATTGACCATCATGCCATATGCATTAGTGAAGATTGGCACAAATGGAACATGTCCATCTTTATCTTTATAGACAAGACCTTCTCTAACCATCGACATATCAATGCGATATTCCGGATTTGATAAGTCTTCCGCAACTTCAAATAATTTCGTATAACGGGAATCGCTTTCCCATCCTGCGGAAACGAAATAAATATCAGGCGCACTATCGGAAGCAAATAAGTCGTTAATGACCGCTTCTTTTGTGTAGTTATCAACCTTTTCGTAACGGATTTCCACATTTGGATAAAATTCATTGAATTTATTAATCTGTTCATCAAGGGCTTCAAAGTTATCGTAATGTCCTTTGACAGTGATAGAACATTCCGTCTCTTTATCATAGGCTGGTACAAAGGCATTTTTATCTTTTTTACCACATCCCGAAAGTGATAACGCTAAGATAGCACCAA
Organism: Bacilli bacterium; assembly: GCA_045114745.1. Taxonomy (GTDB): domain Bacteria; phylum Bacillota_I; class Bacilli_A; order RFN20; family CAG-826; genus RUG13091. Next base: position 61,592 of record JBGULD010000005.1, read on the forward strand.
AAATCAAAACTCTTCTTTTTTTCATAGTGTTTCTCCCTAATATTCAGTTCTTTTTTTCATTTTAATATATTTAGTCAATTTCTTTAATAGAGTATTTATTACACCGTTTTTTCATTCTCAGTGTTTTTTTATTTATAAATATAGGATAATAAAACTACGATGAATATTTTCAAAAACCATAAATTTGTCTCGTTCTTTATTATCAGCATTAACGTTTTATTCGTTGCTGGTTTAGCTTTTGGCGAATGGGAATATATCCATTCCACAAGAAGACAAACCGTCGAAGCTAATAAAGAGAGTTTTGTCGGTGCTAATACCTCTTTAGCGAGTATGACTAGTAACTATCTCGTCGGAGAGAGTCACTTATGTCGTTCTTGGTCTAATTATTTACATAATAATTCTCTTACCATGAGTGAAGCGATTGATTTCGTCGACCACTCCATCACCGATAAGGACATCATGGCCCATATCGTTAATAGTGAAACTAAAAAGGGCTATTCCACACAAGGACATACTTCTAATCCCGATTTAAAAGAAGTCGATTATAGCGATTATTTCCTTTCTAGCGTCACCTATTCCGATAATACGGGTGTCAAAACTTCCCCTCAATATAACAATCCTGTTAACGCTAAACCATCAATCGCTTTCTACACCGAAATCAAACTAAAGAATTCTTTAGATCCTGAAAAACAAGATAATGCTTTCTTGCTCCGTGTCGTTCCGATTAGTAACTTAGAAGCCAAGTGGACATTCCCAAGCAGCTTTGAACATTTAGACGTCGCGATTATTGATAATTCTTCAGATGATAACGCGGGTGCGTATATCTTCCACCACAGTGCTTATAAAGGTAAGACATTCTTTGAATATTATAGTTCCTATAATTTGCCTAAAGAATCCGCGTTAAACGCTTTGAAACAAGAGATGGCGAATAACCAAGGCACTTTAACGATGAAAGATTCCCATCGTAAAGAAGTGTTTGTTTCCTATTCCCAAATCCCCGATCCAGAAAAGCATACGAAGTGGACAATCATCACTTCGATACCAATGCAGGATATCACTGATGTGAAGACTGACTGGTTAACCATTTCTATTATCGGTTTTGGTTTAGGTATTTTATTTGTCATCGACTTAGTTATTCTTCTCTTATTAAATAAAAACTTACAAGAAACCGCGAAGCTCGCAGATTCGGCGAATAAAGCCAAGACTGACTTCTTAAGTACGATGTCTCACGATATTAGAACCCCAATGAACGCGATTGTCGGTCTCACTCATATCGCTTCTAAAGAAAAGAAGAATCCAGAATCGACGCAAGATGCCTTAAAGAAGATTGATTTAGCGAGTAGTCACCTATTAACTTTAATCAACGATATTTTAGATATATCTAAAGTCGAAAGTGGTAAACTCACAATCAATCCACTATCATTCTCCATCGTTGATACATTTGAAAACTTAGTGAATATCTCTCAACCGATGGTTAAAGCCAAGAATATTGACTTTAGCTTTAGAACACATGGTTTTGAGCATGAATGGTTATATGCTGATAAATTAAGATTAAGTCAAATCTTCACTAATCTATTAAGCAATGCTTTGAAATATACCGAAGAAAACGGTAAGGTCGAAGTCGATATCAAAGAATTACCAAGTGAAAAAGAAGGCTATGTCAAATTAGTCTATCAAGTCGCGGATACCGGTATCGGTATGTCGCAAGAATATATCGATAAGATGTATGAACCATTCACCAGAGCCACTGATAGCCGTATTAATTCTATTCAAGGTACTGGTTTAGGTTTAACTATCACCAAACAAATGGTGGACCTTATGGGTGGCACAATCGAATGTCAAAGTGAAGTCGGTAAAGGCACTACTTTCACCGTCACTATCGATTTACCAATTGATGATAAACCAAACGAAGAAATGGTCCTTCCAGAAATGAATATCCTCGTTGTCGATGATGATGAAATATTATTAAAGACCGCGGAAGAGACATTAAATTCTTTAGGCGCGAAGACATTTACATCCACGACTGGCAAAGACGCAATTAATTTAATTAAAGAACATAAAGATGATCCGTTCAAAGTCATCATCGTAGACTGGAAGATGCCTGATATGAATGGTTTAGACTTAGCGAAGAAGATTAAACAAATTGACCATAACGATATACCAATCATTCTCATATCCGCCTATGACTGGTCAGAAATTGAAGAAGAAGCTAAAGATTCAGGCATTAACGGCTTTGTCTTTAAACCATTATTTAGAAGCAAAATCTATCAAAAGATTATCGATTTACTCAACCATCGCGATTCCAAAGATATTAATGAAATCGATGAGATGAAATTCCCCGGAACCAGAATCCTCATCGTTGAAGATAACGATATTAACTGGGAAATTATCTCTACTTTATTAAGCGCACACGAAATAACATGCGAACGCGCAGAGAATGGTAAGGTTGCTTATGACATCATCTTAGAGGATGAATATGAAAGTCCATATGATTTAATCTTTATGGATATTCAAATGCCGGTCATGAATGGTTTAGACGCAACTAGAGCAATCAGAAAGATTGATTCCGAATACGCAAAGAATGTTCCGATTATCGCCATGACCGCAGATGCGTTCTCCGAAAACGTCGCTGAATGTTTAGCAGCGGGAATGAACGGACACTTAGCTAAACCAATCGATTTAAAACTAGTTCTCTCTGAGATTCGCAAGATTAAAAAGAACTAAACATAACCCTCTAATCAGAGGGTTATGTTTTAAACTTTTCAGTTGTCCACAAATTATAAATGGCTCACAAAAATAAAAGAGAGAAACACTCTCTCAATTATCATCGTAATGAGACCACATAGAATGAATAACAATTGTGTTAATTTCTTTGTGAACTTTATAAACTAGTCTATGCTGAAGATTTATTCTTCTAGAATAATATCCATTTAAATCTCCAACAAGTTTCTCATAACTAGGTGGTGTTTGGAAAGGATTTGTGGCGATCAGATTTAATAGTTTTTTAACTCTTTCTTCTAATCCGGCACTCTTGAGTAGTTTTTTGTCTTTTTCAGCGTTCTTAGTGAATTTAATAATCCACATTATTACCACTCTTCATTTGGATTATAAGTAGACATTTTTTCTATATCTTCTTTTTCGCCTTGTTTAATCTTTTCCACCAAACCTTTTTGAGATACCAAATAAATGGTTTCTAGCATCGCGTTGTATTCAGCTTCAGAAATAATAACTGCGTTACCGTTTTTTGTGCTCACAACAATAGAGTCATTGTACTCAATGACATTATCAATAGAACTGAAAAGTTTTTTTCTTAAAACAGAAATATTTGTGACTGCCATAAGTATTTCCTCCTAATATTATTATATACAAATATTGTACGTTATCAAGTACACTTGTACACTTTTATGTACCATTAATATGGTGTTATATATTTTAATAAAAAAGCCACATTTTTTTAATGCGGCTTGTTTATCAAAGTAGTGCCTCTTTCGGAGCACTACTAATTATTCATAATTATTGATGTTTTCTTTTCTTAATAGCAATAACAACACCAATGGCACTTATAGAAATAAGAGAAACAGAAACAATAGTAATGATAATTGTGTTATTATTTGGCGCTTCGGCGATAAAAGAACTGGGGGCGGTATTCGTTACTAACATATAGCCGTTTGCTTCTGTATCAATATGGTATCCATTAGCCTCAGCCCATTTGCTTAAACGATCTTTAGCGGCGACGATATCTGGATCATCAGAGTTATTAAAAATCTGTCTAATATATGTTGCGGTTATATTTGTTTTATTATATTCCGCCATCGCATCAGCGAAATAATGATGTTCACTATCCTTACACCATCCTTTGTTTTCGGTATAAACGTCCATATACATGTATGTATCAATAAAATCGATGGTATCATCCAAATAAGATGATCTAATCGGAGAAATTGTGAATTCAACATCCGCTTTGACTGCAGATTGATACATGCGAATGTAAATACGTCTATAGCCACCACCTAAATAGGTTGAATTTTGCTTGTCATAGACGAAAGGTAATCCGGATGCTTCTACGACCGTTGTACCAGCATCAGCTTCAAAGTAATAGCCAAATTTCGCATCAATAGTCATGGTATAAGTGCCACCACTTGGAGAATATGTCATTGAGGGTACATCCCCATCAAGCGTGCAGTTAGTTAAATGCAAAATAGGAGTACAAGTACGGTAAGTAAGTTTTAAAGTATATTCAACAGGGGAAGATGTTCCCGCCACCACTGTTTTCACATAGCCACCATTATCAGCGAGGTTGGTAATTGTAATATTGTCATAGGTAGAAGCCGATTGAGCTCCTGAAATAATACTACTCATATTAGAAACCATGGCACTTGCTAAAGTAACAGAAAAACCACTTCCTGTATAATATTTGCGTGTAACGGTGTTATTGTTGTTGAGATATAAAAGCCTTGCGGTATAAATTGGCCTATTAAATGTTGGAGAATTATATATCGCTAAAAAACCAGTATTTGCATAAGAATTATAAATTACATAATCAGAAGCAATAAAATCTCCACCACCAATATAGCAATTAGTACCATAGGTGTTTTGAATAATGCGCGTACCACTGAAATGTCCACCATTGATGGTCACGGTTCCGGAACTAGTCGTACTTTTAATAATATAGCCGGCGGTGCTTGCGGCACTAGTCATGGCACCATAATAACCACCATTAATTGTTAGCGATCCTGATTTAACATCAAATATACTATTCCCATTTCCTAACTGATGATACATACCACCAGATGTTCCGTTTCCAGATCCTTCTGTGGCATTGATTGTGATATTTGCACCACTTCCAATAACCATAACGCAATCAACAGTACAGTTAATTTTGTAATTGTTGCAATTTATTGTTCTAGTAACATTACTAAATGAGATCACCTCGGATAAAGAAGTGTGTCTCATGAGATAGAAATTGCTACTTGCTGAACTAGCGGATTCTAACGCAGTAGAGAATGTTGCGCTGCTATAGTAATTACCGACATTATCATAAGCAACCGCTTGAGCGCTTTCACTGACAGTGCAACTAGTTATTTTAATACCAACAATGTATGAGGTATTAGACCCAATAGTAGGAAGAGTAAAAACTAAATGTAAGAAATCCTTTAAAACTGGTATGTTGCCCGTGCCCGAATTGCAGTATTGTTTGACGGTGTTACAAGTAAAGGCGGCTGTAGCTGTAGTTAAAGTACCAGAGTGATATGCACGCGCAAGAGCTCCTGTCGAAGTTGCAGTGATACTAGAATTAACGGAAAAAGTATCATCTTTAAATAGTTCCACTTTAGCGGCTTGGCTGGAACTTGCACTTCTAGTAATAGATATTTCTCCACCAAAACTACTAACTGTTTTAAATTTTCCTCCATCTACGTTGATGGCAATTCTAACAGGAATAGAAACAACACGAGCTGTGCTAGCGGCCTTAATGGTAAAGGTTCTATCATTGTTACCACCAGAGCTTGGTGAAAATGAAGATAAATAGTTAGAGTAACTCGTATTAATAAGAGAACCGGATGCTATATTTCCACTTAAAGCGGTGGATGATTGATAATAATCAACTTTAGCTTTGCCCTCGCTATCTCCAGCATAGTACATTAAAAATGTATTATCATCCAAAGCGGCTTGAGCTTGTTCAATTTCATTTATTTTTGAAAAATGTTTAATGCCAGCAGCAGTTCCTAAAGACATAGAAAGAGCGGCTAAAACAATAGCGATAGATAAGTGTTTCTTCATATAAACAACTCCTTTTGAATCTATTAATATAAATATTATGATTTATAATCCCCAAAAAATCATTATAAATAATGACTTATGAAAGATTATATATGTTTAGGAAACGAAAAAGTTATCTCTATCATTTATATAATGGTATTTCAAAATTTTGATAATAGGATCGACTTTCTATTTTGAAAAACCATAAGCTTTTTTGATGAAATTATAAAATAAAAGACCTTCATCATCTATTTGTCTTCTTTTGATTTCAGACATATCGATTTTTTCAGGTCAAGTATTAATAGATTGAACGTAATATATATTTCTATATACTACGTATATAAATCTTTCTGGTGCCGTCTATCGGAACCGAACCAACAACCTATCAATCACAAATCAATTGCTGTGATGTTTATTATATTCATCCTTGCTAATGCAACTAAAATATCCAATTCTTGTTATGCCAAGTTGACGAACTTCAACATCTTCTAAGCGGTGATGATATTTGAAACCAAGTTTTTCTTGAACTCTTTTTGATTGTTCATTTCCTTCATAATAACCACACCATATTCTTGATAAACACAAATCTTCAAAAGCGTGTTTTATAATCGCTTCACCTGACTCGGTAGCATAACCATTATTCCAATAGGGTTTACCAATCCAATATCCTAATTCAGCTTCATCATTTTTGTCAGTTAAATCTGTATTATCTTTAAAATGTAGTCCGATGGAACCTATAATTCTATTATTACTTTTCAAACAAATTGCGTACGTTTCTTCAATTTCTAAGAAATTGTGAAGAGCAAAGAATGTATCTCTAATATGCTTATGTGGTTCCCAACCACACCAAAAACCAATATCCGGCTCTTGTGCTAGTTCAAATAATTCATCAGCATCAAAATCATCCCAAGGTCTTAATAACAATCTATTTGTTTCAATTGAGTTCTTTTTAACTTGATTAATATCATCTTTAATTTTGAATAATTCTTGTTTTAAAAGTGGCAAATCATTAGACGCGGTTAAATATACTTTTTCAAAATCAACATGATCATAATCGTGAATAATAATATTTCTCATTTTTCTGGCTTGTTTCCACGGAATGTTTGGATATTTTTCTCCTAGTAGTTCTTCTAATTTATTCATTCTTTCGCCAATTTGAGAGATAGAAAAAGAGATTGCCTCTTGCAATAACTCGTTTTCTTGAAATTTATCGATGGAGATAGTTCCTATCTCATCTTGAACTCTTTGGATGGTTTTTAGAATTCCATCTATTCTTTGAATAATCTTCTCAGCCATAAATTTTAATTCCTTCCACCAAAATATCTTTGAGCATACTGGAGTTATCAAGAAGTTGTTCATGTGATTGAATATCAACTTCCTTATGAAGCTCTTTCTCTAGATCAGAACCGATGCCAAAGAATTTTAAACCCATCGGTTTGTTTAAAACCACCAAAATATCAATATCACTTTTACCGGTAGCCTCGCCTCTAGCGTAACTACCATATAGATATGCACATTTAATCTCTGGATATTTTTCTTTAAAGATTTTTCTGCAAACAAATTTGATTCCTTTAACACTAGCAATGTAATTAGAGCCATCCAAAACACCCATTTCTTCCAATTTACTAATAAGTTCATTAAATGTGGCATTTTTATTATCGGTTTCTTCATAAGTTTGATATGTTCTTAAAGAAACACCACATGCATTTGCGGCTTGTAGTTGTGTAATTGATAGTTGTTTTCTTTTCTTTCTTAGTTCATTCATATCATCATTATATCTGCGTAAAAATAAATACGCAACTCTTGAATTGTTAATAAAGTGTACTAAAAACAAGAAATATAAAACTTTATATAAAAAACCCAGTATAT
>JBGULD010000006.1:0-6721 GCA_045114745.1 Bacilli bacterium
TAGTAACAAAAACTTTCTCCGCTAATTCCTTTTGTGAATAGCCATTTTTAATTCTAAGCTCACGTAGTACTAATTTTGTTTCCATAAAAATCACCTCAAGTCACTAAAATAATAACATTTACTCTAAGGAGTGCTAAGCAACACGTTGTTGCGCTAAATCAAATTCAAAGAAAAATTAAAAAACAGTCCTGACATTGTATCAAGACTGTAGTCTACATTTGGTTGCGGGGAAAGGATTTGAACCAATGACCTCCGGGTTATGGGCCCGACGAGCTACCAGACTGCTCTACCCCGCTATGTTTAAGGGCCCATCCCTGGACCCTAGAATTAATAATGACTTATTTGCGATTTTTACGACGAGCGTTTTCGCTTTTAAGTTTTCTTTTTAAACCTTTCTTTAAGAAAGATTCTCTGCGGCGGCATTCTTGGATGGTTCCCGCCTTGTTGACTTGTCTTTTGAATCTGCGTAATGCATCATCTAAAGTTTCGTTTTCACGAACAACTGTTTTTGGCATAGGTTTCACCTCCACTTCCTGCCACACGGCACTGGTATATTATATTACTAATGTAAAATAAATTGCAACCACAAAAAATGTGGAAGTGAATATCGGTTTAAAAAGAGATTTTATCTTTAGATAATTTTTGTTCCGTTGGAGGTGCCAATTCTATTAGCGCCCGCTTCAACCATAGCGACGAGATCTTCGTGAGTTCTCACACCACCACTGGCTTTAACACCCATTTCTGGACCAACTGTGGCTCTCATTAATGCGACATCATGGACTGTTGCGCCACCGGTTGAGAAACCTGTGCTTGTCTTAACGAAATCTGCACCAGCTTCTTTAGAAGCAATACAAGCTCTCACTTTTTCTTCATCGGTTAATAAGCATGTTTCGATGATGACTTTAAGAACTCTTGTACCAGCGATTTCTTTTAAGAGACGGATTTCTTCTTTAACATATTCATCATGTCCGGCTTTTAACATGCCGACATTGATGACCATATCGATTTCATCCGCACCATTTTTAATGCAGAGTTCAGCTTCTTCGGCTTTGGTTTTTGTTAAATTCATTCCTAATGGGAATCCAATAACTGTGCAAACCTTGACTTCACTACCCTCTAAGCATTTTGCAGCAAGAGGAACATAAGCTGGGTTGACACAGACACTCATAAAATGAAAATCTTTTGCTTCATCACACAATCTAATGATTTGCTCTGGAGAGGCATCTTGTTTAAGTAAGGTGTGATCAATAAGTTTGTTATATTGCATATATCAAATCTCCTTCCTATATATTAACACAAAAAGAAAAGGCCATTAGACCTTTCTTTATTTTGCTTCTTTTTTCGCTGCTTTTTTTGCAGGAGCTTTTTTGGATGGTTTTTCAGCTTTTGGTTGTTCTTGTTTAACAACTTTACCTTTTAAGACTTGAACCTTGCCATCATAATATCCGCATTTTGGACAGACGTGATGTGATTTAATCATTGCACCACATTGTGGGCATGTGACTAAGCCAGCGGCTGCTAATTTGAAATGAGTTCTTCTCATTCTTTTACGGGTTTTACTAATTCTTCTTTGTGGGACTGCCATTTTGCTTTCCTCCAATTTCTAACGACGTTAATTATATTAAGTTATGAATATTTGTGTCAATAAATCTTTTGTCAAGTTCTAAAAAAAGGTATTTTAGTCTGATATAATCATACTTTTTTGTAATAAAACTGTTATTTTTTCACCGGGTTTTAACATCTTTCCATCAATTTTGACATCGATGTAATTATTCGTATGTCCATAGGAACAATTATTTGTGGAATCATTCTTTTCTATAAGAACTTCGATTTCTTTACCGATGAATCTATCAACATATTTATTCCAGAGCTCTTTGGATAAATCCAAAAGGATTGCCGCTCTTTGTTTTTTGATACGTGGATCAATTTGATCTTTCATTAAATACGCACCGGTTCCTTCTCTTGCGGAGAATGGGAAAACATGGAGCATATTGAAATCACATTTTTTAATGAAATCAACTGTTTCTTGGAATTCTTCTTCACTTTCACCAGGGAATCCGACAATGACATCCGTAGTAAGTGCGATATTCGGCAAATGCTTTCTTAAATATTGAAGCTTGGCCAAGAATTGTTCTGGTGTATACTTGCGGTTCATTCTTTTTAAAACAGAACCACTACCACTTTGAAGTGGGATATGGAGATGTTTAGCAAGAATCTTGTTATTGATAACCATATCGATTAATTGATCATCAATCTCACTCTCTTCAATGGAAGATATTCTAAGACTATTAAGCCCTTTGATTTGTAGAAGTGATTTCACCAAATCGGAGAAGGAAGTGTCTTTTAAATCATTTCCATAACCACCGACATGAATACCAGTTAAAACGATTTCTTGGTATCCCTGACTAACGAGATATTTAGCTTCCTCAAGGACATTTTCCTTTGACCTACTTCTGCTCTTACCACGTCTATAAGGAATCAAACAATAGGTGCAGAAATTATCACAGCCATCTTGAATCTTAAGATACGCTCTGACATTTTCCGAATAAGATGTGACGCCTAATTCTTCATAAGAAAAGAAGCGTGGATTCTCATCCACTTTGATAATTCTATTATTATCTTTTTGATATTGTTCGATTAAATCAGGTATTTCATCTCTATGAGATGTGCCCGCTAAAATATGTGGTTTAATCTCTTGGGCGATATATTCGTAGTTTCCTTGAGAATAACAACCCATGACCACGACTATCGCGCCAGGATAATTATTCATCATTTTACGAATATGCTGTCTTGATTTTTGATCCGCGGTCGCGGTTACTGAACATGTATTTATGATGATAACATCAGGATTATTGTTATCTTCTTTATAACCTCTTTTTAGTAATGATGATGCAATTGCAGAGCATTCGTAAGAATTGACTTTGCAGCCTAAAGAAAACATTTTAAATTTCATAATTATTTATGTTTCTCAGTGAGTATTTTATACATCTGGTGAGAGATGAGGTTATTCTCTAAAAGTGCGTTCACCATCGCTGTTCTATCGTTATTGAAATATGCTTCCACAACAGGAGATATTCTTTCCATCATATGAGTGAATTTAATCTTCTTCATGTATTTATCAAAGAGGACGATTTTCGCATCCATGCGGCCTTGTTCATTGATGAAGTATAAAGTATTCGTGTCGTAATGGAAAAACGCGGTTACGTGCTTGCTACTAGCGATTTTCACTAATGATGTGTAGAAAGAATTAAATAATTCCGCACCATAGGTGTCGAATGGATCAACACAAGCATTCTCATAATTGGTCTGAAGTTCACTATATGGAAGAGTTAAAAGCTTTTCTGGTTCGTTTGCGTAAATCTCATTTAAAGCGCGTGAGAAAAATGGAATATAGATTCTAATTCCGTTTGCGTCGTAATATGGCTGATCAATCACTCTTTCTTTTAATGTGATGACAAATTTGCCGTGTTCCATTTTGCCATGACTATCGATATTTATAATCTCTTTTTCAAAGAGTTCTTTGTTTTCTAATCCTTGAAGTAAGATATTAGCCCTCATGATATCAAATTCGTTTTCCTCACTATCATAAAGGTCGGTAAAGGTTTTAAACTTGCCTAAAAGATGACGTCTTTCGATGAAATATTTAAATTCCTCACCACTGGAAAAGGGGCGACGATATTTTTGTTTATTCTCTAGAATTTGATAAATGGTCATATTTTATCTCTCTAATAAAAATCCTATCACACTTAAGGCATATATAGCCGCGGTTTCTGTTCTTAAAATGCGTTTTCCTAAGGAAATGGAGCGGAATCCATAGTCATTAACTAAGTGTTGAACTTCCTTTTCTGAGAAGCCACCTTCAGGGCCAATCATCACCGATAATGACTTGTTCTTATCAACATTATCAAAGAAGGATGTTGTTTCACCCGCTTCTTTTTCATACGCTAAAAGGTTGATATCGGATAAAAGATCTTTTGGAAGATTTTTAATATCCACCACTCCGAGAATTTCTGGAACCACTAAACGATGAGATTGCTCACTCGCCTCTTTAGCGATTTTGCGATATCTTTCTAATTTACGTTCGACATCTTTGTTATCGAGTTTAACAACACATCTTTCGGTATTAACTAAAACAATTCGCCTAACGCCTAATTCGGTAGCTTTTTGGATAACCAAATCGATTTTGTCACCTTTTGCTAAAGCAAAGAAAAGAGCAACATCTTGTTTTAATTCACTATCCGATGGTATTTCGTAATTAATTTCAATTCTTAAAGGCGAAACGCTTTTGACGATGCACGCAAAGAGTTTTCCTTCCGCGACTACTTCAATTTCTTCACCCACTTTTACGCGCATAACATGCAAAAGATGATGGACATCGCCACCATCTAATATGATTTCGTTACCATTTCTATTTGCGAAATATCTTTGCATTAATGAATGAATTCTCCGTTTCCATCTTTGATATCATTTTTGATCAAATAATATAAAGAAAGACCCATATTTATTAAATATACGGCGGCAAATGGAGCGACATAACTAATCCAAGTTGTCGGACCAATAAGAGCGACAAATAATCCAATTAATCCACCGATAACTGCTAGATTGCATAATAGCCAGATTAAACCCATCTTTTTGAAGTTAAGATAGAAGAATCCAGCACCAGTCCAACCTAGAAAGGCAAATAGACAGAAAGCGGTAATCCGATAATGCGCGGCATAGTGTAATTCTTTATCCTTTTCATGGACATTTATTTCAGTGGTAATTTCCACAGTATCACTATTTGCGCCGACAAGCGGTTGTTTAGCACCGCACACTGGGCAGATATCTTTTTCAAATTTTGTTATTCTTGCTCCGCAATTTTTACAATATGGCATAGTTTCATCACCTGTTTTTTATCTTATCATATTTAGGTGTTTGTTATTATAAAAATTAATAATTTTATAAAAATGATAGCAAAAGAAAAGGCTACATAATGTAGCCAATTTCGTTATTTTTTCTTTTCCGCTTTTTCTTCTTCAATTTGTGGTTTATTTTCTTTTTCTATCAAATTGACGACATAGCTTTCTGCGGATAATGAGATAGCAATAATACCGATTTCAATAAATGGTAAGGCGATATATAAGCCAATAAATATACCGAATAATAATATTAATATCACGACTGTTGCTGCGGTAATCGCTAGAATGATTAAACTAATGAGATAGACTATTAAAACATTCTTAATGTTTGCCGCTTTGCTAAACTTAATCTTTTTAATGCCATAGAAGAGATAGGCTTCAACAAGGCAAAAGAATGGTAATGATAATAAGAAGATAACTAGAAGGACGAGAGACACAACTCTATTCAACGTTCCAATGAAATTGAAAAGGAAGAGTAGTCCCACCCAGAACAAAGCGTTAAGGATTGAATAGAGAATTACTTTACCAATTTTGACTTTCGTTAATTCTCTTCTAACTAACACTCTGGTTACTATGTAACCAACTACCGCACCAATTATCACTAAAACAACGAATACCAATAATTGTTGAACTATTGCTGCTACTGTTTGAGTTAATAGACCAGTAATTTGTTCAACGGTTAAAGTTTCACCAAAAGCGGATTTACAAACTGTGGTTAAGGCATTGACAAGCCACTCTCTAGAAGTAACTTGGGCAAAAACAGCGTTTAATCCAGCGGCATAATCAACTTTAGCAATTTCACCGATACAAGCCTGATAGATGCCATTCCAGTCAATCTTCGCCGCTTTAGCCATCTCTGCTGCGCGAACAAAGAAGTCCTTAATGACAGCGTTAAGTCCAGTGATGCAGGAATAAAATCCGATAAGTGTAAAAATTGAAAGAATTCCTAAAGGAACGAAATAATATTTCAAGCACTTTAAGTAATCTAATATTCCTTTTCTAATCATGATTTATTCCCCTTTTGATATTAATTATAATATTTATCCGTTCCACCATAACCAGTAATTATTTTATTCTCTCTAGTTTTCTTAATAAAACTATTTAAACGCTTTTTAAATTCTTCTGGTCTTTTTCTAGCAGCGTCGATATAGGCAACACGAATTCTTTTATAAGAATCACTAAATGATTGATAGTTTTTCCATGCTAGTTCATCTTTTTGAATAGCTTTAATGATATCTTTTGGAAACACGAAAGGAACACTGATGATCTTTTTAATTTCATCTTTGAGTTTTGGATGAATCATATCTTGACTATCTAAATAGATAAGTCTTTCAATATTTAATCTGGAATAACCACTACCTTTTCTTCTGGGTGTAAATCTTCTTAGATTATGTTTTTCATCTAAAGAACCAGCCACACCATCAATCCATCCAAAGCATAAAGCTTCTTCCACTGCATCATTATAAGTGACGCCTTTTTCTTTAGAATCAACAGTTGGAAAAATAAACCAAATTTCTTTTTCTATCTCAAAATGTTTAGAAAGCCATTCTCTCCACTCATTTCTATTAGAACAATATATTATTTTCTTTTCCATGCCACTATCATATCACAAATAATAAAAAGGATTGAAATACATCAATCCTAATCATCTTTTTGGCGGAGAATTAGAGATTCGAACTCTAGCGGGACTTGCATCCCCTATCGGTTTTCAAGACCGACCCCTTCAACCACTTGGGTAATTCTCCATTTGGTGGACCAGGAGGATCACGATACCCCAACCATTCGGTTATGGGCCGAAGGCTCTTCCTTTGAGCTACTGGTCC
>JBGULD010000007.1:0-9059 GCA_045114745.1 Bacilli bacterium
TTGGATTCCTGATGGTTTAAAAGATGTTCCTGCTGATAGACTTGGACCTAGAGAGAGACTAAAAGATTCATTAGACAAAATCTTAGCTGGATATAAATATGATAAAAAAATCATGGACGTCTCTGTCGAAAGTAAAGTATTCGGTATTGGAGTGGAAAGCTACACTGTTGGTAGTAACGAATTCTATTTGAACTATGCTGCTAGTAGACATATCTGCTGTTTATTAGACACCGGACACTTTCATCCAACTGAAAATGTTGCAGATAAGATAAGTTCAATGTTCTGTTATTACGATAAGCTGGCGTTCCATGTTTCTAGACCAGTGAGATGGGATAGTGATCACGTCTTAAAACTTAATGACGACCTTCAAGATGTTGCGGATGAACTCGTTAAATGTAATGGCTTACAAAGAAGCTATATTGGATTAGATTATTTTGATGCTTCTATTAATAGAATTGCCGCGATGGTTATCGGAGCAAGAAATATGGAAAAAGCATTACTAAAAGCTTTGTTAACTCCATGGGATTTATTAAAAAAAGCTCAAGATAGTTATGACCACACCAGAGTGCTTGCATTGCAAGAGGAATTAAAAACTCTTCCTTGGGGTGAAGTATGGGATGAATATCTTAAACGTCAAGGAATGGTCAATGATACTCAAATGTTTGAAGAAGTAAGACTATACGAAAAAGAAGTTTTGTCTAAAAGATAATTAATCAAATTTAAACCTCGTGTCCGTCCAGATTTTTCACGGGGTTTTTACGTGTCCGGTTACAAATTGATTAAAGCTGTATTCACAAGACCAAATATAGCAAATAATGCCAAAAAATAAGAAAAAACACGCACCTAAGTGTACGTGTCTTGACAATCGATAATGGCGGAGGAACAGGGATTTGAACCCTGGCACCGAGTTACCAGTCTACGAGCTTTCCAAGCCCGCCCCTTCAGCCTCTTGGGTATTCCTCCGTATTTAGGCTCAAGCTTAAGGTTTATTGGTAATGTGCGTTGTTTATTATATTAAAAAGTTCTCTTTATTAAAAGAGGAAAATGCTAAAATTGTTTTATGAAGAAATTCATAGTGAATGAGAAGGAATCGGGACAGACCTTAGAGAAATATGTGAAAAAGGTTTTGTTTGAAGCCCCTCTTTCTTTTATATACAAATTATTCCGTAAAAAAGATATTAAAGTGAACGGTCATTGGCAAAAAGAAAAATATATTGTTAATGAAGGTGAAGAAATAACTATCTTTGTGAGTGATGAACAACTAGAAGAATTTAAAAGAAAAAATTCTTATGTTGCTAGTGACTATATAAAACCGTGGATATTATATGAAGACGAGAATGTTTTATTTATTAATAAACCACGTGGTGTTCTCGTTCAAAAAGATGATAACTATAATGAAAAACCGTTAGATCAAATGGTCATTGAGTATTTGATGTTTAAGGGTGAATATGATCCACAAAACGATTTAGCGTTTAAACCCGGACCTGCGCATCGAATCGATAGAAATACATCTGGTATAGTAATTTTTGGAAAAAATCATGATTCTTTATCATATCTCTTTGAATTATTCCAAAAACATGAATTAATTGGTAAACACTATATTTGTTTAGTGTGTGGCGATGTTGATAAAGAAGGAACTGTAGAAGTTCCATTAAGAAAGAATTTCGACACCAAGAAAGTCGTTGTGGCACCTATATCTAGTGGAGCCAAACCGGCGAAGACTGTTTATCATCCAATCGAAAGATTTGGGGATTTTACTTTATTAGATATTACTTTAATTACCGGAAGAACCCATCAAATACGCGTTCATATGTCATATATTAGACATCATGTTGTGGGTGATGGAAAATACGGCGATTTCAAGATTAATAACATGGTGGAAAAAGAATATGGTTTTGTTAATCAATTCTTACATGCTAGTGAAGTACACTTCGGTGAATTAGCTAAACCTCTATCCAATTTATCAAAGAGATGTTTTAAAGCACCAATGCCAGAAGAATATAATAATTTATTAAATAAATTAAGAGACAGAAAGAAGGATTAATTATGTCACTTACTGAACAAAATTATCAAAGATGGTTATCTTCTCCACGCGTGGATGAAAAGACCAAAGAAGAATTAAGAAAGATGAACCAAAGTCAAATTGATGATGCTTTCTTTAAAGATGTTGAATTTGGTACCGCTGGTATGAGAGGAGTTCTCGGACCAGGCACTAACAGATTAAATGATTTTACTGTTACTAAAGCCACAGTGGGATTTGCAGAGTATTTATTAGAAGTATTTCCAAAAGCAAAAGAAATGGGTGTTGTTATCAGTCATGATAATAGACATTGCTCGAGAGAATTTACTTTATTAACCGCGAAAGTCTTAAATGATTTTGGTATTAAAGCTTATATCTTTGATTCTTTAAGACCAACCCCTGAATTATCATTCGCGGTCAGATATTTAAAAGCCTGTGGTGGTGTGATGATTACCGCTTCTCATAACCCCAAAGAATATAACGGATACAAAGTATACGATGAAACGGGCTGCCAATTAGTGCCCGAAAAGATTTCTCGCTTATTAGAATTAATTGCTGCTTTACCAAATGAATTAGAAGTGACATATGAACCTGATAAGAAATTAGGGGAAACTATCTTACTAGATAATAAAGTCGATGATGAATATGTTAGATTATGCGAAAGTATCGAAATTAATAAAGATTTAGATAAATCTAATTTCAAGATTGTCTTTACTCCTAACCACGGTACAAGTTATGTCCCATCAATGAGAATCTTTAAAGATTTGGGATATGACATCGTTCCAGTTTTAAGTCAATGTACTCCTGACCCAGATTTTTCAGGGACATTATCCCCTAATCCAGAAGATCCAAGGAGTTATATTGAAGGATTAAAACTCGCTAAAGAAGTGGGCGCTAAATTATTAGTGATGACTGACCCTGATGGTGACCGTGTCGGTTTAGGATATTTAGCTAGTGATGGCTCTTATCAAACATTTACCGGTAATCAATCTGCGGCGATGCTGCTTGATTACATTCTTTCCGAAAGAAAGAAAAGAGGAGAACTATCCTCTAATGGTGTGATGTATAACACGATAGTAACTTCTTCTTTAGGTAAAGAAGTGGCGAGCTATTATGGAGTAAAAACCGAGCAATTCCTCACTGGATTTAAGTTTATTGGTAATCGTATCGATTATTATGAAAAGCTCGGACATGGTCCACATTTCGAATTCGGGTATGAAGAGAGCTATGGTTGTTTAATCGCTCCATTTGCTAGAGACAAGGATGGTTGTCAAGCTATCTTACTATATTGTGAAATGGCTTTATATTATGACAAATTAGGCAAACCACTAGATGTCGTTTGGGATGAATTACAGCAAAGATTTGGTTACCATCTCGATATCGCTTATTCCATTGAATTTAAAGGTAGCTCCGGTCAACAAGCGATGGATAATTTGATGGATATATTACACACCTCTCCATTAAAAGAACTTAATGGAGTGAAAGTGACTCGTGTTGAAGATTATCTTAAACAAGAAGCCACTGAAAGTGGTATAATAGAAAAAATTGAACTCCCGAAGAGTAATGTTGTGAAATTATTCTTCGAAAATGGGAACACAATTACGGTGAGACCTTCTGGAACTGAACCTAAGGTCAAATTCTATATTGGTATGAGAAGCGAGCATAAGCTTGATGAATCTTCCGCCAAAGAATTATACGAAAGCTTAAAGCAAGCTTTAAACATTTAAGGAGGAGTAGTTAATGAAGAAAAAAATAATATTTGCTCTCTCATTCATGACTGTATTTACCTTAGCGGGATGTATGGCTTTTGATCCTGTTGGTAATTTATCAAATAATAGTTCATCAGGAGGAACTAGTAGCGAAACATCTTCTAGTGGTGGTAAATCATCTAGCGGTGGTTCTTCTGGTGGTAACTCTTCTAGTGGTAACTCTTCTAGTAGTAGCAGTTCAACTTCTCCAGATGGTAATCCAATTAAAAGCACCAAAGCATTTAAGATTTATACAACTTTAACTAATTACTCTAATAGCACATATTATGAGATGTATGATTACCAAGATATTCCCTATGTAAAATTCAAAACATTCTATCTTGATCATTATGTCCATTACCAATTCGGTACGAGCTATGATTCGTATTTCTCTTTAACACAAACTAAAGTAAGCGATCATGTTTTTAGATTTGCTAATACAATCGGTTCTTTCCAAATCGATACCCAAAATAATATTTTTATAGTCAATAATCCTAATCAACATTATGTTGCCACAAACCTATA
The DNA here is from genome assembly GCA_045114745.1 of Bacilli bacterium. Classification (GTDB taxonomy): domain Bacteria; phylum Bacillota_I; class Bacilli_A; order RFN20; family CAG-826; genus RUG13091. The sequence goes on from JBGULD010000007.1 coordinate 4,294, forward strand.
CAATGACACTGTTAGTGTCCTCGCAAATGGTTATGAAACCAGCTATGTGGAATTAACTAGTGACACAAAAGATTTGGATACTCCAAAAACTGTGACATTTGATTTAGGTCATTACAATATCAACTTCATTGAATATGAAAACGAAGTTTATATCCCATTAGCGACATTCACGAGTATCTTTGATACTCCGAACACCTCTTCCTTCGCTTTTAATGGTAAAGATTTATATTACACAGCAAACTTTTCTGATAGTAAATATAATCCCGATCTTAGTAGTGGAACATTGGAAGCCAAATACTTCAATGAATCTCCATGGTTAAATAAAGCCACTCGTTCTGAATCGTTGGCGAACTTCACTTATAACGATTTATGTTTCGTCATGGATAACATCTATGGTTTAACACCCTATCGTGGAGTAACTAATTTTGATTCCTTCTTCCAAGCACAAGGATATAAAGCGGATTTATTAAGCACAAATACCCATACATATGAAAGTGCGATGGTGAGATTTGTCGCTAGATGGCTCTATGAAGGCCACTCTGGTTACACCAAAGTTTCCCCATTTAAAGCTGGAACAAATTATCAATCATATTACAACTCATATGTCGGCGAAAACGAAAAATATAACAAAGTTAACGTCGCTCTTTCTGACTTAAATGATAGAAGAACTTCAGCTGGTAAAACCACTGGTTTATATTTCTCCGGAAATACCGCGATTATTAGATTCGATTCCTTCTATAAATCCGGAAACACATATGGTATTGATGTTGATGATTATGCTTATTCATCAGAAACATTACAAAAAGACAATTATTTATTCTTTAAAAAAGCCTTTAAGGATATTCAAACACACGGCTCCATTTCTAATGTTGTCGTTGATGTCACCCTCAATGGTGGTGGCATGGTTGATGCCTTACCTTGGCTATATGCATTTATGACTGATGATCCATTCATCACTTATAAAAACACAATTACTCAAGAGATTTCTGACTTACATTATCGCGTCGACTTAAACCAAAATGGTGTTTATGGCGATGCTGGTGATACATACAAGAATGATTACAAGTTCTTCATTATGACTTCTAACTTCTCATTCTCTTGCGGTAATGCCTATCCAACATTCGCCAAAGCCGGACATATGGCCACAATTATCGGAGAAGAATCCGGTGGTGGTGCATGTTGTGTCGGTAGTTATGTGACTGCTTCTGGTACCGTCTTAAGATTCTCATCTCCATTCCAATTCGGTGGCCTTGTTGGCACAACTTGGGTGGCAAATGAAAATGGCGTTACCCCAGATCATTCATTTTCAAGAAATAATTTCTACAATGACTCTGCGATCAATACATTCGTCAATTCATTATAAAAAAAGTCGAAAAAAGAAAGGACCTTATGGTCCTTTTCTTTATATCTTTAATAAGCCGATAGCTTCTTGCACTCTAACGAGTGTTTTATGCGCCATCTCTTTAGCTTTCTTCGCCCCTTCTTTTAAGACGGCTTCATAAGCTTTGGTCTCGATGATTTCTTTATAACGGTTTTGGAATGGTTCAAGTTCTGCAACGACAGCATCCGCAACTGCGGTTTTGAATTCCCCATATCTCTTACCGACAAATTCTTTTTCCGCTTCTTCAATAGAGATATCTTTTAATGCAGCGTAGATGGTTAATAAGTTAGAGATACCAGGTTTATTCTCTGGGTCATATTTGACTTCACATCCTAAATCTGTCACCGCGGACATGATTTTCTTTCTCACGGTTTTCATATCATCCTTAAGGAAGATATCACCTTTAGGATCGCTTTTAGACATCTTTACTGTTGGATCAGATAAAGACATGATTCTGGCACCGACTTTTCTAATCTCGTATTTTGGCATTTGAAGTACTTTGCCATATCTATTGTTAAATCTATTAACTAAATCACGAGTAATTTCCACGTGTTGAATTTGATCTTCGCCCACAGGAATGACATCACTATCATAGAGAATGATATCGCAGGCCATCAAAACTGGATAAGCGAATAGACCTAAGCCAATCGCGGATTCGTTCATCTTGGAGGCCTTATCTTTATATTGAGTCATTCTAGATAATTCACCCATATAGAGATAGTTCTGCATAATCGCATTTAGTTCTGCGTGCTCAGAGACGCTAGATTGAAGGAAGAGTGTGACTTTCTTTGGATCTAGACCTGCCGCTAAATAGAAGCTAGCTAAATCGATAGAGTTTTGTCTTAAGGTTTCAGGTTCAATAGGCAAGGTTAAAGCATGAAGGTCAGCGATGAAGAATATACATTCTCCGCGATCCGTCATTTTGGGTAGATTTCTTAACACACCAATGTAGTTACCGAGTGTTAATTGTCCAGTGGGTTTGATACCTGTTAAAATACGTTCTGACATCTCTTTTACCTCAACTAGTAAATATAGTTTAGTAGTTATTAGTCATATTTTCAAATATTGAATATATGATTGAAAGAATTTTTGCTATAATAACGCTACTATGATTAAGATTTACACCTCACCAAGTTGTTCTAGTTGTCGCAAAGTCAAGAAATGGTTTAAAGAACAAGAAATACCATATGTTGAAAAAAATATCTTCGCGGCTTCTTTAAACGAGAACGAATTAAAAGAAATCTTAATTAAAAGTGAAAACGGAACGGAAGACATCATCTCTCCAAGAAGTAAGATTGTTAAAGAGAGTGGTGTGGATATCGACACAATGACGGTGAAAGAACTCATTGAGTTTATTAGAAATAATCCTTCCGTATTAAAAAGACCCATTATGGTGGATGATAACAAAATCCAAGTTGGTTATAATCCCGAAGATATTAGAGTATTTATTCCCCACGCTAGAAGGCTTGCGGAATGGGCATGTCAAAACTGTCCAAAACTCAGTTCATGCGATCATAAAAAAGATGAGGAAGATGCTTAATCAAACCTCATCTTTTTTCATTCATTTCTTTAGCTCTTTTGATGGCTCTCACACTTTTATTTAAGTAGTGAGGGTCATATTTCAAATTATATAAATTACAGTACTTTTTCACTAAATTAACCGCATTTTGCTGGGTTTTTGCTTCAATTTCTAAATCATAATCGATAATGTCATGATAAATATTTTTATCAATAACGAGGAGATAATCATCGTATTTAACTTCGATTCTTTCGGTCACTAATCGAGCGATTTCTTGATATTTTATAAACTCATTATTGAGCTCTTTATCGATGAGCGGATGACTTAATAAAGTCTCGTTTATTTCTCTAGCACTGCCATCAGGATTATTCACTTTTAATGTGAGTTCTTGGTCCTTGTTGTTGATGGTTCGAATGCGTAACATCATCTTGTTTTTATAGATAAAAGAATCATCGTTATCGAGATAGATGTTTTCAATATGTAAAGAAACAAAAGGACGATTTTCTCTTTTGATATCATTGATTATTCTTTGATAATCACGTTCAGATAGCATCACTCTTTCTTCGTATTCAACAGTTTCCATAATTGTGATATGATTATAACACTAATCAGGGACTATTATGAGAATTGGAATTAATTACAAAAAAGAAAATCAAGAAATCTTGGATATCATTAAAGCCCAAGCGGACAAATACGATATCATCATCGATAACGATCATCCCGATGTTGTCTTTTCCATTGGTGGGGATGGTACATTCTTAAAAACCGTTCATAAATATATCGATAAGTTAGACAAAATCTTATTTGTCGGTATTAATAACGGAACCTTAGGTTTCTTCTATGATTATTCCGTTCAAGATATCCCAGCGATTATCACAATGATTTATCAAGGTGAATTTAATTCTAAAGAACAACCTTTATTAGAAGGTAATATTAAATTCCCTCATTCTTCTAAACAAGTTTTAGCGATTAATGAAATTAGAATTGAAAACCCATTCCACACCTTAAATGCGGATGTTCTTATCAATGATGAATTATTAGAATCTTTCCGTGGAAATGGATTAATCGTTTCTTCTAGCTTAGGTAGTTCGGGATATAACAAATCATTAGGCGGTTCATTAATCGACCATGATTTATCCGCGTTAGAGATTACCGAAGTAGCGGGGTTACAAAATAAAGTCTCTTCTTCATTACATAATTCTTTAGTGCTTTCCCAAAATAAAGAAATTGTCTTTAATAATATTTCTCCATCCGCGATTGTCGGCTACGACCACTTAGCGATCAAAGAAGATGAATTATTAGAAGTGAGAATCAAATATTCTGATAAGAAAGTTAAAATCATCTATAAAGATGAACATAACTATATCCAAAGAATTAGAAAGAGCTTCATCTTATGATTTTTGATGATTTAAAAAATGACTTTAATGCTTTCTTAAAGAATAATGCGATATGGATTGCTATCGCTTTAGTGTCCATCATCGCGATAACCATTATTCTCATTCTTGTTTTCGGAAAAAGGAAAAAGAAAGAAGAAAAACCTGAGATCGCCGAAAAGAGCAAATGGGTGGAAGCTTTAGGTGGACAAGAAAATATCACCTCTAGTGAAGCATATGGCTCCAGATTATCCCTTCAACTAGTGGATAAAGAAAAGATGAATAAAGAAGCCTTAAAAGAACTAGGGGTCACAAACTTCATTGAAATGAGCAATAAGATCACCCTTGTTCTAGAAGATAAAGCGGAACTCGTGAAACAGGAATTAGACAAATAAAAACTCGGAACAATGAACTGAACCCCATTTAGTTCACAGGTTGAAAAAACCTCTTGACGTAAAATATACGTTAGGAGGTTTTTTATATGGCTAGTAAG
>JBGULD010000008.1:0-16924 GCA_045114745.1 Bacilli bacterium
ACACATCCGGATAGCTTGTTTATGCTTGGCTCGCTAGAGTCATCGAGCAAGAAGCCCCCACTTATTTAAGTGGTGGGAGTATGTCACGAAAAAAGTCTGACGTAAATCAGACTATTTTTATCTTATTTGGTGCGCGAGATGAGAATCGAACTCACACGGGAATACCATACGCCCCTCAAACGTACGCGTCTACCAGTTCCGCCACTCGCGCAACTTTGCGCTTGATAATAATAAAAAATATTCACATAAAATACAAGTGTATTTATTAATTTCGAATAAAATCGTTTTAAGAGTAAAAACTATTCTTCTTCACCGGATGTCTTTTCTCTTTTTGGTTCCCGATAAAGAATATATTTTCTAGTGAAATAATTGAACACTAATCCGACTAGTGTTTTGATGCAAAAACTCACAAAATATGCCCAAAATACAGCGATTTTGAGGAATTCGATGCCATAAAGATTGATTAATTCCATGACGGAAAGATTGACAATATTGTAGCTTTCTCCCCAGGCAGAAACGATGACTAAATTACATAAAAGCATTGAACCGACGCTTAATAACATTGCTGCTAGAGAAAGGATAACAAACCACATAATAAAGGTTTTCGACTTGGTGTTGATGTTCTTGTCGACATTTTGATAAACCCAGAATGTGGAGATTAAATAATTGACCGCTACACCAAAAATAAAACCAACCGCCGTGGAGATAATAGTCACCCAAACTTTTGGTAAAGCATTATGCAAAGCAAGAACCATTAACTGGCTCATTAAATAATCGGTTAAAGCGGCAGCTAAACCACATATCAGGAATCTAACTAATTCCCATCCTCTATTTGTTTTTTTATCAACCATTAAAATAATCCGAATAATTTAGAAGCTCCCATCGCAATTAATAGATAAACAACTAAACTAACAACATCTATTATTGTTGTTAAAATTGGTTGCGCCACAATCGCGGGATCCTTTTTAATCGCGGCTACACCAAGAGGTAACATAACCGCAACGCACTTCGCTAAGAAGGAACCGATGAATAATGTTAAGGCCACAATACCAGAGATGGTGAATGTGTGACTGGCAAATTGACTGGTCCAACACATACCATTCCAAATTGTTGGTGCTTGGCCATCAATAAATAAGTTTGTGTTAGTAACGATACCTGTATATTGTTCGATCGTGAACCAGATGAAGCCGAATGTGGCCACACATGCTGAAACGATAACTGCAGTTAAGGCTTCTTTTCCTAATACTCTCCAAAATTCTTTTGGTGAGAATTCTTTGGTACCTAAACCACGAATCATCAAAGCGATGGTTTGACCACCAGTATTTCCACCTGTATCCATCAATGTTGGAACGAAAGAAATCAATACTGGAATGACGGTGAATATTTTAGTCTTCTCAATTCTATCTAACGCCATTGTGGTGAATGTTCCGAGGACGATTAAGATAACAATCCATGGAATACATTTTATGGCCATTCTCCATGCTGGAGTATCAAGATAAGAATCTTCTAATGGTGCAACGTGACTTAAAGCGGCAACGTCTTCGTTAGCTTCTTCAACGATGATGTCGACGACGTCATCGATGGTGATGATACCGACAATCTTGTCTTCTTTATTTAAGACCGCCATCGCGTTAAGGTCATATCTTTTGAACTTATTAGCGACATCTTCTTGGTCGTCATTAACATGGCAAGAGACAAAGTCTCTATCCATGATGTCATCTAGTGTTTCATTATCTTTAGCGAAGATTAAATCATCAAGGCTCACAGTACCGACAAAGTTTCTTTTTGCGTCTCTGACAAAGATGGTATAAACAGTTTCGGCATCCTTACCTTTTTCTCTAATTTGTTGGATAGCATCTTTAACTGCCACTGTATCTTTCATTTCAATGAACTCAGTGGTCATGATGCTACCAGCAGTATTCTCTGCATAATTTAATAATTGATTGATGTCTTTTCTTAAATCAGCAGGAGCAACACGAAGAACACGTGAAACGATGTTCGCTGGTAAATCTTGTAAAGAGTCGACGATATCGTCAGCGTAGCTTTCTTCAAGAAGTTTAATTAAGTCTTTATCGGAGAAAGCATTGATAATCTTTTCTTGTTGTTCACTAGAAAGTTCGGCGAATAATTCACCAGTATATTCACTAGAGATAACACGGAATGGGTAAAGTAAAAGGGAGAGATCATCTATCTCATCTAAAATTTCCGCGATATCGATAGTTGGAATTGTTTCAAATAATTCTCTAAGAACATTAACTTTTTTGTTCTTAATCGCGTTTAATACTAAATCTTTGACTTGAATCTCGCTCATTTTCTTTCCTCTCCATAATTTTTTAACAATTTGGGGTCTTATTTCAATACTAAATTGAAAAAACAGCAAATAATGTTGCGTTTATATACACATTTAACTATTACTTTGGTAAAATATCACCGCAAATAGAGGAAAAGACAATGAAAGAAATTTTAGTGGAAACAAGTGCAAGACATGTCCATGTCACCCAAGAGACACTCGAAGTTTTATTTGGAAAAGGTGCTGAACTCGAAGTCAGAGCTATGCTCAGTCAACCAGGACAATACGTCAGCAAACAAAGAGTTAATGTTATTGGTTATAAAACCGATAAAGCCACAGGTCAAAAAGTGGAAGCTGTTATTAAAAACGTTTCTATCTTAGGTCCAGTCAGAAAAGCAAACCAAGTCGAATTATCAGCCACAGATGCCAGAAGTATCGGTATTGCCGCTCCAATTAGAGAAAGTGGAGATACCAAAGGTAGTGGTGCTTGCAAATTAGTGGGCCCTGCTGGTGAAGTTGAATTATCCGAAGGTGTTATCGTTGCCAAAAGACATATTCATATGACACCTGCTGATGCCGAAGAATTCGGTGTCAAAAATGGTGATATCGTTAAATTAGAATTAAATACACCTGAAAGAAGCCTCACCTTTGGTGATGTCGTCGTCAGAGTTAGAGAAGACTTCGCTTTAGCGGCACATATTGATACCGATGAAAGTAACGCTGCTTGTGCTGGCGGAACCGTCTACGGGAAACTTATTAAATAATGAGAACGATTAAAATCAAACCAGAGAACGTTTGCTCTCGTGAAATGATTATCGATATCGATGATAACGGCGTGATTACTCGCGCAGTGGTCATCGGTGGATGTATGGGTAACCTTCAAGGATTATGCCGCTTAATCGAAGGAATGAAATCTGAAGAAGTTATTAAAAAACTCGAAGGCATCCAATGTCGCGGTAGTCGAAACGGAATGACAAGTTGTCCAGATCAATTAGCGAAAGGATTATTAAATTCATAAAGGAGAGATTAATTCTCTCTTTTTTTATTTTCGTGTAGTGTTTTAAAAATAAAATATTAGAATATTTATTGATAAAAATGAAAAAGAGTAGCGTTATTACTTCTGCACTTATCTCAACCTTAGCCATCGGTGTCGCACTTGGTGCGGTTTTTACTAGCAAAAATGTTCTATCAAAAGTGCAAGCTGATCCAGAAACATATACGATTACTTTCGATGAAACTCATAATCGTTTTAATGAATCATCCGATAATTTAAATTCCGCGCTTAGTACAGTCAGCGCTAGAACAAGAACAAATGCCTATATCGATTTCTGCGGTAAGGTGAGAAACACTAGACCGACATTTTATGCTTTAGATGGATATTGGCAACAAACAAATTACGTGAGTGATGTCGATAGTTGTTTTTCTTATTTAAGAAATATTGATAAATTAAATGGACTTAATAGCATTGTTGTTAACTACGAACCACTAGATGAAGAAGACGATAACTATCGTGTTGATGTTTGGCATAGTTATTACTTTAGTGATATGGAAGATACTCAATCTAAATATGCTTCATGTAATACCTTAGCCAGTGAAATACCTTTTGATTTTGATGGTGATGCTCCTTGTTATTTCAAGTTGCGTTTCTGGAACGTCAAGATTGTCAGTGTTTCAGTCACTTATAGCTGCGAAGAATCTCATCCAAACTTTAGCAAAGTTGACCATTATGAAATGGTGACAAACCTATCGCAAATTACCTCAACTGACTACTACACCATAGGTGGTTTCTATAATAATGGAACTGAAAATGAATGGTATGTCTCTAATACTTCCTTTGGAAAAAACATCCAAGCGCTTAACGCAATTGAATACGATGGAGTTATTCCTGAGAAGAAAGATTATTATCCATATTTAAAACTTAAAATTACTCAAAATAGTGATCGATACATTTTCCAAACCACAAATCTCGGTAGTGATAATGGTTATTTGAAAGTGAATACTGATTGGGCACTTGAAACAACTGAATCTATTGATAATGCGATTAACTTCTCACTCACAATGAATGAAGATTACACAATTAGGATGCAATATCCAGAATCAGGTAACGCTAAGAAAACAACCCTTTATCTCAACACGAATAATAGCCAAGCCATCTTTGCGTTATATCATGTCAACAATACTTCTCAACCACATATTGACCCGATTTATTTATTCAAGTTTGTCCCGCGTCAAAATATCAATTTCACATTAAATAAGTCGAATTTGACGGGTATTTCCACAAAATACACGACTGGAAACTATGGTTCATTCAACACTAATTCACGTAGTTTTGAATACTATCGTGCCTATGGTCCGAAGAGCGATTACGCCTTTAGACTAATTCATAAAGATTACTATTATAGTGACCATGGTTATCCATCAAGCGTTTACAATACCACACCGATATATGGTATAAACCAATTAGATATTACCTATAAAGCCACATCAGGTCTTAAGGTTGGATATTCCATAGATGTCGGAGTTGAGTCATATAAGACATTAGAAGGTTCATCTTCCTATGTCACAAGAAGTGTTTCTTTAGATGATGTGAACTTCTTTAAGATTATGGATAACGGTAGTGATGCCTATGTTCAATCTATCGTTGTTCACTACGATGATTCATATAATGAATACAACACCTCTAAACAGACTTATAGTGCGAATAGAAAAGCCTATTCCGTTTATAGTGGTTCTTATACTCCAGGAGTTACCACAAAGACGATGTATATCTCTGAAACTGAAACAAAGACATATACGTATTATACATATGCATATGTGAATGCGAACAAAGGTTCGCTTAACTTAGATGCAATCGCATTAACCGATCCAATTGATGTTTGTAACTACTTTGAAGCATTTGGTTGTGCTCCCGCAAACTATGGACAGACTAATTTTACAACGACATTTAGAGATGGTGTTTCCGTTCCTTCTAGAGATAATGTCAAAGCGTTATTCGGAAATAAAGCAAGATGTATGTCCAAATATAACCGTACCGACGGTTACGCAGTTGCGGTGCCATTTAACTCCGGTTCTGGATTTGCTTATTATGAATTCGACATTGATACTGATGGAACATATACAGTAACAAGTCGTCAAGTTGGTCGTGTCGTTGCTTGGGATTATGGATTCTCTTGCTATAGCAACTTCTCTGATAGATTACCAGTTTGTGTTTATACAGACGACCATTACGCAACATTCCAAGAATACAACAACATGGGTGGATTCTCTCCAAGATTTGATGCCGAAAGAAATCTGATGGGAACTAAACATACACCTTTAAACACAATTGCATAATATTACTACCATTTTTTAAAAGTATTTATTATAATAACTACGCTTATCCAGAACTACGAAACAGAGATGAAAGATCGTGGTAGCAACTCTCAGTAATGAGTAAGTGCTCTTCTCTAGCAAGGCCCCATAACCTTGAACGATAAGTAAAGGAAGAAGAATCATGCCTTTCCATATTTATGGGGAGGCATTTTTTATAGAGGTATGTATCAAATGGAAAAAAGAAAAATTTTATTCACCAGTGAATCAGTCAGCGAAGGACATCCAGATAAGGTTTGTGACCAAATCAGCGATGCGATTTTAGATGCGTGTTTAAAAGAAGATGAACACTCCCATGTTGCGTGTGAAGTATTTGCCACAAATAACGATATTATCATCGCTGGAGAGATAACTTCTAAATGCAAACCAGACTATGTTGGCATCGTTAAATCAGTACTAAAGAATATCGGTTATGATAGACCGGAACTAGGCACTGATTACCACACTGTCAATGTTTTAGTGAAGGTTAAAGAGCAAAGTCCTGACATTAATCAAGGTGTGGAACGCAAATCCGTTGAAGAACAAGGTGCTGGTGACCAAGGAATTATGTTCGGTTACGCCACAACAGAGACTGAAGGATATATGCCACTCGCTATCTCTATTGCTCATAAGTTAGTTAGAGAAGCATCTAACCAAAGAAAGTCTGGAGAATTCAAATATGCTAGACCTGATATGAAGTCTCAAGTTACTGTTGATTATACCGATCCAAAACACATCAGAATAGACACTGTTCTAATGTCAGTTCAACATGATGACGGAATTGACCTCGATGAATTTAAGGCCTATATTCATCAAAATATCATGCAAAAGGTCGTTAAATCATTCGGTTTGAACGATGATTTCAAATATTTAATAAACCCAACAGGCCGCTTTGTTATTGGTGGTCCAGCTGGAGATACTGGATTAACAGGACGCAAAATTATCGTCGATACTTATGGTGGAACCGCTGAACACGGTGGTGGTGCTTTCTCAGGAAAAGATCCTTCCAAAGTTGATAGAAGCGCGGCTTATATGGCGAGATATATCGCGAAAAACTTAGTAGCGGCCGGTGTTGCGGACCGCCTACAAGTCCAACTCGCTTACGCAATCGGTGTTGCGGAACCAGTATCCATTGGAATCAAGACTTATCACACCGCAAAATACAAAGATGAAGAGATTTTGGATGTCATAAATAGGTTATTTGATTGCCGTCCAGGATTAATCATCAAAAACTTCTCATTAACTAAACCGACATTCTCATATCAAGAGCTATCTAACTATGGTCATATGGGCCGACCAGATCTCAATCTACCATGGGAAAAATTAGATAAAGTTGAGGAGATTAAAAAACTTCTAAAGTAAGGCACCAAGCGGTGCTTTTCTTTTACAAATTTATCTAATGAATAATGAATATTGAAAAAAACAGTTTTATAATATAAGTGATGTAATAGCTCTCTAGTTTGGGAAGGGAGGATAACATATGAAGTACCAAATTATCGGAAAGAACATTAAGATTACCGAAGGGATTTCGGCTGCCATCGAAAAGAAGTTAAAAAAGATGGACAAATACTTCCTCATCAATGATGAAGTAGAATGTCGTGTTGTTTGCTCTACACACGATACAGAACAAAAGATTGAAGTGACAATTTTCTTACCTCAAATGCCACTTCGTGCAGAAGTTAAAAACCAAGATTTATATGCTGCTTTAGATATCGCTGTTGATAGATTAGAAGGCCAAATGAGAAAAATCAAAACTCGTATGGACCGCAGCAACAATAGAGTTTCCTTAGGAAAAGCCATCGACTTTGAACAAGTTGAAGCGGAAAAAGAACCTGAAGAAGAAGACGTCATCGTCAGAGCCAAATCATATTATTTACAATCCATGAATATCGAAGAAGCGATTATTCGTATGCAAGCTTTAGGTCATGACTTCTTCCTATATTTAGATGAAGAAGACGATCGTATTTCTGTCGTTTACAATAGACGCGAAGGCGGATATGGTGTCATCCAAGCGGAGAACCCAATTAAATAAACTTATCAATATTTCTACTAGCGGACTCTATGAGTTCGCTTTTTATTTGGTAATTCCTGCGTAAGTGTGTATAATACGTATTATGTGTAAGGTGCTTGCATGCGATTTAGATGGAACTCTTTTCTATCCCAAACAGGTGAGAAGATGTATTTCAAAAAGAAACGTGAAGTTTCTCCGTCGTTGGATTGATGCTGGCAACAAAGTTGTTCTCATCTCATCGAGAAGTTATGAATTTATCAAAAGATTAGAAAAAGAAATTCAAAGACCATTCGATGTCATGAGCTGTACCTCAGCACAGATTTACCACAATGGTGAATTAATTCGTAACGTTAATATGTCTAACGAGGAATTAAAAACCATCTTCGAAAAAGTCGATGAGAAATATAAACCAGTTGGTTATCTTCTCACTGCAGAAAATCACCCATGCGTTGTGTATAACCCTGGGCGTAAAGGAAAATTCTTCCTCCTTATGTATAAGTTCTATTATTTCTTCCAGTTTAAATATCGGGAAGATGTAGAAATGGATAACGAAGTATTCCTTAATTTATTGGAGAGTGGTAAGAATTACAAACTTATGACATTCTTCGGTTTTGGAAAAAAGAAAGGTGTCTTAAGTAAAGAAATCAATAAGAAACTTCGTGAGAAATTCCCACAGATTGAATCGTCATGGAGTCTCATTGTTAACGAGTTAACACCCCAAGGATGTAATAAGGGTGATGGCTTAGATGAATATTGCCGTATGCTCAACATCAACAAAAAAGATGTCTATGTTGTTGGTGATAGTGGTAACGATATCGCAATGTTCCAAAAATATTACGAGCACAGCTATTGCATGGCGCATGCCTATCCGAGTGTGAAGAAGTACGCCAAATACGCAATCACACGTGTCTATAAGTTAGACAAGCTTGTATTGAAAGGAGAAAAATAACTATGTTAAACGGTACAAATCAATACATCTTCAATATTTATCACTATCTCTTAAATTTAAGAGACACCATGGAATACGCGATTGAAAGAGAACATTCCAAAGAACTTTATGAACAAAGAAAGAACGTTCTTACCAATGGTATTAAACCAGGTTCGGCCTTAGGAAACTTCTTTGATAATAACAAAGAACAAGGTGACAAGATCAGAGAAAAATTAAATGAATTCTTATCTGATGTTTATGGTGAAGATAGCACTCTTTTAAAAGTTACAGAAGATGGCAAAATTAGAGTCGACCACACTCAACACGTCAAATTATTTGATCAAGTTGTTGGTCTACAAGAATCCATTAGAGATATCCTTTATGGATATATGAACTATGCCAGAAGCAAAAATGAGACCGATGAAGAAATGGTCAAATTAGTCGCTATCGACGAAAAGATGACTCGTTCTATTATCGCGATGCTCATTATGAGAGAATTCCAGAAATCATTTGGTGAATTCCAAAAAGTGATGGGTGAAAGCAATGGTCAACCAACCCCACAATCTAATTTCATCGTGCAAAATGAAATCTCCAAAATGGCATCCATGATGAGATTCTCAAGAGCGCACGCTCATAACACAGATAACGAGACATTAGACTTATTGGATGATGTTAACAAAGTTATTGAAATGACCGAAGGTCGTAGAGATAGAAGAGATAATAAATCATTTGGTGATATCTTTTCTGATATCAACCGTCGTTTAAACGAACACGTGGCTTTATTAGAACCACAATGGAAAACAATCTATGAAGGTTTGTTTAAACAAATGGTGGAATTATCCAAGAAAAATGAACAACAACAAGCATAAGCTTGAAAGGAGATACTCATGAGCAAAATCAAAGATCCAAGCGTTAAAAACAATAAGAAAAAACTTCCCTTACACCCATTTGAAATTGTGTGGTACGCACTTTGCGCACTCGTGGGTCTCTGGGGCTTAACTTATATCGTCCTCGGTATCATCGCGGAAAATCTTCCTATTACGTCCGAAGACAAAGGTTTAGTCAAAGCCTCCGCTCAATTTGCCAAAACATTTGGCTTAGATTTCTTAGGCTGGGGATTAATCATTCTTGCCATCGCTGGCATCGCTGCAGTTATCGTCTTGTTATTATTCTCTAACAAGGTTGATAGAGACTACGAAAAGACTGTTAGACGTGCTCAACGTTTAGCGCAACTTGAAGCCGAAGAAGCCAAAGAAGATGCCAAAGCTGAAGCTGGTGAAGAAGTCGTTGAAGCGACTGTGGAACCTGTGCAAGAAAAAGAAGCTGAAGAAAACAAAGAAGAATAGTTAAAAATGCTCAAAAACCGCGCAAAAGTGCGGTTTTTTGCTATAAAAACGCCATATTTTAATCGAAAGGAATCATGTTATGGAAGAGATTAAACTTAACAATTTAAAGAAAGATTTAGAAGATTATCAGAAGGATGGAAAGAACGCTGTCGTTCGTCATGCGATAAGCAAAACTCCTCTTTCCACAGTCGTTAGAACACAAGATGAAATTGAAGATGTCAATTTTGATTTTGATATCAATATTAAGACACTTGCTGCTGCCAACCAAAAGGCTTCCGGAAGATGTTGGATCTTTGCGGCTACTAACTGTTTAAGAGAAATGATTGCTAAGGAACTTGATATTCCTGCTTTCGAGTTATCACAAAGTTATATTGCTTTCTATGATCGCTTAGAAAAATCAAATTATACATTAGAAGTCATCATCGAATTAATCAGTAAAGATTATGACGATAGAACCTTAACATTCATCTTACAAAATGGTATCGGTGACGGTGGTCAATGGGATATGTTTGTTAACATAGTTAACAAGTATGGTCTATGTCCAAAGCATGCCTTCCCAGAAACCGCAACCAGTTCTGCGACTAGAGACACCAATCAATTAATCAACTTCAATATTAGAAAATTTGCTAGCGACGCAAAAGCTATCTTTGAAAGTAAAGGAATCGAATCTGTCAAACGCTTAAAGAGAGCGGTTTTAAAGAAAATCTATTTCTTACTCGTCGATGCTTATGGTGTTCCACCAACCACATTTAACTTTGAATACACAAATAGCAAAGGCAAATACCATCAAGTCTCTGGTCTCACCCCATTAGCGTTTAAAGAAAAATACATTGGTAACAGATTAGATGAATACGTTTCATTAATTAATGCACCGACAAAAGATAAACCATTTAACAAATCATTTACTGTCAAATATTTAGGTAATGTTGTCGGAGGTAAAGTTGTCACTCACCTAAATCTTGAAATGAAGAGACTAAAAGAACTCATTGTTAAACAACTTAAAGATGGTGAAATCGTCTGGTTCGGTAGTGATGTCGGATTCTATGGTGATCGCGAAGCGGGCATTTGGGATGACCGTATCTTCGATTACAAATCCGCGGTCGATTTAGATTTAAAGATGGATAAAGGCGAATCTTTAGATTATCGTGCCAGCGCAATGAATCACGCGATGTGTATCACTGGTGTGGCCTTAAAGAATGGTCGACCCACAAAGTGGAAGATTGAAAACTCTTGGGGCACAGCGAACGGTGAACAAGGATATTACTATATGTCCGCATCTTGGTTTGATCAATTTGTCTATCAAGCTGTTGTTAACAAGAAATATTTATCACCTGAAGAACTTAAAGCTTATAACGGAAAACCAATCGAATTAAAACCTTGGGATCCAATGGGTTCTTTGGCGGATTAATAATGGCTAGGGCTATGCCCTAGTTTTTATCATTAGTATGGAATATACTCACGTCACTCACGAATCAATACCTCCTTTTATTAATAAAGAATCAAAGGTATTAATATTAGGTTCTCTTCCTAGTGTCGCCTCTCGGAAGTATGGCTTTTTCTATGCCCATCCACAGAATAGATTCTTTAAAGTTTTAGCAAAGGTATTTAATGAAGAAGAATCTAAATCTATTGAAGATAGAAAAGCATTTTTGAATAGGCATAACGTTGCCTTATATGATGTCATCTATGAGTGTGATATTTACGGTAGTAGTGATTCCTCAATTAAAAATGTAGTTCCGATTGATTTAAAGAATATTTTGAAAGAATATCCAAACATCAAAAGAATTTATACGACTGGAAAGAAAGCTAAAGATTTGTACGACAAATATTTAAAAGATGTCGTGAATGTAGAGGCCATTGGATTACCTTCAACCAGTCCCGCGAATGCAACAATGAATATTGAAAAACTAGTTATTCAATACCAAAAAATTGCTGATTAGTTCAGTCTATTTTCATTTTTCACAAAAATAAAGTGTGTATTCCTAGGTTTTTAACTATTTTGCTTGTATCATTAAGATATGAAGAAAGTTTTAGATAAAGTCAGGGAAATCCTTGGCCTAAAACACAACTCACAATATGTGAAAGATTATTTGAACGAGGCCAATATTCGTTCATCTATTTATATGTCCGCGGTGATTGTCATCCTCGAAGTATGGATGATTCTACGTTACATCATCGAGGGAGATGTTGCGGACGCGGTTAAAGCAAACAATAATAATTTGTTCTTGGGTATGTTTAAGACAACCCAGACATTTTGGCTCTTCTTATCTCTTGGCATCACGATGTTCGCGTATGCCATCTTTTATTTATATAAGAAGAAAAGCAAAGTTCCATATGTCGTAGTTATTATTTGCGCGGTTATCACTTTAATCTTTACTGCTTTAATGCCATTTGAAACATTTAGATCTGTTAAAGATGCGAATGGTAATGTTGATGGATTCCCATTAACTAAGAACCTGTTACTGGTTGCATATTATGTTTCTATAATGCTATTTGCTTTATGCATTATTTGTGCATCGACTTATAAGATTAAAAGTAATAAAAAAACATGGGTTAGCTCCCTTCTAGTTATCACATTCTTTGCCTTAACATGTTTGGTATTTGGTATTCGTGTTTCCTTTAGTGACTACTTCAATAGTGCTCAACAGAAACAAATAATTTGTTTCTTAATGATGTCCATTTATATCGGATGTCTATTAATTTGGAAACCATATGTTTCATTGGGTATCTTAGGAACAGTATTCTTGGGATTCTATTTCTTATTAAAAGCGTTTGAAACACATCGTCCATTATTTGATGGTGATGTCGTTAACTATATTACATTCTTTATTTCCTTATTATTGATATGCGTATCTATATACGACCAACGTGTGAAGGAAGCACAAAAGGATGAAGAATTAGAAATCTTAGCGACAGAAGATACATTAACTGGATTATTATCTTTTGAATACTTCATCAGTGTGACAAAAAGAAGCATTGACCATGACCGTTTAAAAGTTCAAGAATGGGTTTATTTATTCTTAGATATTACAAACTTCAAAATCTTCAACGACCAAAGAGGTTTTGAAGAAGGCAATAAATTCCTTCATGAAACAGCGAGAATATTAAACGAAACATTCCCGAATTCTTCTATCACCCGTCAATCCGATGACCACTTTGTGGTCTTCACGAGAAATGAAGACATTTTAGAGAAAATCAAAGAAGCAAATCAAAAGATTGGAAAACTCGATTTAGATATTAGACCTGGAATTAAAGTGGGTGCCTATATCTTTAGAGATCCATTAGAAGATCCGCATGAATCCGTAGAAAAAGCGAGATATGCTTGTGCATTCTTAAAGAATGATATGGCACATAACTATCTCGAATATGACTTAAAAATGCACGAGAATTATCGCTTAGTGCAATATATCGTCCGTCATATCGAAGAAGCGGTGGAAAAAGGAAATATTGAAGTATTCTATCAACCAGTTGTCTGGGCCAAAGATGAATCGTTATGTTCCTTAGAAGCTTTAGCGAGATGGAGAGATGATAAGTTTGGATTCTTACCTCCTGATAAATTTGTCCCCGCTTTAGAGGCCGCTCAGCTAGCGCATAAGCTCGACTTTGCTGTTTTGGAACTTGTTTGTAAAAACTTAAAGCATTGCATCCTAAATGATTTGCCAGTTCTTCCAGTATCCATCAACTTCTCAAGAATGGATTTCATTCTTGTCAATGTCGTGGATACGATCGAAAGCATTGTTAACAAATATAAGATTCCTCATAATTTAATTCATATTGAAGTGACTGAATCAGCGTTATTAGAATCCCAAGATAACTTAAAGAACGCGATTAAGAAATTCCACGAAAAAGGATTTGAGGTTTGGTTAGATGACTTCGGTAGTGGATATTCTTCCCTTAACGCCTTAAAAGAATTTGAATTTGATGTCCTTAAATTAGATATGAGATTCCTATCTGGATTCACTAATAACGATAAATCCAAAGCTTTGATTAAGTCCGTTATCTTATTAGCTAATCAAATTGGCATGAAAACGGTCTGCGAAGGCGTGGAAAGAAAAGAACAATCCCTATTCCTTAAATCCGTCAATTGTGACCGTCTACAAGGCTATTGCTATGGAAAACCGGACACTTATGATAAGATAGAACAAAAGATCGCTAAGAAAGAATTGATTCTATCTAAAGAAATTAAAAAAGGCAGCAAAATTTAATCTAGATAATTTCACTGAGCATAGCTCAAGAAAGGAAAAATAATAATGAAATTCTTAAGATGTGAAAAATGCGGAAAAATCGTTGCGATGGTTAACGACATGGAATGTTGCCCAACGATGTGCTGTGGTCAACCCATGAAAGAAATCGTCCCCAATACCTCTGATGGCGCAGCGGAAAAACACGTTCCTGTCATTAAAGTTGATGGACGTCATGTCGTCGTTGAAGTTGGTAGTGTGGCCCACCCAATGCTCGATGTTCACTACATCGAATGGATCGCTTTAGAAACCGATAAAGGCAATCAAAGAAAGAGATTACAACCCGGTGAAGCTCCACGTGCTGAATTCGCTTTATTAGAAGGTGAAAAAGTCGTCGCAGCTTATGCGTACTGCAATCTCCATAGCTTATTCAAAGCTTAAGAATAAAACCCGCAAAAATAATCAAAAGTGGCGCAAAAAGCCACTTTTTTGTTGAAAATGACCTCATTATTTGTCTTTCGATTGTTTGTGATTTTATAGAAATGGTATAATTACTTTCAGTATTTATGAATATTGATTTAGTGAGATTTATTGGAAGGCATATCAATAAAAACGGAAGAGAATATTTTTCTTATTCTGGATGTGGTTTTGAATTTGTCTTAGTCCCACAAGCTAATAATTGTTCATTTACTTTATCTTTGATGAGTGAATTACATGATCACAACACTCAATATATTGCTATTTATTTAAACGATATCTTTTATTCAAGAGAACAACTCGTATCGGGTTTAAATAAAGTAACAATCAATCTAAACGACTCAAAGGAAACACTTGTTCGCGTTATTAAGCTTAATGAAACACATATGTCATCAATCTATTTGGATGATATTATTCTATCTAATGCTGAGTTTGGAAAACTTGAACCATCTAAGAGAAAGAAAATTGGTTTTTTTGGTGATTCAATAACTTGTGGTTATGGTATAGATGACTTTAAAGGAACTCAGTTTAAAACAAAAACCGAATGGTTTAATAAGTCGTATGCCTATTTAACCGCTGAACAACTTGACATGGATTATACAGTTGTGGCGAGATCTGGAATATCCATCGGAATTAAGATTTATGTCGAACAACTATTTAATGAAATCTATGATACTGTCGATATGTTTAATAAATGTGAAACCGAAAAGGATTTGGACTATGCAGTTATTAATTTAGGGACAAATGATTGTAACGGGTACTTTGAAAACACTAAAGATGAAGATAAAGAATCCGCACTTAAAAAATTTATTGATGAATATATGTTATTGGTAGACCGTATTATCAAAGATAATCCTAAAGTGAAATTGGTTCTTTGCTATGGTATGTGTCATATCAAAGATATAATCGTTTCTTCATTAGAAAAGATTAACAAAATGATTCATGACCGCTACTTCAATGCCTGTGCCTTAGTGGGATTTGAATATAACGAAGATGGTGCGAATGCCCATCCTTATAAAACCGCTCATATTGAATTTGCCAATAAGTTAGCAAATATTATAAAAATATTAAATTAGGAAGTACTTTAATAGTTAAAAAAGATGCGTTAAAGCGCATCTAAACATACTTTTTGTCTACGATTGTCGGCGCGCTAATACATTTTAAGGTCCAATTGTCCATACACGAATATCGGCAAAAAATAGATAATAACAATAAACTATTGCATTTCTTGCCGATAAGTATATAATATTGTTATGAATAAATTCATAACAGTCAAAGAAGCATCTATTAAATGGAATTTATCGGAAAGAAGTGTCCGCAATTATTGTGCCTTAGGAAGAATTAAAGGTGTTGTTTTGTCAGGAAAAACTTGGTTAATTCCTGAAAATGCCACCAAGCCAATTAGAAGCAATGAGAAAGTGAATAAAAAATATCTTTTAGAAAAACTCCGTTTTGAGAAAAACAATCAAATTAAAGGCGGCATTTATCATAAATTAATGATTGATCTCACATATAACTCAAACCATATTGAAGGTAATGAATTAACTCATGATGAAACCAGATATATTTTTGAAACAAGAACTATTGGAGTAGATAAAAACACCAGCATAAAAATCGATGATATCATTGAAACAATTAATCACTTTGTGGCAATCGATCGAGTGATTGACTTTGCTAATTATCAGCTTAGTGAGCAATTCATCAAAGAACTACACAAAATATTAAAATCGAATACAAATGATTCTAGACTTCCGCATTTTGCTGTTGGTGAATATAAAAGGTTGCCAAATGAAGTTGGAGATATGGAAACAACTAATCCTAGATTAGTGGCTTCAGAAATGCACAAACTTCTTGATGATTATAATAAAAAAGAAAATCATGCTTTCGAAGAAATAGTGGAGTTTCATGTCAAATTTGAAAGAATACACCCTTTCCAAGATGGTAATGGTAGAGTTGGGCGACTAATCGCGTTTAAGGAATGTTTAAAAAACAATATTGTTCCATTTATTATCTTAGATAGCAAAAAGATGTTCTATTATCGTGGCCTAAAAAACTGGAACCAAGAACATGGCTGGTTAATCGATACTTGTTTAGATGGACAAGACACGGTTAAAACGTATTTAGATTACTTCAATATTCAATACAAATAAAAACACGCACTTTTACGTACGTGTCTTGACAATCAATAGTGTCTCCAATTGTCGGCACCCTAATATGTTTTAAGGTCCAATTGTCCGTACACGAATTTGCTCTCATAAAAAAAGAGGATATGGTTATAACACTTAACTAATAATGTTTATGCATTTGTCGATATTCAAATGGAGTGGTATCGGTTTTTTCTTT
>JBGULD010000009.1:0-6756 GCA_045114745.1 Bacilli bacterium
TAATTCTCCATTTGGTGGACCAGGAGGATCACGATACCCCAACCATTCGGTTATGGGCCGAAGGCTCTTCCTTTGAGCTACTGGTCCGTTTATATAGGACACATCCACTCAAAATAGATGAATGGTTAGTGTCTCTTTTTAAATAAAGGGATTACTAGTAATCCCAATTATTGTCGTTTGGTAGCTGAGGACGGATTTGAACCGCCGACCTTAGAGGTATGAACTCTCTGCTCTAGCCAACTGAGCTACTCAGCCATATGGTGGATCTGAAGAGATTCGAACTCTCGACTTCCTGAATGCAAATCAGGTACTCTCCCAACTGAGTTACAGACCCAAATGCCGGTTTCTATAAAATCGGCAATAAATACCATACACATTTTTGATAAAAAATACAACAAAAAGTCGCATTTACTTAAAAAAGAGAAAATTAGCAATAACTATGTTAATGTGTATGGCATTAAGAGTCCAACCTGTTTGCATTCAGATAGCGAAATGCTGATCAATATAGACTAAATCATCATTTAATCTCGCCCAGTAACAACAAACCTTATTTCTACTTTCATCTGAAACTATAGCGCGGTCGGAATATCTAGCATGAGGTCTAAGTAAAATGGGACCGATATGAAGATTATCATAGAAGGAAAATGGTTTCTTTTTTAAATAAGAAATGATTTGTTTCTTTGAAATTACTAAACCAAAATTGACATCGCCTAAATAAATATATTCCGCCGGTGTCGCGGCAATATCCACTCCTTGAAATAGAATTCTTTCCGCTACGCTTGCGATGGTTTCAAATCTATCGTTTAATTCCTTATTTGCAGCAGTAATTCTATCTTTGAGCCAGTTAAAAGTATCGTGATAGTTCATTCTTTTTGGGCCAGTACCATCCATTGTTCCATCACCATATTGATAAAGGAGAATAGTTTTCTGAGTCTCTTTAGAAATCCCAAGACTTCTTAAGAATAGAATGAAACTCTTGATGTTTTCTGTGTGTAATAAGCTGCTATGTCCGTTTTTAATTGAGACTGCAGCTTCTTGTCCATTGCATGTGACTATCATGTCAGGCTTAATAAAATTGTCTGTCTTTTTACAAGAAACTTTTGTCGTTTGTGAGCTCTCTCCAAAAATAGTTATAATCATGTTTTGCAAATTATGATTTAACTGTTTGAATTTCTTATGATTAAGTGACTTAATAATGGTTTCTTCATTTTTGAAACCGGTGTGATTCATAAAATTCACCTCCTACTATATAAATAGGGGGTAAATGACGAATTTCGTCTCAAAAAATTTTAACTTTTTGTTTCTTTTCTGAAGACCGCAGTAAAAAAAGTACCTAAATAGGTACTTTATTATACAAATCCTGGTCGGGACGACAGGATTTGAACCTGCGGCCTTCAGTTCCCAAAACTGACGCGATACCAAGCTACGCTACGTCCCGATTTATGGCGCGCCTCACAAGAATCGAACTCGTAACCTCCAGATTCGTAGTCTGACACTCTATCCAGTTGAGCTAGAGGCGCGTTTACTTACTTGTGAGTCCCTACCATTAATTTCGGCACTGGTATCTCTTCAGTAAGTTGCTGTTTTAGTGGAGGTTCCTACCGGATTTGAACCAGTGCTCATTGAGTTGCAGTCAATTGCCTTACCAACTTGGCTAAGGAACCATCATGCAGCGGTATGAATTATACCACCGCACTATTCTGTGTATCAAGAATAAAAAATTATTTTTTAATACTATTGCGCTGCTTTGACTTCGCTCCACATCGCATCGACTTTGGAAGTCTTATCACCAAAGTCTTTCATCATGCAGCATCTCTTGAGCATTTCTTCGCTTGGATATTGTGCGTCGAATTGACGTCCTCTTTCAGAGGTAGCGATATTAATCTTGGCTTCTTTACCAAAATAGAATGATAAATCAGCTTCATATGTATCGCCTTCTTCAGCGGCGAATGTATCATTGACGTAATCCCACATTTCATCACCGACGATTGGGGAAGTGTAACCAACGGCTTCAGTACATAATTTGGCACATTCTGGACGGCAAATAAAGTTCACGAATTCTTCCGCTAATTCTTTTTGTGCGCCTTTAGGCATACACCAACCATCAAACCAAACGTTGCTACCTTCTTTTGGAAGAGCATAGTTAAGTCTCTTTCCACCTTCTTCAGCACTATCCATAGAATAGACAGAGTCACCAGACCAGGCTAGGTTAGCTTTGTATTTGCCTTCGACGATACCATCTTTACCTTCATCGACTTCAAAGCCATAGACGGTGCTCTTTTTTGCTTCAATTAATGCAGTTTTGACTTTGCTAATTGTTTCATCATCACATTTATTGAAGATTTCTGATAATTTTTCATTGTAATCAGCAGCATTAACATCTAAAGCGGCGATGTCGTCTTTATAGACATGGAAAATCGCAGTGACATATGTATCACGCATGGAATCCTTTAAGGTGAATTGTTGTTTGAACTTTTCGGTATTATTCCATAAGCATTCCCATGTTCCCACTTCTTCTGCAGAGAAATAAGATGGGTCATATGTGAATCCCATTGTGCCCCAGAAATAAGGAACGGCATAGGCTAAATAAGAACTGCCATTAGAGAGTTTTTCTTGGGCAAATCTATTTCTAATATATGGAGAACCATAGGTTTCCCAGTTAGAAAGAGATTCTTCGTATTTGCCGGTTTGTTCACTATATGAAAATGGTTCTAACATATTGGCGTTAGCCATTTTTTGAATCATATAATCAGATGGGCAAATGAGGTCAGGTGAGATAGCACCTAAAGTGATTTGTTGGTACATGATTTCATTCGTGGAGAATGTTTCATAATCCACTTTGACTTTTTTACCAGTCTTTTCTTTGTAGTACTTTTCAAATCTTTTGACGATGCTTGGTGAATCTTTGATTTCATAACCATCGTCATCAATCCCTTCGTAAATATAGTCTTCCCAGTTATAAACGACTAATTTAGCGTCATATTTTTCGCTGCAGCCTGTAACTCCAACTAGGCCACCAACGGCAAGGAAGGGAAGGGAAAATAAAGTGAGTTGTTTTGCTTTAATCATTTGCTTTTTCCTCCTTTTTAAGCAATTTGAATTTATCAGCAATGCGGCTGCTTCTAAGATTCATCACAATCATGACGATTAAGATGATTCCAAATAGAATGGCCGTAAATGCACGGAGTTGGATAGGCACTCCACCTTTGACAATCTTGTTATCAACATAAGTTGAAAGAGTGTCGAAACCACCTGTAGTTGGTTTGGTGAAGGCTGTGATGACATAGTCATCAAGAGAGAGCGTGATTGATAATAAGAACCCGGTTAAAATACCAGGAACAATATCAGGCACCACGACTTTCCATAAAGCTTGTGTTTGAGTGGCCCCTAAATCCATCGCTGCTTCATAGGTAGATGGATCCATTTGCTCCAATTTAGGTACCACGGATAAGACAACATATGGAATTGATAAGACAACATGTCCTAACACGACCGTAAATAAGCTTCTCTCTAAATTAAGGAATCTCGCTGTTAAGACGAATAAAACACATAAGGATATCGCGGTCACGATTTCCGCATTAACGACGGGAATTTGGTTCACAAACTCGAGAGAATTTTTAACCCATTTTCTTCTTGTGTAGAAAATACCAATCGCGCCCAAAGTTCCTAAGACTGTGGAAATGCTCGCGGACAATAAAGCGACAATCGCAGTGTTGCCAATGGCTTTCCATAAAGCCGCGGAATCTTTGTTACTGGAAATGGAGAATAAGGCTTTGTAGTTATCTAGTGTAAAGCCGTTCCATTGTCCTAAGATTTTATGTTTTGTAAATGAGAAGAAGAGGATGTAGATAAGAGGTGCATAGATAAGAAGGAGCATGAAATAGATAAAGACTTTCGCCAAAATCTTCTTCGCTTTTTCTTGACCTCTTTTTCTTTGAAGGGCTCTATTGACTTGTTCTTGCGTTAAATTCATTACCAAATCCCTCCCTTCTTTTGATCACTCTTTCGATCAATGGCTTTTTCTACGAGAAGAGATATGCCAATAATCATGAGCATGATGATAGATAATATTGAACCAATATTATAGTGAGTTAATTCGAATTGATGTTGTATTAAATTACCAACGATTTGTGTGGTACGTTCTGACATTTGATTAACGATGACATATGAAGACATGGTTGGCATAAAGGTCATCGTACAAGCAGAAATGATTCCTGGAACAGTCATAGGAATAATTGTTCTAGTAAAGACTTGTACTGGATTAGCACCTAAATCAGCGGCAGCTTCAATTTGATTCTTATCCATTTTTAGCATTTGGTTATATAAGGGCAAAATGGCAAATGGTAAGTAATCATAGACCATACCGATAATGATTGCCACAAATGGATATTTAACAGTTAAAACGATACCAAATATGCCTTGGATAACATTGTTAACAAGAGCTTTTAACGCTAAGGTACGGATAACAAAGTTGATCCACATCGGTAATAAGAAGATATAAACAAGAACTTTGTTCTTATTGAGTTTGCTATTGGATAATATATAAGCAATTGGATATGCAATAAGCAAACAGAAAATGGTTGTTAATGCCGAAATGATTAAGGTATCACCAATAACTTTCCAGTTATGAGCGCTGGAGAAAACTGTGCCCCAGTTGGTCACTGAAAAGTTTCCGGCATCATCTGTGAAAGCATAATAGAGGATTAAAAGAAGAGGGAAGATGACGAATAGAGCCATAAAGACTCCATAAGGCATACACAAAGAACCCCTAAAATTAAATCTCTTGCGCGGTTTAAGTGTCGCTGCTTCTTCCATTTTTATTTCTTTGCTCCTTTACGAGAAAGATTAATCTTTTCTTTATCGATAATGACACTAACACGGTCATTTTCGTTCCATAAATCAGGAGTATTTAAGATGAAGTCTTCTTCATCATCAGTTCTTACCATTATTTCATAATGATCACCTAAATAAATTAAGGAAATGATATTACCATGTATATCACTAGCGTTAGGATCATCACTAATGGTAATCGCATCAAATGGAACTTCGACATTGATTTCTAAATTGTTGAGTTCGATTTCGTTTCCGTTTTCATCAACGAGAACTTTTTCTTCGTTAAATTTGGCACCCGGGAACAATGGTAAAATATTGAGTTCAAATTCACTTTCCGCGAATTCGACACCATAGTATTTATTGATATAGCCATCGTAGAAGTTAGAAACGAATGGCTTCTTCATAATTTGAATATTAATTGGATCCACTTTCAAACCAACTTCTGCGCCTTCTTCAAGCTCAGCGGTTGATTGCACCACCATTTCGGCTTTGCCGACATTGATAATATATTCGTAGTGCATACCTTTGAAAATCTTAGATGATAAGACACCATCAACGGTTCCCTTTCCTTTTGGAGTAAGGATGATATCTTCTGGTCTAATGACAACGTCAACTTTTTCATTCACTGGGAATTTACCAAAGTCAACTGGGTCAGCATCCCAATAGGTATTTAAGAATCTGACTTTGTTATCTTTCGCCATTGTTCCGGTATAAATATTGGATTCTCCAATAAAGTCAGCGACAAAGGCGTTGTTTGGTTCATCATAGATTTCTTTTGGCTTACCAACTTGTTGAATTTCACCATCGTTCATAACGACGATAGTATCACTCATAGTTAAAGCTTCTTCTTGGTCATGGGTGACATAGATGAAGGTAATGCCAATTCTCTTATGCATCTCTTTTAATTCGAGTTGCATTTCTTTTCTCATTTTTAAGTCAAGTGCGCCTAATGGTTCATCGAGAAGCAAGATTTCTGGTTCATTGACAATCGCACGAGCGATTGCGATTCTTTGTTGTTGACCACCACTGAGTGTGGAAATATCTCTTTTTTCGAATCCTTCGAGGTCGACAACCTTTAAAGCGTTTTTAACCTTCTCTTTGATTTCCTTTTTTGTGTAGTGACGCATTTTGGTAACCGGTAAAGAAGGATTGACTTTGAGATTCTTGATTTGATCATTTCTCGCTAAAATCTTCTCTTCAAGTTCACATCTTTGTTCGGAACAAGAAGTATTAGATAACTCTTCCTTATCAAGTTTGTTCTCGAGTTCGAGTTGAGCGATCTTTTGTTTATCCACCGCCATTACGGTATAAGGAATCTTTTTGAGCTTGAGTCCGAAAGCAATATTGTTATAGATATTTAAATGGGCAAATAAAGCGTATCTTTGGAAGACGGTGTTAATAGGTCTTTTGTATGGAGGAAGTAAGGAAATGTCTTGACCATTTAAAAGAATGGTTCCACTAGTTGGAAGTTCAAAACCGGCGATCATTCTTAAGGTTGTTGTTTTACCACAGCCAGAAGGTCCTAAAAATGTGACAAATTCGCCTTTTTTAATTTTTAAATTAAAATTCTCGACAGCATAGACATCGCTATCAGGGAATTTCTTGCATACATCATTGAGTTCAATAATGTAAGGTGTTTCATTGATTTCTTCCATCATCATTTCCTCCTTTTTAACAAAAAAGATACAAATGTTTAGTTTGTACCTTCTGAATATACTATTAGTGGAAACTGGTTATGGATATAGTAATCCATCAGTCTTTTGGGAGTCTATATAGTAAATACTTACTTTTACTACTCTTATTATACATTCACAAGGTACGACGGAGACTTTCACTCCAAGCATAAGCTTATAAATTAATAACAAGATATCACTATCTCTAATCCGGCATTTGACCTAGCTGTCCGAGGCTGTTGTCCTTCTA
>JBGULD010000010.1:0-9921 GCA_045114745.1 Bacilli bacterium
CCGTCTCTTCTCTTAACCTATATTTGAACTTCATGCTCAATATCCTTCAAACCTATAAAAAGAATGATCCGAAGTACACATTAATCACCGATTTGCTTATGAAATCAGTGAGTATTTCCCGTAGTATTTTAGGATTAATCATTGATGGATATGAAACCGAAGCATTCTCTTGTTGGAGAACACTTCATGAATGCGAATGTACATTGTTAGTGTTAGAAAAATATGGTGATCCAATCATCAACCGTTACCTCATCCACATGCAATACGGAATCGTCTTTAAAAAAGAAGATTTAAATGATGAACATGGAAATAAAATCTTCGCGGATATGAAAGAAGAAATGAAAAAGCATGATTTGAAGAGCAAGGATATTAAGAAATATATCGAATATGGATGGCTCTATGAGATTCCTGGAGTCGAGCAAGATGAAACATTCAAATTAAATTTCCGTGATGGACTTGAAAAACTTGCTGGCTTATCGATGTATTCTAATAGATACGAGATGTCTAGTGAAATCATTCATAGCACTCCTATGTTAATTTATAGCAACAAAGAGTACTTCTACTTCATCTCATTATTATCTTTATATGAATCCTTCTTTAGATTAGAAAAAGTATTCCTCTCCTTATTCTCTAAACAAGTTTCAGAAGAAAATATGGCGAGATACTTACAAATGAGACACGTCTATTACGCTCAACTAGTAAATATTCATAAACGTGAATTAGCTAATTTCCAAAATTGGCAAAATAAAGGTAAACAAAAATCCGCTTAAAGCGGATTTCTTTTTTGTTTTGTTTTGATTAGTCTTCGTAGCAGCTGCCACCGATAAATTCACGAATGATGGAGTTGCATGGGACCCATTCATCTGATAAGTCATTGAAGAACTTGAGCATTCTTATCAATCTTTCAGCGACCGGGAAGTATGGACTTTCATTATCGATCTTTTCAAGAAGTGGCATCGCGTATTTCTTTTCCGCACTTAATTCAAATGAGGAGAAGCTGTTATAAACATAATTTGCACCTTCTTGAGTGTTATAGATGGATTTGAATTCACCTTTACGAACACTAGCCCACATACTCATTGTGTCTTCGGCAGAAGCATTACGTGTACGATAGTCACGAATAATTCTTCTTAAAAGACGTAAGTCTGTTAATGATAATGGGTTGTGATCATCGATATTAACTTGTGCTTGTGGTGCGATGAAGATTTTGAATTTTTGGTGACTTGGAATTGATGCGGTCATCTTTTCATTTAAAGCATGAATACCTTCGATGATGATTGGTTGATCAATTGGGATTTGTAATCTTCTACCAGGAACACGATGTCCGAGTTTGAAGTCAAATTTAGGCAAATCAACTGGTTCACCAGCGATGAGGTCAGCGATGTTTTCATTGAAGAGTTTAATGTCTAAAGCATTAATATCTTCTAAATCTGGATTACCATCTTCATCTTTTGGAGCCTGATCTCTTTGTAAGTAATAGTCATCCATAGAGATTCTGATTGGATTTAATCCACGAGATAATAATTCAATTCTTAATCTATTAGCGAATGTGGTTTTTCCAGAAGAGGATGGACCCGCAATACAGATTAAACGAATATTTTCTTTATCATCTTCAATCATTTGACCTAAATCACATAATTGACGGTTGTGCATTTGTTCACACAAGGTAATGAAATCAATCGCGCCATCAGATTCAATTCTTTTGTTAATGCCATAAATTGTATCGCAGGCTGTACTTTTCGCCCATTGGTGAGCGCTTTTAAGGGTTTTACCGAATGTTGGTGCATCTTCAAATGGTGGGATGATGCCGCCGACTTCTGGACGTGGATATTGAATGATAACACCTGGGTGATAGAATTTGACTTTCCATTTGTTGATATATCCAGTAGATGGAACCATACGGTTGTACATATAGTTCTTGTAATCGCCACATGTATAGATATGTGCGGTTTTTTCTGGACGGTATTGAAGAATAGCAATCTTATCATCGAATCCTTCTTTAGCAAAAATACGAGCCGCTTCTTCTTTGTTGACGATATTTCTTACCAAAGGTAAGTCTTCTTTAACAATGCGGTTCATTTCTTCTTCTAATTCTTTGACGAGGTGCATTGTGCTTTGAATACCAGGATTCAAGATTTGCATGAAGATGGAACGGGAAATGTTATATGAGAAACGGATTTTGACATCTGGTCTGATGTTGTGCATCGCCATTGCCACTAAGAATCTAACGGACGATTCATATGTAGCCTTTGCATCACGATCTTTGCAGGTGAGAGGAACGATAACTGCATCTTTATCTAAAATATAAGTTAGTTCACGAACGCGTTTGTTAACATATGCACAAACGATATCTTTGCTATCGCCAACGATTTCTCTAACTGTAATTGGTTTGTCATAGGTTTTTGTTTCGTTATTAAAAGTAATGTTGAATGACATACATACCTCCTATATGTTTAATGTACACAATAATATTACGATACTTGCTGTATTTTATCAAATACAAAAGCGCAACGTCATAAAGCATACACTGATATTTTTTAATTGCAATATTCTTTTTGAATTTCACCTTCATTTTTCATCTAAAAATATCGTAATAGTGGGTTAAAAATAAGACTGTACTAGTTTTATCTGTCTTTTATTCACTATTTAAATGATTTAATAACATTTAATGGTCCTATCCCAATTTTAATTGAATATTCATTTGAATATTGCGATAATTAATTCGGTTTAAAGGAGAAATAACTAATATGAAAAACATGGTTTACATTCAATCGGGTGGACCAACTTCTGTCATTAACACATCCTTTTATGGTGCGGTGAGAGAAGCGCAAAAACATCCTGAAGAAATTGATCACATCTATGGTTCTCAACATGGTATCGAAGGTCTTATCGACGACGATTTAATTGATATCGGTTTAGAAGATGATGAACAAATCGAATTATTATTGCAAACACCAGGAAGTATCCTCGGTACAACAAGAAGAAAACTTCCTAAAGATATCAATGATCCAATCTATCAAAAGATTATTGCCAACTTGCAAAAACATGAAATCAAATATGTCTTTGTCAATGGTGGTAATGACTCAATGGATACCTGCTTCAAATTATCTTTATTAGTCAAACAACTTGGCTTAGATATCGTCGTTGTTGGTGTTCCAAAAACCATTGATAACGACTTAGCCGCTACAGACCATTCCTTAGGTTTCCCAAGCGCTGCTAAGATGGTCATCAACACTGTTAATGAATTAATCAAAGATGCTTGCTGTTTCAAAGTGGGTAAGGTCCATATCGTTGAGATTATGGGTCGTGATGCTGGATGGTTAACTGCCTCTCCAGATGTCTTACCAGAAGAAAATAGGCCTCATTTATTCTATCTTCCAGAAAACAAATTTGATTTAAATCAATTCTTAAAAGATGTCCAAGAAGTATATGACCGCGAAGGATATGCAATGGTCTGTATTTCCGAAGGCATTCAATTTGAACGCGATATGACAAACGTCAGAGTCGATGGTTTTGGCCACGCTCAACTAGGTGGTGCCGCCAGTGACTTATGCCGTATTGTCGAAGACAAATTAAATCTTCCAACACGTGCTGTTGAATTATCTTTGACACAACGTGCTTGCCCAGTCTATATCTCCGCAGTCGATAGAGAAGAAGCGATTAAGACTGGTGAGATTGCTGTGAAGACCGCCTTAAGAGGCGAAACCGGCAAGATGATTGTCTTTAAGAGAACAAGCAACAATCCATATAAGATTGACTTCCAATTAGAAGATTTATCCAAGGTGGCTAACGCAGTTAGTTTAATTCCTCAATCCATGATGAAGGATGCCACAAGAATGGATGAATCATTCCGTCAATATATCCGTCCATTAATCAATGGCGAAGTCCAACTTAAATGCAAGGACGGCGTTGCTTTAGTTTCTAACTTCAAAAGAGTCAAGGCATAAGCAATGAAGGATTGGTATTTAGGTCTCAGGTTTGAATATAAAATAGCTTTTTGGTCATTAGTGTCTCTAGTGGCTATCACTATTTGTTTAATCCCATTATGGTTTTTCTCTTTGATGGAAGTTCCGCAAGGAATTCTTCTTGGAGGAAGTGTGGGAGTTATTACATATCTACTTTTAGGCTTATTTAACAATCCAAAAAAACAAAAACAATCATTAGTGATCACCACAATCATTATGATTGTCAGATTCCTTCTCATCGCAGGAATATTATTCCTCGTGGGATGGCTCTATTACGTAAAAGATATGAAAGCATTTAATATCTTTGCGGTCGTTGGCGGTTATACATTAACCATCATCGTTAACATAGTTTTGGTAAGAATGGAAAAGGTCAGTGGAAATATTCAATAATTTCTTCAACACGTCAAGTCTCGCTGGTCCAGTGGTCAGTTCTTTGATCGTGGTTTTGATATTGTCTATTCTCGCTGTCATCATCGGAATTAGAGCTCGTTTCCAAGACCCATTAAAAAGACCAAAAGGTATTTTAGTCTTAGCGGAATTTGGCGTTAATTTCTTTGACAATATGGCGGAAGGCTTATTAGGCAAGCGCTTTAGAAGCTTTGGTGGCTATCTGATGGCGGTCGGTGTCTATATGTTTATCGCCTTCATCTTTGGTTTAACTGGTTTACCATCTCCTATCACATACATGGCGATCCCGCTTTCACTCGGGTTATCCACGTTCATGCTCATACACGCTACTGCAATACGCTACAACAAGTGGCGTTACTTCAAGAGATATATCGAACCAGTTCCGTTATTCTTACCCATCAATTTGATTTCCATGTGGGCGCCTTTACTCTCACTCACATTACGTATATTCGGTAATGCCTTATCCGGATTTGTCATCATGTCAATTCTGTATTCGGCACTTGAGGGAGTATCGGCATCGGTATTCGCGTTTTTGGAGCCCGTTCTTCACGAATGGAACCAAGTGTTTATCGCCCCACTTATAACCTGGATCTTACATTTATATTTTGACTTATGGGCCGGCTTTATTCAGACGACCGTTTTCCTATCTCTCACAAGTATATATGTAGGTCAAGAATGTCCAGAAGATTTATTAGGCTAATTTGAAATAAAAAGAAAGGAGAAAGATATATGGAAGCACAAGCAATGAAATACTTAGCTATCGCCATCACCATGTTAGCGGTTATGCCAAGCGCTCTCGGTGAAGGATTTGTCGTCTCTCATGCAGTAGATGGCATTGCCCGTAATCCAGAAATTTACGGCAAGTTACGTACAACAATGATCTTGGGTTGTTCATTAGTTGAAACAACCGCGATTTATGCTTTATTAATCGCTATCTTGTTGATATTCGTTGGTTAATAGGAGGAGTTTTGATGCTTAATCTAGTAGTCTTAAGCGATGTCGGTGATTATATCAAAGAGACAATCAGTAAGAACTTAATCCCTGATTGGATATCTTTTACTGTGCAATGCGCTGCATTCGTCATTATGATCATCGTCATGATCTTGGTCGCGTATAAACCCGTCAAGAAAATGCTAGCTAAACGTGCAGACTATGTCGAAAACACAATTCGTGAAACTGAATCTGCTAAAGCAGAAGCACTCAAAAACGCCTCCGCCAGCGAAGAGAAATTGATCGCTTCTAAGAAAGAAGCTGCGGAAATTGTTTCCGAGGCCAAAGTGAATGCTCAAAATATCCAAAAGGAAACTCTTGAACAAACACAATTAGAAGTGAACAAGATGAAAGAGCAAGCGGAAAAAGATATTGAAAAGAGCAAGATTGAAGCCAAAGAAGAAATTCGTAAAGAAATGGTTTCTGTTGCCTTATCAGCATCTGAAGAAGTTTTGAAACGCGAAATTAATGAAAAAGACAATGCTCGTTTAGTCGAGGACTTTATCAAGGATTTAGATAATTAATTATGGAGACAATTGCTTCACGTTACGGTTTAGCTTTATACTCAGTTGCCTTAGAAGAAAATAAGATTCTTGAATGGCAAGAGAGTGTTAAAGAATTGTCTGATATTCTCAAAGAGAATATGGGTTTTGTCATGGTCCTTGGTAGTTCATTCTTGCCTTTAAAAGAAAGACAAGAAATATTAACAAAATCCTTAGTTGGAGTTGATGAAAGAATTATCGCTCTTATTAAGGTGGTCATGGAAAATAACCGTACTAGTTATCTTCTCGATATTTTTGAAAGCTTTAATAGCTACTGCAACGAATATCGTGGAGTGAGTGAAGGATTAATCTATTCAACCTTGAAACTAGATAAAAAAGTTATTAACCAAATTGAAGAGAAAATCTCAAAAACAGAACATCAAAAAGTCGAACTTAAAAACATCATTGACCCCACACTTATCGGTGGAGTGAAGATTGTCGTTCATGATCGTATCTATGATGGTTCTGTCAAACATCACTTAGATGTGATGAAAAACGACCTTTCTAAATAGGAGGAGCAAATATGAAAATTAACGCAAATGAGATAAGTGCTCTTATTAAAGAGCAGATTAAAAATTATCACACCAAAGTTGATTCCAGCGACGTCGGTACTGTCGTGACTGTTGGTGATGGTATTGCCCTTATCTATGGCTTAGACCAAGCAATGTTAGGAGAACTCTTATTATTCCCTAATGATGTTTATGGTATGGTTATGAACCTTGAAGAAGACCACGTTGGTGCGGTTCTTTTAGGCGATGATAAATTAGTCAAAGAAGGCGATGTTGTTAAAAGAACAAAACAAGTCATGGAAGTTCCAGTTGGAAATGAAATGCTCGGTCGTGTTGTCAATGCGTTAGGACAACCAATCGATGGTTTGGGTGATATTAAGAGTAAGAAATATCGACCCATTGAAAGAATTGCTCCTGGTGTTATCACTCGTAAGAGTGTTGATACTCCTTTAGAAACCGGTATTACAGCGATTGATGCGATGACCCCAATCGGTAGAGGTCAACGTGAACTCATCATCGGCGATCGTCAAACTGGTAAAACCGCGATTGCTATCGATGCGATTATCAATCAAAAAGGAAAGAATGTTTTATGTATTTATGTAGCGATTGGACAAAAGAATTCCACAGTCGCACAAATCGTTGATAAGTTGAAAACTTATGGCGCGATGGAATACACAATGGTCATGGCCGCGACCGCAAGTGAGCCTGCACCTATGCTCTACGTTGCCCCATACGCCGGATGTGCGATGGCCGAAGAGTGGATGGATGAAGGCAAAGATGTCTTAATCATCTATGATGATTTAAGCAAACACGCAGTGGCGTATCGTGCCTTATCATTATTACTCAAACGTTCTCCAGGTAGAGAAGCCTATCCAGGCGATGTCTTCTATCTCCATTCCCGTTTATTAGAAAGAGCGTGTAAATTAGCTCCAGAATTTGGTGGTGGTTCTATTACCGCTTTACCAATTGTCGAAACACAATCTGGTGATATTTCCGCTTATATTCCAACAAACGTCATTTCTATTACCGATGGTCAAATCTTCTTGACCACAGATTCATTCAATGCTGGTCAGAGACCGGCAATCGATAGTGGCTTATCCGTTTCCCGTGTCGGTGGTGCTGCTCAATTTAAAGCAACAAAACAAGTTGCCAGAAGTTTAAAGATTGATTTAGCGAGTTTCTTAGAAATGAAATCATTCTCCCAGTTCGGTAGTGATTTAGATAAATCAACTTTGGAAATTATCAAACACGGCGAAGTCTTATTAAGAGTGTTAAGACAAGAACAATATAAAGTTCGTTCTTTATCTCAACAAGTCTTCGAACTCTTCATGGCTAAGAATAAATTCTTAGATGAAGTACCAGTCGAAGAAGTGAGAGATGTTTTAGAAAAAGCTTATCAATATGTTAGTGATAATCATGGAAAAGTTTTAAAAGACATCGATGAGAAGAAAGAAATAACCGAAGAAAACGAAAAGGCTTTGAATAAAGCCATTGAAGATTTTTTCAAAGTAAATAAGAAATAGTTTATGTCCCAAGAAGTTACCAAAATTAAAAAGAGAATATCTTCTGTCAGTGGTGCTTTAAAAGTGACCAGTGCGATGAAGCTTGTTTCCACGGTCAAATTAAAGAAGTGGAAAAACAAGATGCTCGCGAATCGCAATTATGCAGATCAATTAAAAGCCACGACTGATAAAGTATTGTCCTTTGCTAAAAAAACAAAGACTCCTTTCAATGTGGTTAACGAAGGCACCGATAAAAACTTATATATTATCGTTTCATCAACATTAGGTTTGTGTGGTTCATATAATAACAACATTTTCAAATTAGCGGACGTTACACTTAAAGCCAAAGATGATGCGGTCATATTAGGTAATAAAGGTCTTATCCATTATGAAAATGGTGACTTCACAAAAATCGAAGGATATGAAGAATATTCCTCAATTGAAAATACTACCTTAATTAATACCTTAACAAACTATCTAACCAGTGAATATCTCAAGGGTAAATATCACGAGATACACTTGATATATTCTGAATATAAGAATTCTTTGGTGTTTACACCAAAAGATTTGAAAGTTCTCCCACTTAGCGAAGTGGAGACTGAAGTAGATGGATTTGGTCCAATTTTAGAACCAGATGAAAAGACACTAGTGGAAAGACTAGTCCCGATTTATATCAAAACAATTGTATTTAGCAAATTACTAGAGAGTGAAGTTTGTGAACAAGCGGCCCGTTGTAACGCGATGGATAACGCCACAAATAACGCGAAAGACTTGCTTGAAGATTTGCGTATTGAATTTAACAAAGCTAGACAGGGTGCGATTACCCAAGAAATTACGGAAATCGTCTCCGCTGCCAATGCATTATAGGAGGTTTAAATATGAAGAATTTAACCGTCAAAGGAAAGATTACCCAAGTAGTGGGACCGATTGTTGATGTCTCTTTTAAAGATCAACACCTTCCCGAATTATTAACTGCTTTAGAGATTCCATTAGAAAAAGGAAAGAAATTAACCGTAGAAGTTGCTCAACATATCGGCGATGATGTGGTGAGATGTGTTTCTATGGGTCCTACCGAAGGTCTCGTGCGTGGTATGGAAGTTATTTCTTTAGAACACCCCATCTCTGTTCCTGTAGGAAGAGAAACATTAGGACGTATGTTTAATGTTTTAGGTGAACCTATCGATGGACTTGAAGAAGTCAAAGATGCGAAGAGATTATCGATTCATCGTAATCCTCCTAAGTTTAAAGACCAATCCGTGAAAACCGAAATCTTTGAAACCGGAATTAAAGTTATCGACTTATTATGTCCATACGTGAGAGGTGGCAAGATCGGTTTATTCGGTGGTGCTGGTGTTGGTAAAACCGTTTTAATTCAAGAATTAATGAATAACATCGCCAATGAAAAAGGTGGTATTTCCGTCTTTGCTGGTGTTGGTGAAAGAAGCCGTGAAGGTAATGACTTATATTTTGAAATGAAACAATCCGGTGTTTTGAATAAAACCGCTTTAGTGTTTGGTCAAATGAATGAACCGCCAGGAGCTCGTATGAGAGTCGGACTTTCTGGTCTTACCATGGCGGAATATTTTCGTGATGAAGAACACACTGATGTTTTGTTATTTATTGATAACATCTTCCGTTTCACCCAAGCGGGTAGTGAAGTCTCTGCCTTATTAGGCAGAATGCCTTCCGCAGTTGGTTATCAACCAACTTTAGCGACTGAAATGGGCCAACTACAAGAAAGAATCACTTCCACAAAGGATGGTTCTATTACATCCGTGCAAGCGATTTACGTGCCTGCGGATGACTTGACCGACCCTGCGCCTGCAACCGCATTCTCACACTTAGATGCCAAAACAGTTTTAGATCGTAATACCGCAGCATTAGGTATTTATCCAGCAGTTGATCCACTTAATTCCTCATCTACCGCATTGGAACCAGGTATTGTTGGTGAAGAACATTATGCAGTGGCTAGAAGAGTTATTGAAATCCTCGAAAGATATAAAGA
>JBGULD010000011.1:0-66225 GCA_045114745.1 Bacilli bacterium
CTCAACAAGACTAAAAAACAGGAACCTTAATTGATTCCTGTCTTTATCCGGTTTTTTTGAAGTGTGTCCATTTCGGGGTTCACTTCAGTTGACCTAGTTATTTTTATTTTTCTTTGAAGTTACTTTGAGGAAATACCAGAGAATCGCTAAACCTTGTAATGGAACACCGATTAAGAATAACAACCAAAGTTTTTTGATATCTGAATTTAGCAATATTGTTAAGTAGACGGATGTGATAGTGGTCCAGATAACTCCTGATGTTGACAATAACTGGTAGAACTTTTTGTGATATATACATGACCATATAAGAGCAAGAATGGTGGAACCGCAAGCAGCATATATAAATATGAGCCACCAAGAGAATGCGTGAGGCATAGCGATCATCATAATGACGAAGACTAAGCCAAAGACTAAATATAGTAATGTTTCACTTAATCCAAAGATGAACCAGTGTTTGGTTGTTTTAGACATTGGAAGACGTCTTTTTTCTTCGCGAAAAAAGTCATCCACTTTAATACCATAGAAATCCGCTAATGATTTCAAAACAAGAACATCAGGCATTCCCTCTGCTCTTTCCCATTTAGAAATTGATTTATCGGAATAGTTAAACTTCTCCGCAATTTCGAGTTGTGTATATCCTGCGGCCTTTCTATAAAACGTGAGATTCTCAGCAATAATTTGTTCTAGTGTTTTTTCTTCGTTCATGCGTATATATCATACCTATATTAGTAAAAAAGGCAACAAGAATATGCTCTCCCTTATTTATAAGGGCATATGCATTTTTAAAAGATAAAAACAACTATTATTTTATGGTTTTTTGTCACTGTCTAAATTAATGTTAAATTATCTTGTATCGAGAACTCAAAGTGGTATAGTAGTTCACAAGAGAAAAAGGAACGGCCAATAATCGGGCCATCCGCCAATCTCAAATTGGAGGTATTTTATGAACAAAAAAATTGGACCTAGAGATCGCAACACTGAGTTAACAGATAACGAAGAGTTGGAAATTTTAGAAGCCTACCAATCTGCTGATGAATACCTCAACATGGATAGCGGTTCCGATGACTTCTTCTTTGAGTCAGAGGAATAAGCGAACAGAAATTGCGGGTTGACCGCTTTTTTTGTGCCCAAAAAACTATAATAATATATAATTAATAAAGATTTATAAAATATGGAAAAGGCTAAAGAAAGAAAAAAGATTGATTTCTCGACCTACGGACTAGTAGTGGGATTCTTATGTTTGGAGATATTAGCATTTGTCTCTTTTTATCTTGGTCATTCATTCTTATTATATGGAATCCTTTCTATTGTTTTAGCAGGTCTTTTACTTTTAGTAACATTTAGACAAATCAAAAAAGATGGAATCACATCATTCCTGTTTTTCCTCTTCCCAATATTCGTCTTTGCTTTATTAACGGCACTAAGTGGATTTGGCACTAAATCAATCGGCGCTATTTCAGTTGTAGAGACCGTTTTTGTTCCAATTGGTTTGACACTATTTGGTTTATCCGGTTTCTTATCCGCTTATATTGAGAAGTTTAAGATTAAACTTGCCTTATTAATTATCTATTCCGCACTTGGTTTATTTGTGTTTATTAATTTGTTAATCACAATGATCTATTATGTGCCTTTCTACACTTTGATTTATAAGAACTCATATATTGTCTATAATGGTCAACCATCAGCGCTTCCAATCGGCTCGATGGCGTACATGTTATTCGGCTTCCAAGTGAAGGAAGTTAGCGTCAATTATTGGTCCTTATTCCCAAGTATTGGAATGACCACAATAATCCCTCTATTTTTCATCAAATTCAAAGAAAATAAGCGGGATTTCCTGATTTATTGCGCAATTTCCTTTGTTTGTTTCCTCTCACTATTATTCACAATTTCGACCTATTCTTTGATTAGTGATTTGGTCTTAATATTAGGTATTGCCATCATTGTTATTGCTGCAAAAATTCATAAAGCGAGACCGGTATTAGATGGCATGATGATTGCTATTGGAATTATCTTTGGTTTATTGGTTATCGTCATGTTTATTAATGCTCAGACAAACTGGGGTTTCGTTTCTGGATTTAGAAACATGATTGCTAAAACATCTTTGTTGAATCGTCTATTTAATACAAATAGATTTGCTTCTTCAATCAATGTAGTCTTCCAAGATATGTTTACACAAATGAAGTTCTTTGGTGTCCCTGTTGGTGGATATGGTTATCAATATGATAACGGCGTTGCTCAAGAGCTTTGTAATATGTGGATCTTTGATAATGCAATGACCAGTGGTGTATTTGGTTCATTGTTCTTTATTGCTGCGATCGTCTTAGGTGTCATTAAATTATTTAAATATTTGAAATATAGTGAAGAAGAAGGCTTAGTGAAATTTACCATTGCGGGTTATGTCCTTGGATTCTTTGTAATTTCCTTATTCTTACAAGATACTCGCCCATTAGTGAACTCTTCACTTCTTTCTCCTTTCTATACAAGCGCTCCATTGCTCATTTCATTATTTCTATTAGGATATGTCTATAATAAAACCCTTTCATTAAACATTAAGAAAGAAGAGTCTTCTAAAGAAGAAACTTCAAATGAAAATAATAACAAGGAGGAAATCGAAGATGAAACTATCGCGTTATAAATTGTTACTTATCGCTCCATCCCTTCTTTTAACTTCTTGTGGATATGGTTTAAAAGAAACATTTAATGGTCTTCCATACAATTCTTCTGTCTTCGCAGAGAATTATTTCAATGTTTGGGATAAGAGAATTAATCCATTTGTTGAAGGTAACAAGATCACAGTCAACAAAGAAGATTACATCCTTGATGAAGAACAAGACAAAGTCTTCTTATCATTAAAAGATACGACATTTAGAGATTGCGAAGATAAATGGAATGATTACGAATATGGATACGATAAGACTTCTCAACCAGAAAACGG
Organism: Bacilli bacterium; assembly: GCA_045114745.1. Lineage (GTDB taxonomy): Bacteria > Bacillota_I > Bacilli_A > RFN20 > CAG-826 > RUG13091. Next base: position 2,936 of record JBGULD010000011.1, read on the forward strand.
AAAGAAAGCTTATGGTCCTGATGTCGCTATGACTAAATTAGATGACTCATTTAAATATGGTGTTGTCTCAAAAATGTTTGATGGTCAAATGTTCTGTAATGGTGATTTTCAAAAATCCCGTACACAAGTTGAATCTATAAACAATGAGAATCCAAGCAAAGGTCTCGGTGTCTTATTCTCCAAAGAAACTAACAATGCATCATATTTTATGATGAACTTCAAATGCTCCGTAGTTACTGAAACTAATCAAAACCTCGGAAGATGCGACAGCATGCTTGAAATCAAAATTAATTTCTTCTTAAAGAACGATACTGGTTATACCAGAGTTCCTGTTTCTTATGTGATTGATGATGTTCCAACCAATTCAGGTGACGGCTTTGCAAACGATAGATTCAATAACTATATATGCTTTGGCTTTAAATTGGATAATATCGAAACTAATAGACTAATCGGTTTCTCTATTCAATATGAAAAACTCATGGATGGTTATTCAGAAGCCCATCCAGAAGAAAAAACACTTCACGCATTGATGCTTTATGAAGTGAGTTTTCCACATACTACTTGGCATTAATATATTTACTTATATCTAACCATTTACCCATTTCGAAGTCGCATTGGTCATCGTCTAATATCAATGTTCCTTTTGCGGGCGTAAATGTCATTTCGGAAAAATAAATTTTTCCGTTGATGTTATATAGATCCACTCTAACGAATGGGAATGGTTCGGATAATATCTCCGCCATTTCGACCATATCATTCCAGTGATCTGGTTTTTTTAATGGGTAATCGGTTTTCTTCCAACCATTGAATTGACTGCCATCAAATGGAGTCCAATCAATATAGTAATTGTTATATCTAATATCGATTCCGCGCGAGGTAACGACATACATAGAACGTGCCTTGCCATTGAAGACATGAATCTTATATTCGATTGGTAATTTACCATCTTCCTCTAAGAACTTTTCAATGATGATTTGTGGTTTGATAGGGGCGTAGTGGAGTTCGACAGTCTTCTTGCCATAATTGGTTTTAAGCCATTTGTTAAACTTCTTTTTTAACTCTGGAATGTTAATTTGTGATTTATCTCGACAGATATAATTGAAGGCACAAGCATGGGTGCATTTCATCACAAATTGATTAGGTAATTTATCAAAGTCAATTTCTTCAAAAGTGTCAAAAACCCCGTAAATCGGGATTAATTTGTCCGCAAATCCGCGTTTATTGAGATATTCTCTTACTCCAGCACGACCTGCACATTGACTGACTAAAGGATCTTTTGGATAGACAAAAAGACGGAGATATTGAAGCTTCTCGGTATATCGAACTGGATTCTTTAAATTTAACTTGTGATGGGTAATGTACTTATATTGATATTTAACATATGCCGTTTTGGAAACAGCTTTGACTAAACCACGAAAAGGCACCACAAGTGCTCTTTTAAATATGTTTTCTTTTAAATTCGGATTAGGCATATTTTTTTTCATATATTAGTATATGCAAAAGGTTTCTCAATTCCAATATATGTGTTATGCTTTTAAAGATGAAAAAGGCATTTAAAAAATTTAGAGTTTGGATGATTGCTTTAGCACTTACTGTTGTCGGTGGTGGTGTTCCATTTTTAGTTTTGGTCATTACACTCAATATTGATAACGCGGAAGCTTTCCAATATCCATTACTCCTCGGTGCCTTTGCTGCTGTTTATCTATTAGTGGGTTTTGTCTGGGGTGACTTACATGTCGCTTTCTATCGTCGTAAAGAGAAGAACTGGGATGGTGCATTACCCGAGGAAGTGAAAGAGTCTGCTTGGTCAAGAAGACTCCCTTTCTATATTGCCGCTGCAATTATTTTTACAATTTTTATGGTATTTGAAATAATCTTCTGGATTAGTGGTAAATACCCATTTTTGTAAGGTTTTTACATAGTTAATACCCTTTTTAAATCATTATATTTATATGCGTATTTTATTGTGTGCGCGAAAAAATGTTTTGATTTTTTCTTTATATGAGTGTAAGGTTATAAACAATCATTAAGAATTCTGAAAGAAAGGATGGAAAACTACATTATGAAAACAAAACTCAACTCTCTAATGATCCTTGCGTTGTGTGGTATGTTGTCTGCATGTGGTAGCAAATATGGCAAAGTTTCCGGTTCCCCATATAACTTGTTAAATGGTAGAACTGCTAAAAAGAGCTATGAATCATTAACTGTTTCTGGTATCGGTTCCTTAAACTATTTGGTCTCCTCTGCTCAAGCCGATGCCTCTCACTTCGCAAACTTTGTCGATGGCTTAGTTACACATAATGAATTTGGCGTTCTCGAACTCAACTTAGCGGAAACTGCAAGTCACAATGCTGATTACACTGAATTCGAATTCAAACTAAGAGATGACAAAAACTTAGTATGGCTTAACTATAATGGCAAACCATATTCATTCAATGGTGAGACACAATACGTTAAAGCAAGCGACTTCTTAGCAGGCGCGAAAGCAGTCTTAACATTCTCCAATAACTCTAAGACCGCTTATATGATCTATGACTTTGTGAAAGGTGCTATGGAATACTACCTTTACACACAAATTCAAGATGGTATTGCAAAAGGTAACAAAACCTATACCAAACTCAACACCAATGATAAAAAGGCTGATTGGATTCAAAACGAAATCAAAACCGCTCACCCAAACATTTATGAAAATGGTGGTTATGAAGCCAGCCCAGTCACTGGTAATGACATTCCAAACATTGAAAGTGGTAAACGTTTAGGCGTTGTTGTCGATGACCAAGCGAGAACCGTTAAATACATTTTAATGACTTCCGCTATGTACTTCCCAACCATGCTTACATACTCACCATACTTACCAGTCAATGCTCACTTCTTAGAAGAAAAAGGTTCTAAGTTCGGTGTCTCCGCTAGAGATTCTATTCTCTATAACGGACCATTCATCTTAAGCCAATTAGATGAAACAACAATCGTCTATTCTAAGAACACAACATATGCCAAACGTGCTGATATCCATGGTTACAACAGTGTTCACGTTGACAAAGTCAAATTCAACATTGTTAAAGCTGATATCGATAACAGCTACGTCAGAACCCAATTTGAAAACGGTAACATCGATGGCTTCTCCCTCTCTCCAAACGATAAAGAAGGTTGGGCCAAATACGTTGTCGGTCCAAATGGTGATGGCACAATTGAAAATCCAGCCAATGGTTTAGTTAACTCCCGTTTATTAGACACAATTGGTTCTTGCTACGGCACAAACATCGTTATGGAACGTGCTGCCAACAGTGCTTCTGCAACATCATATTCTACATTCGGTACAGCTGATACAATTGCTAACACAACTAGAGCTCTCCGTTTGAAATCAGTCAGAGAAGCCATCATGGCCGCCTTCGACTATCCAGAATATTACAAACGTTATGCTGATGGCGATTCTGAAAGCGTCTTCGCTTCTCAAGAAGTTGTTCACACATATGTTCCAAAGAACTTCGTCTTTGACGATAACAACAACGAATACACTCAATACTACTATGCTAAAGAATTAGCAAAACATAATGGTATTACTGATGCACAAGCTCTTGAATTAATCCAACCAGGTCAATTCAAGACACGTCAACAAACCAGAGACCAAGTTGCTGCTAAAGTGGCAAAAGCCCAAGCTGACATCACTAAATATAATGGTTCAGCTTTAGCAACAAAATATGGCGTCATTAACTACCCAATTCAAATTGAATACTACTCAATCTGGGATTCTCAAGAAGAAAAAGTCTATGACACCACAATGATCTCTTCCATGAATAAGAGATTAAATAACATTGATGATATCGGTGACAATTATGCCAACTGTAATATCTTCAAGGTTGTTCCAACCGATCTCTGTAACACCAATAACTATCAAACGGTTGATGGTAATGGTGGTAACGCAGCCTTCGACTTCTCCGCAGTTTTGTGGGGATGGGGCGCTGACTATGGTGATCCATTAACATACTTGAACACTTACACCAGAAATGGTGACTGGAGCAGCATCTTCAACTTCTTAAGTATGGATTATGTTGCTAACATCACTGTTGATGGCGATGTCGTTTCTGAAGAAGACTTATTAACTCACTACACAGCGACAGTCCGTAAGGCTCAAAAAGAAAACGAAAACTTAACAACTCGTTATTCTCTCTTCGCGGAAGCTGAAGTTGAACTCATTAATGACTTAGCGATTTATCAACCACAAGTCAACCGTGGTCAAGGTTGGTCCTTATCCATCAGTAAGTCTGCTGGTTATGAAGTCCCAACATCTAACTATGGTATTTCCAATGAACGTTTAACTGGCTTATGGGTGTTAAAAGATCCATTAACCCGTGAAGAACGTGCTTCAATCCGTGCTGAATATGATGCCAACAAAGCAGCATACATCGGCGAACACGGTAGTATGAACATCTATAGCAAATAAGCTATTCGTTTACACTAAATATTATTTAAAAACATTAGGGCTCCGGAAGAATTTTTCTTCCGTCCCTAATTTCATTCGTTTATAAGGAGGAAAAATATGGCCACATTTATTATTGGTTATTCACTAATATTCTTAGTTGTCGCATTCATCATTTTTTCCATTTTGGTGAAGAAAAGAATTATTTTTGGAAATACCATTGCCATGCAAAGAATTTTTGCCAATCCTCTTCTTCACTATTCAATTAAAAGACTATTATCGTCAGTCATTTCTATCGTCTTGGCGATGTTAGTAACATTCTTTTTAATTCGTATCGCAAAACCAGCTGATAAGACTTGTAATCAATTCTTCTTTGATCCAAAACTACCTAAAGAAGTCTTTGAATTACAATGTAATGCCTGGAAAGAAAATATGGGCATGAATGGTTCTATATTAGAGCAATTACTTAAATTCTTTTATTCCGTTATCCCATTCCCAAAGATGATTTGTTTAACCACATATGAATCTGTGGATATTAATGGGGTCAGTACACTCCAAGGGGTTATTTCTGATTGTCGAACTGTAGTATTTGATTTAGGGCGTATCTATAAGATGGATAACGTTCCTGATGGCTATTTAGTCACAGACTACATGATGACCAGAATGGGTGTGTCATTCAAAATTGGTATTTTTGCGGTTATTTTGGAACTTGCCTTAGGATATCCTTTCGGTATCTTTATGGCGAAGTATCAAAATGGCCTTTTCGATAGAATAGGTAAAGGCTACATCATGATTATCGACGCGATTCCTGGTGTTGCTTATTACTACATCTGGATGGCGATTCTTTGTAATCTCTTCCAGTTACCATTCCAATACGACGCGAACAATGTTTTATCTTATTTACCAGCAATCTTGACAATGGGTGTTACTGGTATGTCAGGTATTGGACTTTGGGTCCGTCGTTACATGGTTGATGAATTTAACTCCGATTATGTCAAATTCGCTCGTAGTAAAGGTTTGAAAGAAAACCGTATTATGACGATTCACATTTTAAGAAACGCGGTCGTTCCATTAGTGAGAACATTCCCTGCAGCGATTATCGGCGCATTGATGGGTTCTTACTTTATTGAAAATATGTATGGTATCAATGGTATCGGTAACGCTTTGATGGTGGCACAAAACACCAGCAATGTGTGGCTCATCCAAGGTATCATCTTATTCTCCGCATTCTTATCAGTCACCTCATACTTATTAGGTGATATCGTTACCGCCTCAGTTGATCCTCGTATCAGCTTTGAAGCGTAGAAAGGAGGCTAATCATGAAGAAGAAAAAGAAAGTCGCTCAAGAAGAAGCCCTTTTCCAAACTTACGATAATGATCCTCGTTTAGCGGATACTGTTAAGGTTGAAGAAACGATTGACACTAATATCGAAGACTTATTCAAAGTGGTGGGAACTTCTGATGAAAGAATCGAAAAATTAGATTCCACTCCATATTCATATTGGTCTCTTACTTTCAAGTATTTATTTAAGAACCCATTTGTCATTATTTGCTTGGTTATCCTTGCAATTCTCATCTTTTTCACCATTTTTGGTCCATTGATGAAGAATTACCCAATCTTAGTTAGAGAGGGTGTTGGATATGTTCCAAGTCAATATCGTTGGAATGAGATAATTGGGCCGAACGCTGACCACTGGTTTGGCGTCTTCTACCCATCCACAAGCGCTGTCTTCAATGGTGCGGATATGTGGTATATCGTCTGGAAAGGTAGCCAACTCTCCTTAATCTTAGGTACAGTTGTCGCCCTTATTGATACTGTTGTTGGTATCATCATCGGTTCCTTATGGGGATATTTCAGATGGTTAGACCCAATCCTCATTGAATTCCGTAACTTTGTTAATAACATTCCAACATTGTTATTAGACATCTTGTTAATGCAGATCTTAAAACCATCATTCTGGGTTTTGGTCTTCTTATTAACCGCATTAGGATGGATTGGTTTGGCAGGATTTATCCGTAACCAAATCATCATCATCCGTAACCGTGAATATAACATTGCATCACAAACTCTTGGTAGTTCATCTGTGACAATGATTACTCATAACTTATTACCATATTTGGTAAGCGTTATTATCACTGTTGTTTCTACAGCGATTCCAGAAGCGATTTCTAGCGAAGTCGGATTGGCTTACTTCAACCTTTCCTTCAACGCCTCTAATAACGAAATCACTTTAGGTCAAGTTTTAACCACAGTTTGTAAATCATTAACATGGATGCAACACCCATATTTATTGATAGGGCCGATGATGGTCATGGCACCGCTGACGATAACGTTCTTCTATCTAGGACTGGCTTTAGCAGATGCTACTGATCCGAAGTCGCATCGTTAGGAGGTAGTTTTATGGTTGAAAAAGAATTAAAAACTAATAAAACGAAGACTCCTGAAGTAGTTAATGAACCAGAAGTCGCTATCGATGTTCAACACTTATCCGTTGGCTTCACAGTTCGTGGTAAAAAGATCAATGTTATTAGAGACATTTCCTTTAAAGTTTATAAAGGAGAAACTCTCGCAATCGTCGGTGAATCAGGTTCTGGTAAATCCGTCACCACAAAGACATTTACCGGTATGCTTGAATCCAATGGTGCTGTCACTGGTGGAAGCATCATCTTTGATGGCATGGATTTAGCTAAATTCACCACAAACGAAGAATGGCAACCAATTCGTGGTAAACGTATTGCCACCATCTTCCAAGACCCAATGACTTCTTTGAACCCATTATTAACAATCGGTTTCCAAATTAGTGAAGTCTTGAGATTACATCATGGTCTTACTAAAGAAGAGGCCAAAGAAGAAGCCATTCGTCTATTAAAGAAAGTTCGTATTCCTAACGCGGAAGCTCGTTATGACGATTATCCATTCCAATATTCTGGTGGTATGCGTCAAAGAGTTGTTATCGCCATCGCCTTAGCGTGCCGTCCAGAAATCTTAATTTGTGACGAACCAACCACCGCTTTGGACGTGACTGTTCAAGCGCAAATTATCGCCCTTATTAAAGAACTTCAAGAGGAATACAAATGGACAACCATCTTCATTACTCACGACTTAGGTGTCGTCGCTAATGTCGCTAACCGTATCGCGGTTATGTATGGTGGTCAAATTATCGAATACGGAACTGTAGAAGATGTCTTCTATAATCCCGCACATCCATATACATGGGCATTGCTTGCTTCCTTACCACAATTAGGAAGTAAAGATGAACCTTTAGCTTATATTAAAGGTAATCCTCCATCATTCTCTGGAGAAATCATTGGTGATGCATTCGCCCCAAGAAATGCCTTTGCTATGAATATTGACTTTGTCAAAGAGCCTCCTGTGTTTAATATTTCTCCAACACACTGGGCCAAGACTTGGTTGCTTGATCCACGCGCTCCAAAAGTGGAAAAACCAAAAGTCATCCAAGAGCTACACGAGAGAATGAAACGTGCAGCGGAAGAACTCAAGAGACAGGAGGGTGCTGAAAATGAATAATGAAGAATTAAAAAAGCAAACTCCTCATAATCTTGAAAAGAAAGAACTCGATATCTTTGATAAGAGTAGATTAGAACATCCAGAAGACGAAGATACAGTCGTCAAAATGAGAGATGTTCGTGTCGCTTTTAAGATCGGTTCTATTGAAAGAGTTATTATCAACCACCTTGATTTAGATATTAAACGCGGTGAAATTTTAGGTTTAGTCGGTGAATCCGGTTCTGGTAAAACAACGATTGGCCGTGCAATCATCCGTATTAACAAGGTTAGTGGTGGTGAAATCACTTATAATGGCGTGAAGATTTCTGGAAAGATTCCTAAGAAAACTGAACGTCTATTAAAAACCAAGATTCAAATGATCTTCCAAGACCCAGGCGATTCTTTAAACGATAGAGCGAATATTGACTATATCGTTTCTGAAGGATTAAGGGCCTTCCATCTTTATAAAGATGAACAAGATCGTTTGGATAAAGTCACTCACATGATGGAAAGAGTGGGCTTACGTCCAGAATACTTAACACGTTATCCACACGAATTCTCTGGTGGTCAACGTCAAAGAATTGGTATTGCTAGATGTATGATTATGAATCCGGAATTCGTCATCGCTGACGAACCTATTTCCGCGTTAGACGTTTCCATTCGTGCCCAGGTATTAAACCTCATAAGAGAGTTCCAACAAGAAAGAAAGATGTCGGTCTTATTTATCGCACACGACCTTTCTGTTGTTAGATATATCTCTGATCGTATCGCGGTTATCTATGCGGGTCACATCGTGGAAATCGCTCCTGCGAATAGATTATTCGAAGCCCCACTTCACCCATACACCAAATCTTTACTTTCTGCGGTCCCAATTCCTGACCCAAAAGTTGAAAGAAATAAAAAGATTATTGTCTATAACGCGATGGAGACACATCACTATGTGAAGAGTGACGCTCCAAAACTCGTGGAAATTGAAAAAGACCACTTTGTCCGTTGCAATACTCCTGAGTTAGAAGCTTATAGAAATGAATTAGAAAGATTAGGAGGTAAGAAATAATGGCACGTGATATTTCCGAATTAGGTGCGGACGTATTTGATGATACCCCGAAACCTGTGCGAAAAATTTCTCCAAAAAAGAGAAACTACATTATTGGTTTATCAATATCAGCGCTTTTATTAGCAGGTGCTTCTGTCGCCGCTGTTATCTTATGTAACACCGCTCTTACTGACTACTCCAATGTCCAAAATGTAACTTATTATTACACTCCTCAATCCATGCTCGGTGAAGGAGAAAAACCAACCGCGGTTTTATACCGTTTAAGAAGTGATGTCAAATATCCATCTACCTTCCGTGTCCCAAGTCAAATCAAGGGATATAAAGTCGTGGGTATTGCCTCTAACGCTTTCTCTGGTCATAGTGAAATTAAACATGTCGTTTTACCTAACACAGTGACCTGGGTTGGTGAAAAAACCTTCTATAACTGCACTAATTTGTCCAAATTTACTTGGTCAAAGAACCTTTCTGAAGTTGGTGTTGATGCTTTCTTAAATACTGCTTTCTATAACAATTTATTAAAGCAAACCGATTCCATCTTCGACCTTCCTAGTGGATTATTAATCTACGTCGGAAAGAATTATTTAAAACCAAATACCGCTTTAATTTCCGATTCACTTAAAGAAGAAGAAATCAATGCCATCAAGAGCAAATATGCCGCTTCTGAGATTAAGAAATTCTCAGAAATGAATATTAAGAATATCGCTTCTGGCGCTTTCAAAGAAAACGACAAGATCGTCTATATTGATTTACCAGAAACATTACATGATATTTCTAATTCCACATTTGAAAACTGTTACAACCTCAAAGGTTTGAACGCTTTACATGGTAAGGTCTCCACAATTAGACAAAGAGCTTTCGCCAATTGTGCCCAATTAGTGGATATCGACCTTCCTGATAACCTCACCTTAATCGGTGATGAAGCTTTCTCCGGTGCTGGCTTAGTGAATGAAATTCCTAATATTTCATCCGCTCAAGAATTAGGATCTGGCATCTTCTCATATTGTGAAGACTTAGAAAGTGTTAATTACACAGGTACATATGTTCCTGATTACACCTTCTTAGGATGCAAATCCTTAAATAGCATCACCTGGGGCGATGGTAGTGCGGAAACCAAAGATAAAATTGACTTTATCGGTATCGGTGCTTTCAGTGGCACAGCCTTCTCTTCATTCACTGTTCCAAAGAATATTCTCACCATCTTAGATGAAACATTCATGAACTGTGAGAACTTAGAAACTGTTTCCTTATATGGAAACCCTACAAACAAAGTTGTTACTATCGAACCATCTGAAGACGAAGATGAAGATGAGGAAGAAGAAGTTGAAGAAGATACCTCTTCGTTCATCGATAATGATGGCAACGAACAACCTGGTACCCTTCTCGGTGTCGGTTCTATTAGAGCAAATGCTTTTAATGGATGTATCAAATTAAGCACAATAAATTTGTATGATGATACATATACCGTTTATGAAGGTAATAATGGTGAATTTACTTTCCCAAATTCCTTACAAAGAACAGATGCTTCATCCACAATCAGTGGTAATGACAATAACGTCTTCAAAGGTGCGGTAACCACAAAAGTTATCTTAACTCCAAACTTAAGAAGTATTGGTTCCCACGCTTTCCAAGATGTCAAAGATTTAACAGAAGTAACAATTACTCATCCTGAAAAATCTAGATTATCCACAATTAACACCAGTGCATTTGAAAATTGCGAAGCTTTAGAACAATTTGAACTTCCTAGCTCAATCACTGTCTTAGGCTCATCCGCTTTCAAAAACTGCACCAGCTTAAAACATGTTGGTCTTGGCGATACACAAATCAAGTCCATCAACGCGGAATTATTCTACAATTGTCCAGCATTAGAAGAAATTGAGATTCCAAACACTGTTACCAACATTAAAAAAGATGCTTTCAAGAATATTGGAAAAGTCTCTCATGTGGTAATCCCAAGTTCTATCAATGAAATTCAAGAAAATGCTTTCACAAATTGTTTGAATGCTTCTGATGAAAAACTTCCACTTTACTTCTCATTTACAATTAGTCAAGCTAAGACACTTAACTTAGCGAAAAAGACTATCGCGGGTGAGCAAGTGGAAATCTGGAAAGATGATACTGTTGAAGTGTATTATCTCCTCGGTGATGGCGAAGAAAAACAAACCGGTTATAAATACTGGGATGGTAATGCCGCTGACCCACACGAAATCTAAAAACATTAGGTCACGTAAATCGTGGCCTTTTCTTTAAGAAAAATAAAAAGATGTGGAATTTATCGTTCACATCTTTTTCTTCGCTTAAATCGCCTATAAATTAGGATTCTTGGTTATTGTGGTCTCTACGTATGAATGAGTAGACAAGCTTTTCTTTTGTTAAACCTAAGAATACGAGATAGATTATTGCATCTATTCCGACGATTGAAACCATTTGTAATATCGCTGCATTGGTGCTTGATAATTTCATAAATGCCCATAGACTTTCAAGTGGTCTATATAGAAGTAGTGAAACCGCAAGAATAATTAAGCTAGCAAGCAATAACTTTAATGTGTTCATATTGAAGATCGCTTCTTTGACCCATTTCCAAGTGATGGACACTAAGAAGATGATAATTAGTAAATCAGTAACTGCAGTACCGATAGCAACACCGATAGAAGGAGTGAGCCAAGAAACCTTGTTTGGTAAATATCCACCTAGTAATAAAGAGAGACCGATATTTAATGCAGTACCGACGAGCATACTAATGAGGTAATATTTTTCTTTCTTCATCGGAAGAAGGATTTGTCCATAGATGATATCGCCTAAAGAATAAGTGAGCATCATTGAGGTAAGGATAATCAATATCGTTGGAGCAGTAATATAACCACCAGTACCTGAAGAATAATCAAAGTTACCGGATATTAATGAGCAGATTGGTTTAGCTAAACACGCCATAGTGACAATAGCGGGCATGACGATAAAGAAACAAATATTCAAAGAATATCTCGTTAAGTTTTTAAAGAATTGTTTATTCTCTTTACTATAATAATAAGCACTTCTTGGGATAAAGACTGTGGATAAACCAGCGATGATACCGATGATGATATCAATACCTTTAATACCGACAGAATAAGAAGCGACCTCACTCTTATCTTCATTAATGAAACCCAAGATAAAGGTATCAGTTTGGTTATATAAAGAGATGATGAATGTTAAGCTACATAAAATGAATAGTGGTTTAGCGTAGTCCTTAAAGGAATAAGACATCGTCTTTTTAAAGGAAATGAATTTGCGAATGTAAAATAAGTTAGAAATAGTGGTGATGATTGTCACACTGACAGCGATCAAAGCATAGATATAAATATCACTTGGATTAGTGACAAAAACAATGATCAAAATGGCGCTTAATGTTAAGGCGACGATTGAACGAACACACATATAAAATTGCTTTTCTAAAGCAATAAATACCCACTCAAATGAGAAAGCACCAACGAGGAAGTTGATTGATAAGATAAAGATTAACGCACTTGAGTTTCTTAATGCGGGAACGGAGAAAACCACCGCGCACATTAATCCAAAAGAAACCATTGTAGCAATGAGTTGTAATAAGAAGAACCCTTGAACTTTGTTGGATAGTTTTTCTTTATCATCTCTAACTTTGACACATTCTCTAACGGCAAGATTTGGAATGCCAATCTTAGCGAGTATTAAGAAATATGCGACAAAGGTATTGGCCCATGTATAAGCACCAACGGCAGAGTCACCTAAATAACGGCAAACCCATGGGAAAGTAATGAAAGATAATAAGGTCAAAACTAATGTCCTTATTATGTTGACGATAACATTGATTCTCGTGTCGTTAATCATGTAATTAATATGATATACATTTTTTGGGGCAGATTAAATAATATTTAACAATTTGTGGAAATGTAAAACTTGAATAATTACAATAAAAGTCATGAAGATACTTGCAGTATGTCAATATTATTATCCAGAGAATAATGTTTTCACTAATATTTGTGAAGAACTAGTCAAACAAGGGAACGATGTTACAGTCTTAACTGGTAAGCCGAATTACGGTTATGGGGAAATTATCCCAGAATACAAAAAAGTAAAATTTGAAAACATCAATGGTGTAAAAGTTCATAGAGTAAACCTTGTGGCTAGAAAAAAGAGCCGCCTTTCGATTATTAGAAATTACCTTTCTTTTTGGCGGAATTCTAAGAAATGGGTCAGGAAATGCAAGGAAAAATTCGATATTGTCTATTCGATGTCGATGTCTCCGGTGACCATTTTATCCGCTGGAAACCTCTATAAAAAGAAACATGGTGTGAAGCATGTTGTCCACTGCGTTGACCTCTGGCCAGAGAGTGTTTTAGTAACTCATGCAGTGAAAGAGAGTTCCTTGATGTACAAGATTCTCTACAAGTGGTCTAGAAGTCTATATTTGAATGCTGATTATGTGATTATGGGTTCTCCATCTTATAACGACTACTTCGATAGTGTTTTGAAACTACAAAAGAGAACTTCTATCATTCCTCTTCCTAGTTTGGTGGAAAAATGCGAAGGCAAACCTATTAAGTTCGAAAAGAAATTCAATATTTTATATTGTGGTAACTTAGGAATCATTCAATTAATTCATCTCATTCCTGAATCCATGAAACTTATTGATAATGACGATATTCAGTTCCATGTTATCGGCATGGGACCTAAGAGTGGCGAATTACAATCACTCATCAAACAATATAAGTTGGAAAACAAAGTTATCTATCATGGACCAATACCAGCGAAGAAGGCCTCTGAATATTTCTTAGGTGCTGATGCATTATATGTTTCATTAGAAGGTACTGGTTATGTTGGCAAAACCATCCCTGGCAAATTAATGATGTCATTAGCGTTTGGAAAACCGATCGTTGGTGTTCTTGAAGGCGATGGAAGAAATATTTTAGATAATGCTGGTGGTGCGATTAGTGCTGATGCTAATCCACAATCAGTGGCAAAAGCTATTAATAGAATTGCCTCTATGACTCCTGATCAAAGAAAAAAGCTTGGTCAATTAAACCAAACTTATTATCAGAGCAATTTATCGATTAAACGCTGTGGCGAATTAGTTAACGAAGTATTACTTAAGGAAGTTCTTTAAGAAACTAGTAAACTTATCACTTAAATTATCCAATGAATAGAGTTCTAGAACTCTATTTTTTGCTTCTTCACCCATATCTTCTCTTTGGATTTCGGTGAGTTCTAATACCTTGTTCATCGAATCTAACAAATCATCAGAAGAAGATGATGGTGACCAAATAATCTCTTTTGGGAACTTCTTCATAAGAATAGTGTTCTTCACAGATATAACTGGGCGACCCGCAGACATATATTCTAAAGTCTTGCTTGGGATTGAGAATCTATCCAAGTCTTCAGAGAATGGTCTTGGGTTGATACAAGCAATCGCTTGAGACTCCATATCTAAAACTTTATTAACTGGTAATAGACCTAAATACTTAATATTGTTAGCATCACCAATTTCTTCTTTAAGCTTTGCTTTATCAGCGTGATGACCACAAATGTATAAATCAATATCTTTGTTGTCTAGTTTTTTGAAAGCATGGATAAGTTGATAGACCCCATATCTTTCCATAAGAGCGCCACCAAAGAAGAAATATGGTCTCTTCTCTTTTTCACTCTTTTCTACTTTTCTATCTTCCACTAAACCTTCAAAGATATAGGCTGGTTTGTGATTTGGATTGAATAAGTCATTAAGACCCTCAGTCAACGCTAAATAACCATCAAACTTTTCGCAGTGGGAAAGAAGATAGAGTGTATATGATCTTTTTGTACCAGAAATGTTGCTTGGCGAATCAGTACAAACGCCGATAATAGGTCTCTTATATTTCTTGTTTAATTTTGAGATAGAACGGACGATTGACTTGTTGATTGTGTCAGTCACAAAAACTGCATCATTTAGGTCGATTTTGCTCAAAATCCTTGTAGTTTGTGGGCAAATTGATAAAGTTCGATAGATTTTTCCGCCGCTTCTTTTGAGATAATGCCAAGTAATATTGCCATCAGTTTTGGTCTCTTTTTTGAGATTTTTAACCTTGGTGTGGCGATGAGAAAACGGTCTAACGGAAATGACATCAACTTGGTTATTGATGGCGAGACTTCTGATTAACTTGTTATGAAAGTTTTGATTACTGGAATTTAAAGGATACTTCCAAATATTCATGTATTGGCGGAAGTCTTTTTCATCTTGTGCAGTAGTGAAATATATGATTCTCATAATTATAAAGTCTCCAATATTTCATTAAGTTTTTTCGCGGAACATTCAATGGTGTTATTCTTCGCGGTTTCAATCGCCGCTTTACCCATATCTTCTTTGATACTATTTATTGCGTTAATTATTTCATCTCTATTATTGAGATCAACAATATATCCGTTCACACCATTAGTGATTAGATCTAAGGAAGAAACAACTCTATCGGATGAGATGACCGGAAGGCCATTTGCCATGGCTTCTAATGTAGTATGACCAAAGATATCTTCGAATGATAAAGTGATAAAAGCGTCACAACATTTGAGGACTTCAAATAGATCGTTTTTCTTCAAGAAATCCATGATGATAATATTTTTAATATTATTGTCTTTAATATATTTCTCGTATTTTTCTTTTTCTTTTCCGGAACCAATTAGCAATAATGTCTCTTCTCTATCTTTAAAAATTGAGATGAGTTCCATGTTATTCTTTCTCTCAATAAACTGTGATGCATTGATAAAGATTTTATTGTTTGGTAAGTTCCATTTTTTTCTAATTTCTTCCTTTTCTTTTTGGCTAGGAATTTTATTAACTATTTCGCTATCAAAATAGTTTCCGTATGGGTAGTGGAAGATGTCTTCTTGTCTTGCACCATAATAGACCAAATATTTATCGGCTTCAGTACATGGAGAAAGATATTTTGTGGCATGAGAAATATAAAATTTCTTCATTCTTCTTTTAATACAATTATCTTTCTTTTTGATTCCACCGTTGATTTGTAGGACATATGGAATCTTGTGACGAACCATGTAACGGATAGCTTTCATTTCGGCAAATGTGCTATATCCATTCATCACAATAATGTCATATTCTTGATGATGTTTTTTGATATATTTTCTTAGTTCGCTTGAGCATGTGTTTTCATTAGAAAAGTATCCTTTTTTAAAAAAGATAACCGGGAAATTATATTCGTTATCTTCATAAAAAGAAGATGGTCTATCTTTTGCGCTTTCACGCTCAAAAATGACTTGGATATCTTTGAGTTTAGCTAGTTCATTATAAACTTTCACCTTATATGGTGCTGGATGGTTAAAAACAAAGAGAGTTTTCATATTTTCTTAATTATATATTATTTTGTAAACATAATAAAAATGTTATCATTTTTGCATGGACGAAATTCCGAATACATGGATTGAATTTTTTAAGAGTATTCAAAACAAAGAATATTCGATTAATTTACATAAGTTTTTAGATAAGGAATACGCAAGTAATGTTTGTTATCCTCCTAGAAAACTTTTGTTCAACGCTTTTAAGTTGACTCCATTAGATAAAGTCAAAGTGGTGATTATTGGTCAAGATCCTTACCATGAACCAGGACAGGCGATGGGTTTATCTTTTTCTGTTCCTAGTACAGTTAAGGTTCCACCTTCACTAATTAACATTTATAAAGAAATTGCTGATGAATATGACACCACAATTGATATGGAAAGTGGTGACTTAACTTATCTTGCTAAGCAAGGAGTTCTTTTATTGAACTCTATTCTTAGCGTTAGAGCCCATCAACCAATGAGCCATAACATTAAAGAATATGAATTATTCTTCAAAGATGTTCTTGAAGTATTAGATAAACAAAACCATCCATTAGTGTTTATGTTGTGGGGTGGTTCCGCAAGAAAATTTAAAGTGTTGCTACACAATCCTTCACATTTAATATTAGAATCCGCTCACCCTTCTCCGTTAGCAGCGAATAGAGGAGGATGGTTTAAAAATAATCATTTCCGTTTGGCAAATGAATATTTGAAAAAGAATAAAGTAAAACCTATTGATTGGATTAAATAATAATCCTAAACTAATTACAGGAGCTGAGCAGTAACTCGGCTGAGAGGAACCGTGTTCCGGTTCGACTGAACACCTGATCCAGGTAATGCTGGCGGAGGTTAGTGTTTTTCCTCCGGGTGAGTCTATCCAGGAGGTATTTTTTATGGATGAACAAAGCCCAAAAGTTATTGAGAAAAAGAAGATAAATTTCTTCGACAAATTCGGTTGGTTAGTGGCCGCGATATGTGGAACATTGGCCGTATTGTTCCTTTTAGGAACAGTTGTCACAATTAAATTAAAGATTCCCGGAGAAGGAGATGAAGTAATTAAGAAAATCATCGACTTACATTTATGGGATTATTTTCAAGGTAAATATGAATATGATTGGACGATGTATGTCACACTTGGTTTATTGATTTTGGGTGTCATTACTTCATGTCTAGAAAAACTAAAAAAAGGATTTGGCTCTGCATCGAGTATGCTATTTTTATTAGCCATTCCGATGCTTGCTTTAACTAGAGAATTCTTCGCTTCAAATAATGTTGAATATATGTCTTCAGTTACCTTTGGTTGGGGTAGTAATGTTTCAATTGCTCTTTCCATTTGTGCAGCGGTTCTCGCTTTATCTAGTGAGTTCTCCACAAATCCGATTGTCACCAGACAAATCGCGGAAGATGGTATTCTCATTGCCGCGGCATTCATTCTTAATCTAATTAAGATTCCTCTCGCGGCAGGTGCTGGTTCTGTTAACTTCCAAATGTTACCATTATTCATTATCGCTTTAAGACATGGCCCATCTCATGGATTAGTTTGTGGTGGCATTATCTATGGATTAATCACATGCTTAACAGATGGTTGGGGATTCGCCTCTTATCCATTTGATTATTTAATCGGTTTCGGTAGTGTGATGGTTATGGGATATTTCTCTAAACTCATCTTTAGCAAAAAACAAACATGGTATAACGTCAAAGGTGAAATTTTCTTATTTGTCGGTGCGGTTATAGCGACATTGATTAGATTTATCGGATCAACTGCTTCTTCAATGATTATTTATAAGTACACATTTGCCGCAGCACTTGCATATAATGCAATCTATATTCCGGTCAGTGGATTAATCGCTATTGCGGTCTTAATGGCGGCTTATGGACCAATCGCTAAGATACAACATCGTTATCCAGTAAAAAGATAAATTCTATATTTTATAATTTTGCCCTCGTATCAGTATTATTTTCTAATTTAATATGTTATATTTATTAGAAAGCGAGGGCTTTTATATGTCTGATGTATCAAAAGAAAAGATTGAAGAAAAAGAAAACACCGAAAATGTAAAAGAAGAAGCGGTTGAAGACGTTAACGATCTTTTACCAAAAGGTGAAAAAATAGAAAAACCCGCTGCCGATGCCGAAGATTATGGTGTGACAGTGGAGAATGCTCGTTTAGCATTCCAAGCGAAATTTAAAAGAGGACGCCGCAATAGTTATATTGTTATGGCTGTCATTTTAGCGGTGGCAGTTGCTTCTGTTATTTGTATCACTATGAAGGCTATGGTCTTTAAGATCATCGGCTGGTCTTTAGTGGGTTCCGCGGTTGTCGGAATGATTGTCTATTACATTGTGAATAGAAACATCTTACCAAGCGCCACTAAGGAATATATCGCCTTAGTGAATAGATGCTTTAACGGCAGAAACTTCTCTAACAACAAATTCACCGATGTGACCACTGATGAGAACGAGAGATTTGAATTATCTGATCCAATTAGTGACCGTATCTATAAAGATTTAAATAATATTGCTTCTAGAAATGTTATCAATGGTCATTTCTCTAAGAGAACCTTTAAAGCTGGAGATATGGGCTTATATAGTGGAGCGGGCAAAAACCGTCGTTCTTTGTTTGTTGGTAAATATGTTTCCTATCCAAATGATTTGCATTTTGAAAACCGTTATATCTTAGTCATGAAAGGTGTTTCCGCAGTAGATTTGCCTGATGATATTGAAGATTTAAAAGTTCTTTCTGAACAAGATGGGTTAACCATTTATGGTCCAGAAGGTGCGAAATTTGAAAGTGATTTAACCAAAGAATTTATAAAGAAAGTTAAGGGTATTGCTGTTGAAAGACATTTACTCAATCTCGATCTTGTGATTTGGAGTGGTCATTCTTCCGCATATATGTCATATGACGATGTCATTATGACTTTACCTTTTGAAAAAGAATTCGATAAAGATAGCAATGAGCAATATGCATCTAATCTATTAGATGTCTTAAATGCTTTTGAACTTTTAGTGAAGAAGGAAAAATAAGATGTCAATCGTAGGTCGTTGGCTTGGCGTTCAATGCTTTAAACATAATGGTAGCCTTCATCGTTGTTGGGACCGTGGTTTAGTATTGGAAAATACACCTGAATATATTGTCACCGCCACCAAAAGAGCGAAGGTTGTTGAAAGTAATGGTAGACGTTGGTTTACCAAAGAACCAGCAGTTACCATCTTCTCCAAGAAGGAGTGGTGGAATGTTATCTGCATGATTAAACAAGATGGCATTTGCTATTACTGCAATATCGCCTCTCCAAGTATTGTGGGTCACGACTGTATCAAATATATCGATTACGATTTAGATACCAAGCTATTCACTAATAGTGAAATCAAAGTGCTTGATGAAAAAGAATACGCTCATCATAAAGCTACATATCAATATGGTGATGACTTAGATACTGTATTAAGATATACAACCAATATCATCATTCAAAGAATGAAGAAAAGAGAATTCCCATTCAATGATGATAAGATCAAAGAATATTTCAACCAATATCTAGAAATGACAAAAAAGAAAGATGATGAAGCCTATTAACTTAGGCTTTATCTTTGCTAATAATGAAAGAGATTACTAAGTTAACACATAATAAAGAAGAAACCATGGAATTAGCTAGAAAGTTAGCTAATCGTCTTCCTAATGGAATTACTTTAACTTTGACTGGCGATTTAGGTGCCGGCAAAACCACTTTTGTGCGTGGAGTTGCCGAAGGCCTTGATATTAAAGAAGTTGTACAATCTCCAACATTTAATATCATGAAGATTTACCTTAAAGGTAATAGACCACTTATTCATATCGATGCTTATCGTCTAGCGGATTTGGATACCGACATTGGATTAGATGAATTTATCGGTTATGAAACTGGTATCACGATGATTGAGTGGCCAATTTATATTGAAAAATTAATTCCAGAAACCGCTGTTGAAGTGGAAATTAAAAACCTCGGTGGCGATGACCGTCAGATTAGATTTTTATTAAAAGATGATTCTCTTTGGGAGATATTTCAATAATGTTTACCATCTTACTTGATTCATCAAACACATCTTTAACTGTCGGTCTTGCTAAAGATAATGAAATGTTAGAAAGCGTTTCTTATGAAGCGTGGCAATCTCAATCGGAACATATGATTCCCGAACTCAATAAACTTTTGGATAAATATGGTGCTTCTAGAAATGAGATTAAAGAAGTAGTGGTTGCCATTGGACCTGGATCCTATACGGGTGTCAGAATTGCTATAACTATCGCTAAAACCATTGCCGCAGTTATTGATTGTAAGGTATACACAATTAGTTCATTAAGATGTCAAAAAGACCGCAAAAACCCGTCAATTTGTCTAATAAATGCTAGAAGTGGCCGTTCTTACGTCGGTGTTTTTGAAGATGAAAAGATATTATTAAAAGACTCCATTATGACTAACGATAAAGTCATGGAATATATAAATGAACATCCAGATTATGTCGTATGTGGAAACGTAAAATATTTAGGTATTGAAGGCAAGGAACCTGATATCGCTAGAGAATTATTAGCTCTTAAGAGTGCTGTTAAACCAGTTAAAGATCCTTTAGCCATCAAACCTGTTTATATGAAGGATTAGTATGGACTATTTATACGTGACTGTTAGAGAAGCTACAGATAATGATGTTCCTGCAATTCTTGAATTAGAAGGATTGTGCTTTAAAGCACCATGGAAGAAAGAAGATATCCTATATGAACTCCATGATAATCCAGTGAGCAATGTCTGGGTCATTGAATTAGAAGAGAAAAGTCAAAACCTCAAATCCGTTGTTGGCTTTTGTGATTATTGGCATACCTTTGATTCAGCAACCATTGCTCAAATCGCTGTCCATCCCCAACTACAGAGAAAGCAACTTGGTAGTGCGATGATGGATGAGATTATTAATGATTGCTACGCAAAGAAAGTGAGAACCCTTACTTTAGAAGTCAGAGCAGACAATGAGAAAGCTATTAATTTTTATTTGAAGCATGGTTTTAAAAAAGAATTAGTCAAACCCAGATATTACGATAATGGGGATGATGCTGTTTATATGATTAGAAAGGTGGAAGATTGATATGGCGTTAATACTCGCTATTGAATCTAGTTGTGATGAAACTTCCGTTGCCATCATCAAAGATGGTAAACTCCTTTCTAATGTTGTCAGTACACAAATTGAAGTCCATCAAAAATATGGCGGCGTGATGCCGGAGATTGCTTCTAGACTCCATGCTGAAAATATTGGTGTGGTCCTCAAAGAAGCGGTTGAACAAGCTAACATTAAGTTAGAGGATGTTGATGCTTTCGCAGTTACGCGTGGTCCCGGACTTATAGGTGCCTTACATGTCGGATTACAATGTGCGAAGACGCTCGCGATGCTCTATAAGAAACCATTAATCCCTGTTCACCATTTAACTGGACATATTTATGCAAATGAGTTTATTGAACCATTGGAGTTCCCTCTTCTTGCCGTTGTTGTTTCCGGTGGGAATAGCGAACTAGTAATTATGGAAAAATCAATGGACTTTAAGGTCATTGGTGAAACTAGGGATGACGCGATTGGCGAATGCTATGACAAGGTTGCTCGTGTATTAGGACTTCCTTATCCAGGCGGTATTCCAATTGATAAATTAGCTAAGGAAGGAAAACACACTTATAATCTTCCAATTCCACTTCATGGTGAGCACACATATGATTTATCATATTCTGGTTTAAAAACTAATATTATTAACTTAGTTCATAACCTAGAACAAAAAGGTGAAAAAGTTAATGTCCCTGATATGTGCAAATCATTCCAAGATGTTGCTGTTGGTTTGGTTATTGATCGTGCGAAGAAAGCGGTTGAAGAATATAAAGTCAAGCAAGTTATCTTAGCGGGTGGTGTCAGTGCGAATTCTTATTTAAGAAGCGAAATGAAGCGTGAGATGGAAAGTAGGAATATCAAAATCATTATTCCTCCAATGTGGTGTTGTACTGACCAAGCAGCGATGATTGCTAAAGTTGCAGAACACTTATATGAAATGAAAGTTTTCGCTCCATTAGATATAGGTGTTGACCCCAACTGGTTTATTGAAGATTACAAAAACTTCTAATTATTCAATAAAATAATTAAATAAATGATATAATTTATGACGAGGTGATGAAAATGGAACCTATTAAAACAACAAATTTTGAATTATTCGATATCGTTTGTAACGGTAGCGAAGAAGAAAAACGCGAAGCTAAATTCGTTGAACTTGAAGGTTGGGTGAAAACCAATCGTGATAATGGTTCAATCGGCTTTGTGGAATTTAATGATGGTACTTGTTTTAAGAATGTTCAACTTGTTTATAACAAAGATAGCAAAGGTTATGATGTTTTAACATCATTAAGAACTGGCGCTGCAATTAGAGTGGTGGGTGAAGTAGTTCTTACTCCTGAGAATAAACAACCCTTTGAAATTCATGTTAATGAATGTGAATTAGAAGGTGGAGTAGATGACGATTATCCTCTTCAAAAGAAGAGACACTCGTTTGAATTCTTACGCGAGATTGCCCACATTCGTCCACGTGCAAATACATTCCAAGCCGTTTATAGAGTGCGTTCTGTTTTATCCATGGCTATTCATGAATTCTTCCAAGAAAGAGGATTCATCTATGTTCATACTCCATTAATCACCACAAACGATGGTGAAGGTGCTGGTAATGTTTTTGATGTCACTACACATGACACTAAAGATCCAAACTATTTCTATGGCCGTAAAGTCAACTTAACAGTCACTGGACAATTACATGTTGAGCCATTTGCTTTAGCATTTAGAGATGTCTATACCTTTGGTCCTGCTTTTAGGGCGGAGCATAGTAACACTGTTAGACATGCCTCTGAATTCTGGATGGTGGAACCAGAAATCGCTTTTGCGGATTTATCTGACAATATGGATTTAATCGAAGATTGTGTGAAATTCTGCATTAACTACATCATGAAATCATGCCCAGATGAAATGAACTTCTTCAATTCCATGATTGATAACACATTATTGGAAAGACTCAATCATGTCGTTAATAGCGAATTCAAGAGAATGAGTTATTCCGAAGGAATTAAATTATTACAAGAAGCCGTGAAGAATGGTCATAAATTTGATAATCCAAATATTGAATGGGGTATGGATTTACAATCTGAACACGAAAGATATCTAACTGAACAAATCGTTAAAGGACCATTATTCTTAATCGATTATCCAAAAGAAATCAAAGCTTTCTATATGAGATTAAACGATGATGGTAAGACCGTTGCCGCTTGTGACTTATTAGTCCCAATGGTGGGCGAACTTGTCGGTGGTTCTCAAAGAGAAGAAAGATATGAACTTCTCAAAGCTAAGATGGAAGAACTCGGAAACGATAAAGGCCTTGAATGGTATTTAGATACCCGTCGTTATGGTGGATGCCGTCACTCCGGATTTGGTATTGGTTTTGATCGTTTATTAATGTATATTACAGGTATGCAAAATATCCGTGATGTTCAACCTTATCCACGTACATCTGGATCAATCAAATATTAATTATGGAAGAGAATAAAAAAGTACTTACTCCCGAAGAACAAGCTAGAAAAGATAAACTTCATTTTCGTTTGTTTGTATTGTTAATTATCTTCGATATTTTATTGGTTGGATATCTAGTCTACGAGATGATTAAAATCTTTGTTAAATAAAAAAAATCCTAACTTAGTTAGGATTTTTTATTGGTTCTCGTTATTGTTTGGTTCATTATTTTGCATGCCTTGTTGTTGAGAATAATGAACGTTTTGATTGAAACCTTCTAATGTCTTTTCAAATGCGGTTGTCGATAATTTATACATTCTAAATGTTCTTGCGATTAATGATTGTAAAGCGATTAAATACCAGATTGCACCGACAGAGGCGAAGATAACAAATATATATCCACCCCAGGCATCTAAAACGAAGTGTGGTGTATTGACTAATTTTGGCCAATTAACAACTAGTGAGATACCATCTCTTTTGAAACATACTGAGAAATCCCATAGGAACAATAGTGAACCGAAACCAGTATCTTTATTAAATGGGTTATAAGAGAAATCTTTATAAATAGCGTCTCTAACGATGAGCATGATAACCGCAAAGAGCATTAAGAGGATAGCAATATATGATTGTTTGAAGAATAATCTCCAATTTTTCTTTCTGGCATATCTAATAAAGTGGTGCTTATCAGTGATAACTCTAGTGACAACAGCGTCGGCCACTAATGTATCTAGTTTCTTACCTTGCCACTTCATAACTCTAGTGATGAGGAAACCGATATAACCGATTAAAACAATGACTAGGATGAGGACTAAAAGAATAGCAAAAATAAGTCGTTTGTCATTTTCTGATAATGAAATAAAAACATTAAACATACTATCTATCCCCCTTCCTAATTAAAGTCAATATCGATACCGGAATCAGAATCATCATCTTCATCATCGATGTCACTAATTTCTAAAATACTGTCATTTTGCACAGTTTTTTCCACAGAAATGACATCTTCTGTCTTTTTCTTTTCTTCTGGTTTTTCCTCAATGATTTGTTTCTCTTCTTCTAAAGGCATTTCAAAAACATTGGTTTCTGGTTCAGGATTCTCTTCTAATTCATTTTCAATTTCTGGTTCTTCTTCAAAAGCTTGAGTCTCTTCGAGTTGTTCTTGAGTTTTCAAGTATTCTGGAACATAGAATGGATCATTAGAAATATCATCTTCTGGTTTTGCTTCCTCATATTGTTCTACACTAGGTCCAGTAGTGGTTTCTTCTTTAAATTCATTTTTATCATAGATACCTAAGCGTTTCTTGGCTTCTATATCTTCTGGTAAATCTTCATATAAAGAACGACCGGTGAAGAATAAAACTAATCCCTTAATCGCGAGATAAATGAATATGAAAAGCGCTACCACAGCATAGCCGGCAAGTGCGACCGCTAAGAATGGTAATACAAAGATATATAGGATTCCTTTTCCGAAATTTTTAAAGAAATTAATCATACTGCTATTTTATTGTATATTTACTGTCGCCTTTTAACAAATAATTATTGATTAAAACAATAATTCCTTCGATAAAGAAGAATATATTTATAAATATTAAACCTAATGGTTCTTTCGCTAAAGGATAGAGCAAAGCGAACAAAAAGATAGAAACAATAAATCCAATTGCTAAGGCAATATAAACAATAATGTTTTTAGACTCAATTAATAATGAGAGTGCATAGATACCTAGTAACAAACCAAATAAAGTCATCAAATATGATAATGGCCCATAGACAAACATAAAAACTATTGATAGAACAACGCAAACTCCTAGAGAGATTGTTAATGATAAAGGAAGGTTCTTTGGAGTATTTAATTCATATCCAAAAACAGGAAGTTCTTCTCTTATGACCATGAACGCAAGTATTTCTTGAGCTAGAGAAATAAAGAATATGAAACATGGAGTAACATAATTGAGATATTGGAAGTCCGCTATTCCAAATGCGGTTGCAAAGACTTCAATAATGTCTCTACCAGTAAATAACTTAATTAGTGGGATGCTAGCATAAGTAAATCCGATCTGTAGAATAGTGGTAATAATAATAATCCAAAAAGATGGAACTTTCTTCTCCACTAGTAGTCCGAATATAAAACCGGATATGACAGATGGGATAACGTAGAAGATTGTGTCATCAATTCTCCATATCGTGCATATCATACAAAGACCAATCGTAGCCACCGCATAGATAGGAAAATATATTTTCTTACAATGTAGGGTTACAACGACCGATGTTAAAGGTAAAACGAAAACAATTAAAAAGAATAAGAATGGAACAAATGTAGTTAATAGAACAAAGATAACATTAATCGCTGCCATCAAGGCCATATAGGTAATGTTTTGTACTAATGTTTCTCTTTTCTTAAATGGCTTCATACTAAAAAGTTTATCATTTTAAAACTTTTTTGAGACAAAAATCGCAAAAAGTTCGTATTTATATAATAGGAGAGACCTATGAAAAAGCTATTATTTTTGTGTGCATGCCTTTTATTGACTGCCTGTCAAAAACAAGAAACATCATCAGAATATTCAATATTAATTGAATATGATTACCAAGATGTCGAACACTTACATATTGAATGGAAAGATATCTTGTCCCAAGAGAGATACAATTATTTTGTTTATATTTATTCTTTAACTTGTGGACATTGCAAAGAAGTGAAACCGTATATCTTAAATGCAGCATTAAACTCTGATAAGCAATTTTATTTTGTGACCTATACCAAAGAGATTCCCATTATTACAAATGCTGAATTGAATATTGGTGTTACTTATTATGAAAAGTTAGGAATTATCGGAACACCGACCTTATTTGAAATTGAATCTGGTATGGTATCAGCGTGTTATACAGGTAGTGTAGCAATTATTGAGACATTGACTAACAACTATGATGAATAAATTGAGGATTGATTATTAATATGTTATTATATTGCTTAGCAATATATGAACTACGAAAAAGAACTCAATGAAAAGCAATATGAAGCGGTAACGACTTCTTTTCCGAATGTCAGAATTATAGCTGGCGCAGGTTCTGGAAAGACTAGAGTTTTAACATATAGAATTGCTTATCTTATTTCTGAACTTAAAGTTTTGCCATGGAAGATTTTGGCAATTACTTTTACTAATAAAGTCGCTAATGAAATGAAGAATCGTGTCGTAAGGATGATTCCAGAAGCAGAGAAAGATTTAACTATTAAAACTTTTCACTCCTTTGCGGCAATGTTTTTAAGAAGAGAAATCCCATTAATTAACTTTCCACAAAGCTTCACAATTCTCGATGAAGAAGATCAAACCAAATTAGTGAAAGATATTGTCGCCGAAATGGGATTCAGACGCGGTGACAAAATAGTGGGAAAAGCCCTCAACTATATCGGTTCTCAAAAGCTTCATGAGAGATATCCGGAAGACATCAATATTGTCAAAGAATTATTCGAAGACGAGAAACTTTGTCTACAGATTTATACGAGGTATGAAGAGGAAAAAACCAAGCAATTCTCGCTTGATTTTGATGATTTATTATTAAAAACCATCTATATTTTGGAGAATTTCCCCACAACAAGAATGAGATGGCAAGAGAGATATGACCATATTCTTGTTGATGAATTCCAAGACACAAATGACATGGAATATAAGTTATTAAAACTATTATCCAAACCAAGTACCTGTCATTATGTTGTTGGTGATCCAGATCAAACCATTTATACATGGAGAGGTGCCAATCAGGATATCATTTTGAATTTGCAAAAAGATTTCCTAGATATGGAAACCATTATTCTTAATCGCAACTACCGTAGCACAGAGAAGATACTTAATAGTGCAAATAAGCTTATTGCTCATAATAAGATGCGTGTTAAGAAAGATTTATATACCGAAAATGAAAGTGGTAGCCCGATTGTGGTCCATAAATCACCTTCATCAAAAAGTGAAGCGGATTATGTGGCCAGAGAGATTAATAAATTAATTCAAATAAATGGATACTCCTATAAAGATATCGCCATTTTATATAGATCCAACTATATCACGATGGATTTTGAAACCGCTTTAGTGAAATATCGCATTCCTTATCGTATCTTTGGTGGACAGAAATTCTATCAAAGAAGAGAAATTAAAGATGTCTTAGCATATTTCCATTTAATTACCAATGTTAAAGATGACATTTCCTTTGATCGTATTATCAATGTTCCTCGTAGAGGAATAGGCGATATGACTGTTAACACTTTAAAACAAGAAGCCAGTGAACATCATAAGAGCATGTATGAATACATTAGAGATTTAGATATTGAAGAAGAACACAGCGAACTTCCTAGAAAAGCAGTCAACTCTTTAAAGACCATGATTATGGTTATCGAAAAGGCGAGAGATGATATTAATAAAAACGAAGAAGTATTCTCCAAGATTCTTGAAGAAATGATTTATTCATTTGGTTATAACGAATATCTCATGAAGGAAGATGATGGTGAAGAAAGAATCGATAACGTCAAAGCCTTATTCCAAGACATTCGTCATTATTTACAAACCAATCCCGATTCAACATTCGATGAATATTTACAAAATATCGCTCTTATTTCTTCTCAAGATGAATTAGTGGATGGCGAATATGTTACATTGATGACAGTTCATACCGCGAAGGGATTGGAGTACCCCGTTGTCTTTGTGGTTAGATTAAACGCTGGTGTTTTCCCACATGTGCGCTCATTCGCAGAAAATGGATATAAAGGTTTAGAAGAAGAAAGAAGACTTTGTTATGTAGCAATGACTAGAGCAAAGAAACAACTATATCTCACTTTTGCGGGTGATTATTCTTATGTCTTGAGTGGTAATTTATTACCATCTCAATTCCTCAAAGAATCCGGGAATGAAATTAAAGATGATGAATATAATCCATTTAAGTCTACAAAGAGACAAACCACCTTCCATTTTGATGACGGACCTAATATGTCATTTAGCTTAGATGAACCAATCAAACAAAACTTCTCACAAGAAGTAAATGATGTTGATGAATGGAGAGTGGGGGATATTGTTAATCATAAAACTCTCGGTCGAGGTGTCGTTATTGAACTTGAAGGCGATGGGATTATTAAAGTCAGATTTGATGAACATGGTGTAAAATCAATTATGGGTAACCATCCATCAGTTTCCAAAGGAGGTCATGAAGCATGAATCCAAAAGATAGAGCGAAAGAATTAACTGAATTATTAGAAAAATATAATTACGAATATTATGTTTTGGATAATCCAAGCGTTTCCGATGCTGAATATGACCGCTTGATGCAAGAATTGATGGCTATTGAAAAAGAGCATCCAGAACTAGCTTCTCCATTATCTCCAACTCAAAGGGTGGGTGGACAAGTCCAAGATGAATTTAAAAAAGTCACTCACCAAAGAATGATGCTTTCTTTAGCAAACGCATTTAATGAAGATGACTTATATGATTTCGATCGTAAGATTAGAGACGTCATAGGCGGAGATAAAGTGACATATATGGCAGAGATGAAAATCGATGGCCTTGGTATGTCTCTTGTTTATAACAAAAGGTTACTATATGCAGCAACAAGAGGTGACGGAACCGTTGGCGAGGATGTAACATCAAATGTTATTACCATTAAATCCGTTCCTTCTCATATTGATGCTGAAGGCGATTTAGAAATTCGTGGCGAAGTATTTATGCCAAAGAAATCTCTTGCCAAATTAAATGCGGAAAGAGAACAAACTGGCGAACCATTATTCGCTAACGCGAGAAACGCTGCAGCAGGAAGTATTAGACAACTCGATAGTGCGATTGCTGCAAGTCGTGGATTAGATGCTTTCTGGTATTATTTTGTGAATGCAAAAGATTTTGGTATCCGCTATCACAGCGAAGCATTAAAGTATGCTGATAAATTAGGCTTCAAGACAAATCCAGAAAGAAGATTATGTAATGGTATTGAAGAAGTCATTGAATACATTAAAGAATACACAATTAAAAGACCTGACTTACCATATGATATCGATGGTGTCGTTATCAAAGTGGATGACATGTCATTATATGACAAATTAGGATACACCGCTAAAACTCCAAGATGGGCAATTGCTTATAAGTTCCCACCAGAAGAAGTTGTTACTAAATTATTAGATATTATCTTTACAGTTGGTAGAACTGGTAAGATTACCCCTAACGCAGTTCTTGAGCCGGTTAGGGTAGCTGGTTCTACAGTTCAAAGAGCCACTTTACATAACGAAGACTTTATCAATGAAAAAGGCTTAATGGTTGGCGACTATGTCGTCTTAAGAAAAGCGGGAGATGTTATCCCTGAAGTTGTCCGCCCTGTAATTGAAAGAAGAGATGGAACGCAAATTCCATTTACCATGATTACAAATTGCCCGGAATGTGGCATGCCACTCATTAGAAAAGATGCGATGCATTTCTGTATAAACCCAAGTTGTCCCGCTAAACAAATTGAAGGTATTATTCACTTTGCTAGTAAAGACGCTATGGATATTGAAGGTATGGGAGAAAAAGTTGTTGAACAGTTCTTTAATCAGGGCTTTTTCACCAATTTAGTGGAGGTTTACAGCCTTTTTGAACATCGTGATGAGATTATTGCCCTTGATGGATGGCAATCAAAATCAATCGATAATTTGATTGAATCCATCGAAAAGAGCAAGGGTAATTCCGTTGAAAAATTGTTGTTTGGTTTAGGCATCAAAGAAGTCGGTGCGAAGATGGCAAAAACTTTATCACGTATCTATGGCGATTTAGATAGCTTGATGAATGCGACTGAAGAAGAACTATTAGAAATCCCAGATGTTGGACCGGTCTTAGCGAAGAGTTTAACTATCTGGTTTGCTAACGAAAAGAATAGAGAATTAGTTGAGTCCTTAAGACAAGCTGGATTGAACTTCAAATTCTTGGGTTCATCTTCTATGGCGGCAAATTCCTATTTCTCAGGTAAGACAGTTGTGTTAACTGGCGCACTTGATTCTATGGGTAGAAAAGAAGCGACTGAGAAATTAGAGAACCTCGGTGCTAAGGTTACTGGTTCTGTTTCAAAAGCTACTGACGCCGTTATTGCGGGTCATGATGCTGGCAGTAAATTAGATAAAGCACGAGCACTTGGTATAACGGTTCTTAGCGAAAGCGAATTCCTTGAACTTATCAAATAAAAAAGAGCTTTAAAGCTCTTTTCTTTTACCATTTCATCAGGTTCTTACCAATGATGATTTTGTTATTGATTTCCTCTTCGTAACAATGGTAGATGTCGTGAACAGATAGTATTTCATTCTCACTAATAACCATTGGTTCAAGTTTCTTTTGCACTTTAGGATTCTCTAATAATTTAGCGACTGTTTCAAAGTCTTTTCTATCACTTCTAGTGACACCTTTTAAAGACAACCCTTTTTCCAAAACCAATCTGGTATTGAGTGGGACTTTTTCTTCGCTAACACCCATAAGGATGAGATCCGCTCCGACAGTCGCCCAATCAATCATTTTGTTAATTGCATCAGCGGAATATTTGCCACCGACAATTTCAATCATCGTGTCATATCTTTCGCCTTTATAATCTTCATAGGTTCTTGTTTCAACATCTTCAAACATTGATAGCTTGTTTTTATCAATACCATAGATGGTTAATTTGGTTTCTGGATGTAATGCGGTCATCACTATATAAGTAATATAAGCTAAGATGCCGTCACCAAATATCGCGACATGATTTGTTTCTTGGAAATTAATCCTTCTTAATCCCGCAACAGCGACAGATAATAATTCACTAAAGACTGCAAGTTTGGCGGGGACTTTTTCATTGTATTTAACTAATAATCCGGGTTCCGCTGAATAGAATGGTTTTAAGAATCCATCAGTCGTGGAACTTCTAAATGTGGAATTGATTGCGTAGTTATCACCCAAATCTTCTCTTTTGCATCTTGAGTTTTCAAATGTATCTAAATATTTAGGTTCGATGGAATTTGGAATGAGGATAACCTTATCCCCAGGTTTATAGTTTCCAGTAGGATCTTTGAGTACTCTTCCGACTGCTTCATGGATTGGTGCTAGTGGATATTTATGATTCAAAACATTTTGATCACGGTTACCTAAAAAGTAACGGATATCCGCTTTACAAATCGCCATGTATTCCACTTTGACTAATACATGGTTGTTATCAATATCGATTGAATCGATGAATTCTTCGATAACGCCTGGTGAAGTTACTTTATAAATTGTTTGGAACATTATAAGACCTCAGATTTTCCAATCTTTAATAATGCTTTAAGCATCATTAAATCATCAAATGTTGTAATCTTGAAGTTGAGTTTATCGCCTTCAACGAGATGGACATCAATGCCTTGTAATAAAACAAGTTTAGTATCATCAGTAACATTTGGAATGCTTTGATTCTGTACAGCATTATGGGCACCCATAATAATGGATAGCTTAAATGTTTGTGGGGTTTGACCTTGATATAATTCTTTTCTTGGTGGAATATCGGAAATGGTTTTTTCATCAACACTATGAACGATAGTGTCACTAGCTTTGATGACTGTATCAACAGCACCAAATTCTTTACACACTCTAATATTTTCAGAAATAATTTTTTGACTAATAAGTGGTCTAGCAGAATCGTGGATTATGACAATGTCATCATCTTTCGCACCGATTGATTGAACACCTTTTAATCCGTTATAAACGGAGATTTGTCTTGTGGCGCCGCCAGCAACAACGGCTTTAACTTTGCTTAAGTCATATTGTTTGCACATGACTTTCACATCATCTATGTATTCTTCGTTTGTGGAAATGACAATTGCGTCAACTTCATCATTAATTTCAAAAGCCTCAATGGTGTGCACCATTAAAGGTTTTCCATAAATAGGAAGAAATTGTTTTGGTTTATCAGTATTGCCCATTCTTGAGCCAGCACCCGCTGCTAATATTAATGCAATATTCATAACGTACTCCTAGATTCTGTGTTCTTTCATGTATGACTTATAGTCCTGAGTTAATGATAACCCTTTATTGACGTGATGGCCAACTTGTTGCTTTTCTGGAGGCAATTTTCTCCAGTCGTGGAATAGATAAGTGAGATAAGCATCATAGTCTTTTGGAACTGATGCTTCGATATCTTCAAATGGTAGTTTAGTGAATTCTTCAAATAAGGATTTTGGCATCGCTTCTTTCTTGGCGTTTGTGCCACATAGATTACCCACTAAAACAGCATCTTTATATGGAACTTTTCTCATGAATTTTTCGCATCTTTTCCTACGGAAATGATTGATATCAAACGGCCATGCAATAATCGCCGCGATGTTGATGAGCAAATCCAAGAACCATGTTTCTTTATGGAAGGTTCTTCTAAGCTGTGGCATATAACTAGCAAAGACTTGTCTCCACATAAACTTCACTCTTTTCGCGTATGACTTTAATGGCTTGTCATCAGTTAAAGACATACCATCGATTGGGAAGATATCAATCCAAACACCATGATTGATTCTATGCTTCCAGAAATAGGATTCAATAAAGGTTGTTGAACTATCTCTTAATTTTGCGAAGTTGTAGCAGTAGTGAGGATCAGTTTCCCAAGTTTGAATAAAGTATGGTGTTCCATCATATTCGGATTGGAGTTTTAAATATTTATCATAATCTTCTCTTGGCATACCGACATCAATATCATCATCCCATGGAATAAAACCTTTATGTCTGGCCGCACCCAAACAGGTTCCACCTACAAGGAAATATTTTAAATTATGTTTTTCACAAACTTTAATAAAGGCTTTTAAAACCTCTAATTGTTTCTTTTGTAAATCATTCATACTTAAATATGTTAACAAAATTATATTGATTTTGTTCGTATTTTTTTAAAGTCGGACATTTTTATATATAAAAAATCTCGTGCGTGTTACAATACACATTAGTTAAGTGAGTCATTTAATGAAACCTATCAATAAGGAAACACTCAAACTTGCCGCTGATAAAGTAATGTTATCTATCGAAGATGAAGAATATGATTCTTTAATCGTCGAATTACAAGATATAGTCAAACAATTAGAGCAAATGGATAGTATCGAAGGCATCAATGATGCTGAGCCCATGACTTTTCCTTTTGAAATCAAAGTTGATTATCTAAGAGAAGATATTCCTGAAACTCCTTTACCTAGAGAAGATGTTTTAAAGAATTCACGTGATATTAAAGATGGACAAATTCGTTTGCCGAAGGTGGTGAAATAGATGAACTACCTAGATTTGACAATTGAAGAAATCCATCAAGCTTTAATAGAGAATAAAGTCACACCTTTTGAGTTAGCAAAAGAAGCTATCAAAAGAGCAAAAGAAGATAGCAATAATGCCTTCGAATATATCTATGAAAAAGAAGTTTCCGCTTTTATCGATGGGTTAAAGAATAAAGACAAGAATAATCTTTTCTGGGGAATTCCATTCGTTATCAAAGATAACTTCTCCACAAAAGATATACCCACAACTGGTTCAAGCAATATGCTTACTGGATACAAACCTCCATTTTCTAGTGAAGTCTATACCCGTTTAATTAATGCTGGTGCCATTCCAATTGCTAAAACAACATTAGATGAATTTGCTATGGGTGGAACTGGTATGACTGGTCATAAAGGAACAACATTTAATCCATATGATCCAAGTCATAAACGCATGGTCGGCGGATCTTCTTGTGGTTCTGCATCAGCAGTAGCGGCATGTATTTCTCCATTAGGCATCGGAAGTGATACTGGTGATAGCGTGAGAAAGCCAGCTTGCTATGCTGGGTTGGTGGGATTTAAACCAACTTGGGGAAGAATATCACGTTATGGATTATTCCCATTTGCCACCTCATTAGACCATGTTGCTTATTTCACCAGAAGCGTTGCCGATTCCGCAATTACTTTGGATGTTTTAGCGGGTAGAGATGACAAAGATTCCAGCAGCTCATTTAAACCTGTAGAACAATACAAAAAACAGCTAAATCCCTGCATTTCTGGACTAAAAATCGCAATTATTGATGAAATTTATGATTCTATTACCGATAGAAATATCAAAGTAAAATTTGAGAATTCTTTGGTTGAATTAGAGAAACTTGGGGCGGTTATCAATCATGTCAAAATGGATGATAAATTATGCCGCGCTATCTTCCCAACTTACTACATAATCTCTTGTGCCGAATCAACAAGTAACAATGCCTATCTGGATGGTATTAAGTTTGGTACTCACTATGATGGAAAGAGCTATGAAGAAATAATCAAAACCGTGAGAACAAAAGGTTTCTCAACTCGTATTAAAAAGCGTTTTATTATTGGTGCCTATTCATTGCTCAGCAGTAATCAAAAGGATGTCTTTTTGAAAGCACAAAAATGTCGTCGTTTAATTGTTAATGCGATTAATAAAATCTTAGAAGACAATGATGTGATTTATTTGCCTGCCGCACCAACAGTAGCACCATTATTTACTGATTCAGGACATAAGTCATTTGATGAATATTCTATCGCTGATAATTATTTAGCGCTTGCGAATTTTGCTGGTCTTCCATCTCTATCTTTACCTTTAGGTAAAATTAATGGTTTACCTATCGGAGGTAATGTTACTGGACGCGCTTTTGAAGAGCAAACTGTATTTAATGTTTCTTTAGCTATTGAAGGGATCACTGGTTTAAAGAATCTCTCTGTTAAGGAGAATAAATAATATGAATTTCGAAGCGGTCATTGGATTAGAAATTCATGTTGAGATGAACACCAAGAGCAAGATGTTTTCTTCCGCTCCTGTGAGATTTGGTGAAGAGCCAAATACTTGTGTTGCACCTTTTGATGTTGCCTTCCCTGGAACAATGCCGACAGTTAATAAACAAGCGGTCATCAATGCTATCAGAGCGTGTCATGCCCTTCATATGAGTATTGATGATGAACTTTGGTTTGATAGAAAGAATTATTTCTATAGTGATTTGCCCAAAGGATATCAGATTACTCAAAGGAATCGGCCAATAGGAAAAGAGGGATATTTAGATATAGAAACATCTCTCGGTAAAAAGAGAATTCATTTTGAACGTCTTCATATTGAAGAAGATGCTTGTAAACAGATTCATTATAAAGACTATACACTCCTTGATTTTAATAGAGCGGGTAAACCACTTATTGAAATGGTTTCTAAACCGGAAATTAATTCTGCTGAAGAAGCTCTTAAAGTAGTGGAGAAGATTCGTTCCATCGTGACTTTCTTAGGTGTCAGTACCGGAAAGATGGAAGAAGGAACTTTAAGATGTGATGTTAATGTTTCTTTAAGACCAAT
The DNA here is from genome assembly GCA_045114745.1 of Bacilli bacterium. Lineage (GTDB taxonomy): Bacteria > Bacillota_I > Bacilli_A > RFN20 > CAG-826 > RUG13091. The sequence goes on from JBGULD010000011.1 coordinate 39,058, forward strand.
CGGATCGACTGTTTTAGGTTTCAATGTTGAATTAAAGAACATTAATACTTTAAACAATATTTACCGAGCGATAGAATTTGAAATCAAAAGACAGAAAGCTTTGCTTTTATCTGGTGAGGCAGTCAAAAAAGAGACAAGGCGTTTCGATGAAATCAAAAAAGAAACCGTCGTCATGAGAGACAAGAATGAGGATGTTGATTATAAATATTTCATCGAACCAAACATTCCTCCTATTAAGTTATCTTCAGAATTCATCAAAGAAGCTATTGAGTCTTCACCTGAATTAGCAGAAAAGAAATATCAAAGATATGTTGAAATTGGATTAAATGAAAATACCGCTAATCAATTAACATCCAGCAAAGCAGTTAGTGATTACTTTGATGAAGTGATTTCTTGTGGAGCCAATTGTAAGAGAGCGGCGAACTGGATACTAGTGGATGTGCAATCGGTTTTGAATAAGTCAAATATTGAAATTGATAGTTTCAAAATAACAGCGAAAGAATTAGCCAAATTAATATTATTAATTGATGAAGGCAAAATTAATAATAAACAAGCTCGTGAATTGTTCGACAAAATGCTAACAAGCAATAAAGATGTTGATGAATTGATGAAAGAAATAGATATAAATCTTATTTCTAATGAAGAAGAATTAATTGCTATAATAAAACAGGTTTTAAAAGATAATCCAGAAGTCATTATTGATTATAAAAACGGTAAGGGCAAAGTTGTTGGATATGTCGTTGGCCAAGTTATGCAAATAACTCATGGAAAAGCGGATCCAACATTAACAAACAAATTGGTGAATCAACAGTTAAAGGAGAAATAATATGTCAGTATTAGTTACAGGGGGAACTGGTTATATTGGTTCCCATACAGTCGTGGATTTAATTAACCATGGCTATGATGTTGTCATCGTTGATAACTACTGCAATAGTAAGCCTGAAGTTTTAAATAGAATCTTCAAAATTACTGGCAAAATGCCGAGATTTTACGAGATTTCTGTGCAAGATGAAGCAAATTTAAGGAAAGTTTTTGAACAAGAAAAGATCACGGATATTATCCATTTTGCGGGTTTAAAGAGTGTTGCTGAGTCTGTCGCAAAACCAGATCTATATGTCGCAAATAACGTCGGCTCCAGTCGTGTGCTTTTGAAATTAATGAAAGAATACGGTGTTCATAATATTGTCTTCTCTTCTTCGGCAACAGTTTATGGTGTCCCAGACCATGTCCCATTAAAAGAAGATGATAAAGTCGGCGGGTGCACAAACCCATATGGACAAACCAAACTGGATATTGAATATTTATTAAAAGATTTCGCTAAAGAAAATAAAGATGCGAATATTGCTATCCTAAGATACTTCAATCCTATCGGTGCTCATCCAACTGGTTTGATTGGTGAGGATCCAAATGGTATTCCTAATAACTTAATGCCATATATTACTCAAGTTGCTGTCGGTAAACGGGATCACTTAAATGTCTATGGTAGTGATTACAAAACAATTGATGGCACAGGTGTTAGAGATTATATCCACGTAGTGGATTTAGCGTATGGTCACTTATGTGCGTTAAGAAAATTAGAAGAAAAACCAGGTCTTGTCATTTACAATTTAGGTACAGGCAAGGGTACAAGCGTGTTAGAATTAGTTCACGCGTTTGAAAAAGTTAACAATATTAAAATCCCATATATTATTTGCGATAGGCGTCCTGGTGATGTAGATGAAAACTACGCTGATGCGTCTAAAGCATATCGAGAAATGAATTTCAAAACTAAATTAACCATCGAAGATGCATGTCGCGATTCATGGAATTGGCAAAAGAATAATCCAAACGGCTACGATAAATAGGAGGCTATATTATGTCAAAAGCACAAAGAGTGGAATTAATTAACAAAAACGGAGATAAACTTTTTGGTTTATCTTGGCATGTTGAAAACAGCATTGCAAACGTCATTATCATGGAAGGTATGGAAGAACATTCTTCACGTTACGATGGCTTTGCTCAATACCTCAACAAAGAAGGCTTCAATGTTTACTGCATTGACACATATGGCCAAGGCGAAAACGTCTTACCAGATATGAGTAATTTAGGTATTTGGCCAACAAGTGGTTTCAGAAAACAAGTTCAAGCGGTTGACGCACTTGTGGAAAAACTCAGAATTTCTTGTCGTCCAACATTTATCTTCTCTCATTCTATGGGTTCATTCATGTGTCAAGACTACATCCAAAGATACACTGAACACGTCAGTAAAGTTGTCTTATGTGGTAGTGGTGCGAAAAACCCAGCAGTTCCTATGGGATATCAATTAGCGAGATTAATCGTCCATAAGAAAAATAGAAACAAAAAAGCGGGATTATTAAACAAATTAATGTTTGGTAATTTCAATAAGAAAATCAAAAATCCAAGAACACCTTATGACTGGCTCTCTGTCAACCAAGAAAACGTTGATAAATATATCGCTGATCCACTTTGTGGATTTGGTCCTACAAACGGATTCTGTTACGAATTCGTTAAAGGTATGAATCGTCTTCATAAGAAGAAATTCCTAAGAAAGATTCGTAAAGACTTAGATATCTTCATCATCTCTGGTAGTGATGACCCAGTGACTGGTTATGGTGCATCAGTGAAAAAACTTCATGATATGTATATCAAATTAGGTGTCAAGAATGTCCAAACCAAAATCTATGAAGGTTTAAGACACGAGATTCTTAACGAAGATAGAAAAGAAGAAGTCTACGCTGATGTCGTGAAATTCTTCAAAGAAGATATCGAAAAGAAGAACGTTGTATAATGTTTTTCTTCTTGCGCCCGTAACTCAGCTGGATAGAGTACCTTCCTCCTAAGAAGGGAGTCGGACGTTCGAATCGCCTCGGGCGCGCCACAAGACACAAATGACGAGACCTTTAATGGCCTCGTTTTTTATATCCTTATTTATATAATTCTTGATTTATTTATTTGTTTTTATTAGAATAATCACCGCACTGGGTCTGTAGCTCACCTGGGAGAGCGCCTCCATGGCATGGAGGAGGTAGAGGGTTCGATCCCCTTCAGATCCACCATAAATACCCGCTACCAGAAATGGTATCTATAGATAAGCCAATCTACGGGAATGGCGAAAACAGATTAGTATAAGCTGAGGTTCAAAGACCCCTGGCGGCTGTAGTGATAACTACTGGACTAATCTTTTTTTCTACCTATAATCTCGATATCGATATTATATTTCAATTTTTTACCAAAGCGGCCCTTTTTGTCTTTTTGTTCCATTTTTACAATATACATTGGTGTGTCTCGTGATGAATCTGGATTTGGGTCAATCTTTATATTCTTGTGATGACCACTTTTAGGAGAAGAGGTAACTCTATGAAAGTAATAAAAATTACCTTCTTCATCTACAATGTAGGCGGGATGACCACTGACTAGATAAATACGGAAATGTTTTTCGAATTTCGACATAAAAAAACTCCATTCTATACACTTCGCCGCTATGGGAATAATTAATAGCTAAGAAGTATATTTCACTGGAGCGGAATGATATGTTGAAACCGCAAATAACTTTGTTATTATTTTATCAGAATATATAAACCAATGCTATGAGAAAACTTATTAAAGGTGTTAATGATTTGGAATCTTATTATGATCCAAGTATTAACAGATGATTATAAATTATTCGTTTCTTATTCGCGAATCAGTTACGTCACGGCATGATAGCGATAGGTTTATTTAAACAAAACAGAATAAATGATTTTTGTTGACAACATCCAAGTCCTGAGAAATCAGGATTTTTTCTTTTTTTCAATCCTTAGATTAAAAATTTAATTTTTATCATTTGAACTTTAATTTTTATCATTGTTATAACAATATAGTGAAAATAAAATAATGGTATGAAAAAGATAATATTTAAAACCTTACTTGTATCACTTTTTGTGGTACCTTTACTTTCTGCTTGTAATAAACAAGGGAACAAAACTAAAGAAGTTACTTTAGCATTTAAGAATGCAGAAGAAACAGTCGAAATGGCGTCAAAACCAGACCTTTATAATTTCGTGGATTTCTCTTTAGAAAAAGAATTATTAACATTTTCTTTGGATGAGGAGATTGCCTTGATTGAAGATGGGCACATCCTTTCTCCTATTGAAATGGGAACCACAAATCTCGTGGCCAAATATAACGATTTAGAAAAGACATGCAAATTAACAATTGTCGATTCACGTCGTATTGAAGGCTTTCCATCATTAACTACCTTTGAGACACCAAATGTTTATCAATCACCATATGCTAATAAATGGGGTTATCAGGCCAAAAAAGAAGGCCATGATTTATTTGTTTATGCTTTCCAAAAAGTTCCATCAGACCGCACGCTTGATCCAAACAATATGAATAATGTTATGGTGTCATTCTTCGGTAACGGAATTACTGGATTTGATTGTTTCATGAATGAAGATAATTCTTCATCTATCAGTGGTGATGAAGCATTTAACGCACTCATTTCATATCAAAAACTATTCGTGGAGAAATCTGGCACCACACTTAAATATTATTTGAAATTATCATTTAAAAATGATATTCCTGATTCTTTATTACTTCAGTTCTACGCAAAAGACACAAACGATAGCAACAAGAGTTATGGTGGTGCTGATAAATATGTTTTAAAGAATGGAACATATTATCACACACACATTGGTGAAGGTTGGAGTGTCAGTGAAAAACTTGGAATGCCTCATTATTCCATGTATGTCACACCTTCTCAATATCAAGCTCCTGTCCCAGAAAGAAATGGTTTTAATTTTGCTGCTAGAAAAGAAGGTCTATACCTCCATCTATATCAAATAGTGGATTCTATCAAAACCGATTATATCACCGATAACGATGCTAAGTGGCATAGTGCCACACATGTGGAAATGGAAATTTGGAACCATGGTATCGGTTATGGATGGAACGGAACATATTTCGCTGGATGGACTAATGGCAGTTATTATATTAATAACAACAATGGTCTAAAAGGATTTGACCTCCAAGTTAAAACATCCGCTTCTGGCGCAAAGATTAGAATTGATTATGAATTCTTCTTATATTTTGATAACAATTTAGAAAATCCAAGTGATGGTCCATATGCTTATATCAAACCATATTTCTTCGATCCATCATTCGGTGAAGCTAGATTTAATGAAAATGATGTTGTGAGTTACAGAGATGAACGTTTCTTGCACACCATTAGAGGTAATTCTGTTGGTGTTCATGCTCAAGTTAATGAATTAGATGATCCATTTACCACAACACATGCTACTAGTAGAGTGAATAAATTCTCTTCTCAAGGATTACGTAAACAAGACTTAACTCTCTTTATTGGTGATTCATTCTTTGAATACGACAATTGGTGGGTCAATTTCTTCACTGATTTTGCTGGAAAGAACGTCTTTTCTTCCGCGATTGGCGGCACAAGAATCACCCAATGGTTAAACTGGAATGATGCTTTAATTGCCCCATATGCTGAAGAAGGTAAGATTGATAACATAGTTATCCATCTTGGTTATAATGATATCGGTCAAAATAGCGCGAAAGTCAGTGCCCCAAGACTTGAAACTTTCTTGGAACAATTAATCGAAATGATTCATACAAATTATCCAAGTGCCCATATTTATCCAATGGGTGTTGGACAATCATATTGGTTCCAGAGTCAAAACTGGGAAGTCAGTTTAGAATTAGATGCTTTAACAAATGCTTATGCAGCAGATAAGTCCTATGTCACATTCGTGGATATGGATGCCGTCTATAATCAATATCTCACTGATAATCCAAGTGCGACATTACAATCCTTCTTCAAAGATGGAACGCACCCCAAAAATGAAAACTACCACTATTTAGTGGAAGCTTTACAGGCAGCGGGTTGTATATTCACTAACCTTTAATATTTTTTAAGCGATATTCCTTAGGGGATATCCCCATATTCTTAATAAAGAAATGTGAGAAAGAATAGGCATCGGAAAATGAAAGTTCCGATGCTATTTCTTTTAAGCTCATTTTGGTTTCTCTTAAATAAATACAAGCGAGATTTACTCTTTGTTTAATACGATATTGTTTTGGTGTGACACCATAGTATTTTGTGAAGCTATTAATCAAGGTGGTTTGCGAAATAAATAATTGTTCACAAATATCTTCTAGGGATATATCTTCTTTGATATTTTCATCAATCAACGATTTGGCTTTAACCATCTCTTCAGGTATATTATTCTTTTGCTCATGAATTGATTCTCTCATCTTAAATAAGATGGAGGTGATAATCTTTAAAGCTTCTTCGGCGATAGAAGACGCTAATATTGATTTCTGTTCTAACGAGAATAAAGCGTTGAATTCTTCAATAATATCGGTGTTTGGGAAATGATAAATTCCTTTGATTTGTAACGCTTCTAATAACAATGAAAAAGATGAAGAGGTGAAGTTGATCCAATATTTCTTAAATGGATTTGCTTTATCCGAATAGTAGTGGTGATTTGTATTTGCTTCAATAAGATAAGCATCACCCGCTTTAACGTTAAATTTCTTATCTTCTATTTCTAAGTAGCCTTTACCATCTAGAACATATTCAATGACATAAATATTTTGTTTATTATCCCTTTTTACTTCGTAATTCTTATCAGGGAAGCTGACGCCGAAACATTGAACTCTTAATAAAGTATTATCATTTTCATCAAAGATAAAATGAGCGGCCTTTTCATTACCGCCTCCATGATACTCTATTCCGGTTTGTTGATTGATAGTATCTACTAACTCTTTAATATACTTTTGCATGTTTAATTTTTAACATTATAAATCAACATTTATCAATAAAACAAATGGAGAAATTAATAATCTCCTAAAAAGTCATATTCTCTTTCTTTAATTTTCAACATTATTAATTTAAAAATATGCATTTTTATATTTGAATGTTGAGAGTTATAATGTTTACTATAGTAATACCGATGAAAAATCCTGTTAAGACCATTGTCTTGATTTCTGTTGTCGCTTTAGTAAGCGGTTCTTTAATCGCCTCTCGACTTATTTTGTCTGGTTCGGTGAAAAATATTGAGAATCGTACAGTCATTACTTTTTATGGTTGGGGCAACGCTAGCGAAGTGGCTTTAACAAGACAATTTGTCGATTCATATAACGAGAGTCAAGATAAGATATTTGTTCAATATACATCTATTCCTTCTTCGGATTATCAAACTAAAATCACTAACTCTTTATATTCCAGAACTCCGCCTGATGTTTTATTAGCAGGTGATGGTGAAATCAAACCTTGGATTGAAGTTAATGGTTTAGCGGAATTAGATGACTATTTAAAAGATTCATCGATTGATCTAGATGACTTCTGGGAAGAAGGACAAAATCGTTATTATTACAACATTCAAAGAAGAATGAATGGTAATTATAAAGACCCACAATATAAGGCGCAAGGTTACCACCATTATGGAATAATGAGAGACTTATCTCCCACGGTTCTTTTCTATAACAAAACCGCATTTGAAAAAGTCGGTATCAAAGTCATCTCATTAAATGAAAAAGATTGTTTGGAAAAATATGGTGTTGCCAGAGGTTTCTTCCAAGTCGATGATCAATATTATTTCAATGACCAAATCGCAATGACTTGGGATGAGACATTAGCCATTTCAAGAATGAATACATTAAATACCGCAGCAGATGCCAGTAATAGAAATCCGAAAGCGGTGACTACATATGGTATTCACTATGTGAACTGGTTCTCCTTAGGATGGAGTTGTAACTCTAACTCTTTGCAATGGGTGAGAGATGATACTTATTCATTGGGTGGAAGATATGTTTTCACATTAGATGATCCTCGCCCTAATTATTCGGTCAAAGAAGGTAAAACTATTACCATTGGTAGTGGTGTTAGAGAAACAACATATACCGAAGGACAATTAATTAGATTTGATAATTTAGATGACGCTGCCGCATTAACAACTGCGGAAAAAGAAGAATATTTATATACTCTTCCAAGTTCATTACAAGCGATGCAGGATTATGTCGATTTATCCGCGACTTATAAAGTGGCACCAAGACCTGACTTCATGAATTCCAGTAGTGTCTCTCAATATTCCGTATTTACTTCTGGTAATCAAACCGCGATGATTGTCGACTCCCGTTATGCCGTAGGCATCTATCGTCAATTAATCAAAAATAACTTTGAATGGAACTGCGCTCCATTACCACATTATGAACATGGTGTGGCGAGTGGTCATAGTGGTTCTTTAGCCTATTGTATTTCCAATAAATCAACACACAAAAAAGAAGCTTTTGAATTTATCGAATATATCAATGGACTTGAAGGACAAAGCGCTTTTGCGGAAGCTGGTTTTACAATTCCAAATACCAAATCATTATCAAATTCCAATGTCTTTTTACAAAAGAAGAAGGATCCCACTAATTCAATTATGTTTGTGGACGCCGCAAGTTATCAAACAGTGGGTGACTGGGGATTCTTACCTTCTAAAGACTGGATTTCTCCATGGGCTAACTTGCTAAATACTAAAGTATTAAATGGCGACATGACTTTAATTGATGCTTGTAACGCTTCTCGAGATACCACGCAAAAGATTATTGATGATTACTATAAAGGGATTAATCGCAAAGTATGAAAAGAGCACCTTTATCCAGAAAACAAAGAGATAATATTAGCGGCATTCTTTTCGTTGCTCTTCCAACATTTGGTTTGTTCCTCTTTGTGGGTGTTCCTTTAATATTCTCTTTGTTTTATTCCTTCACCAAACAAAATCCAAATTCCACGAACTTATTAGATACCACATTCGTCGGAGTGGAGAATTTCGCTAGAGTCCTATCCGATAAGAATTTCTATATGACTATTGGTCTATCTTTTGCCTATGCATTAGGAACATCATTATTCCAAACTATATTTGCGTTATTATTAGCCTTCTTCTTAAGTAAGAAATTAAAGGGTAACACTCTTATTAGAGTTCTCTTATTTATTCCATATGTTTGCTCGGTTGTCGCCATTTCATTTATATGGCAGAACTTATTAGATAAAAACTTTGGTTTATTAAACCTCATGCTTAATAGCATGAAACTACCTTCCTTTGACTGGAAAAGAAATACATCCACAATTATTGTCTTCATGGTTTTGATGAGTGTTTGGTCAGGACTTGGATATGGCACTATTTTATATTCCGCATCCTTATCAAATGTCGATAATTCATATTATGAAGCGGCAGATGTATTGGGGGCTAATGGATGGCAGAAATTCTGGAGAATTACTTTCCCATCTATTTCACCGACAACATTCTTCTTGTTAATCATGGGGATGATTGGCAATTTACAAGCCTTTGCTAACTTCCAGATTATGGTGGGCGAAGATACTGTTTTAACCATGGTTCATTATATTTGGTTCTATGGCTTTAAGAGTGATGCTGCATCATATGGTATGACTTACGCTTCCGCAGCCGGATGGTTAGTGGGTGCAATTATTATTGTCTTTACCATTTTGATGTTCAAACTACAAAAATACTGGGTGCATTATGAAAGCTAGTTTATTCGACAAAAAGAAAAGAAGAATATTAGTGAACATACTCGCGTATGTGGTTTTGATCATCGCCTGCTTCATTGTTTTATTACCATTCACCCTTGTTGTTTCCACAAGCTTTAATGGTAACGCCGGTAACCAAACAACATTCCATTTCATTCCAGAGATGTTCTCTATCGATGCTTATGTCACCATTCTCTCTAATAAGAGAGTGTGGCTTGGTTTAGTGAACACTTTAATCATTGTTATGCCGGTTATGTTTGTCGGTGTCTTTATCTCTTCTTTAGCCGCATTTGCGTTCGCTAAATTTGAATTCAAGGGCAAGAATATCATTTTCTCATTATTATTAGGTTCGATGATGCTTCCTGGTGTTATTACCATGACCCCAGCATTCGTTTTATATGACGCGATTGGATGGAAAGATACATGGCTACCATTAATGATTCCGGGTCTATTTGGTACCGCCAGTTGTATCTTCTTTATGAGAAACTATTTATCCAAAGTTCCAAATGCATTAATCGATGCTGGTAAAATGGCGGGATTATCTAACTTTGGTATCTTTGTGAAAATAGTGGTGCCAATCATTAAACCCGCTTTAGTGGCCCAAGTCATCTTGTGGTTCTTTGCTGGTTATAACGATTACTTTGGACCAATGCTCTACTTAAGCACTGAAACCAATTTCAATTTGCAGTTAATATTAAAGAATATTGTTTCACAATATGAAGGTCAACCCGCAGTTATGATGTCGAGCTGTATTGTTTCTTTAGTGCCCGCCTTAATTATTTATGCGATTGCTCAAAAACAATTAATCAATGGCATATCCATGCAAGGAGTTAGAAAATGAGAAATAAATTTGTCTTGCTCCTTTTACCAATATTGCTTATCTCATCTTGCTCTTCTAAGGTGAATACTTTGGATGGTTACGATAATTCTAGTGAAGAGAAGATGAACACTAATCTTTTCTATCGCAATGTTGGGCAAATCCAAGCCGCTGACCCGCATGTTATTCAACATGATGGTAAATACTATTTATACGCCACAAACGCGAATGGTAATGGCGACTGTTCATATCTACAAGTTTGGTCGAGTGTCAATTTAACAAATTGGACTAACGAAGGTATTTGTTATCAACCTAAAAAAGACCACTGGTGTATCGATGGCTTATGGGCTCCAGAAGTCATTGAAAGAAACAACGAATTCTATCTTTTCTATTCCGGATGGCATTTAAGAAAAGGAATCCATGAAATTGGTGTCGCTAAAGCCTCTTCTCCAACTGGACCATTCGTGGACTTCGAAGGATATAACGATAATGGCGAATATATCGACCCAACGACCGCACCATTAGAATTTGATTTCGATGGTAATGGTGTTAAGGATGCAGTTATCGATGCTTCTCCGTTCGTGGATGATAATGGCAAATCATATTTATATGTCGTTCAAGATCAGCTATTTTCTACGGAAAGAAGCGCAACCGTATCTACAGTATATGTCGTCGAATTAAATGATGACTTTGTTTCCTATAAACATGGTAGTGAAACTAAATTAATCTCCCCACAATACGATTGGGAGATGGAAACATCAACTTCCGCTTTATGGAATGAAGGCCCATTCTGCTATAAAAAGGATGGTTTATATTATCTATTCTTCTCTGCGAATTATTATCAACATCGTGCTTATTGTGTTGGCTATGCCACATCAACATCTCCAATTGGTCCATTTGAAAAACACGATGAACCCTTATTAAAGACCAAAGATTATTGGGATTATGTGACTGGTACTGGTCACTGCTCAATATTCACATCCAGTGATCACAAAGAAACATTTATCGCCTATCACCGTCATAAAGATACGATTATCGGTGGTGCGGAAAGAAAGATTGCTTTCGATCGGATTTATTTAAAAGATGGTATTGCTCATGTTAATGGTCCGACTATTTCCCCACAACCATTACCAAGTGGTTCTGGTGAATATAATAATGTCGCCTCTTTAGCGGATATCGCCGTCAACGATTCACGCGTCTCTTCTTTAAACGATGGCATTATTAATGCCTTTGAAGATAGATTAGACAAAGAACTCAATGTTTCTAGTAAAACAGCGACTATCAAATTAACATTTAAAGAACCTATTACCGCTAAAGCGGTGATGCTTTATGATTCTTCTAATTATGATTATGCATTAAGAAAAGTTGATCAAATCAAAATCAACTCTCTTTCGGCATATAACTCACATATAGCTAGTTCTTATTTAGATACTGAAAAGAATATCGTCAAGATCCCTTGTAGTGCTTTTATCTATGAATTTGATGAAATCAGCACAAAGGAAATTGAGATTACTTTGAAATCGAATAAAAACATTTATTTAAATGAAATCATGGTGTTAGGAAAATGAGAAAGAGAGCGATTGTTTTAATTGGGTTAGTAACCCTTCTAGCTTCTTGTAATAGCGCTAAATCCCGCTACTCATTTTCTAATGTCGAGTATCCGGAAGGAACCATCAGTCATTATATGGAAGATGATGATATGGTTGTCGATGGTCATGATGATGAATCCCATTACAAAGGTTTAGATGAATTAGTGATATTTGAGCCAGATAACAAAGTTACCTTAAAGAGTAAGGTTTACTTTGGTAGGAATGGTTTCTATTTCTTTAATTATGTCGATGACCATAGTGTTTTCTATAGCGATGAATTAGATATTTATTCTAATGATGGTGTGGAAATGCATATTGATGTCAATCCTGACTATTCCATCTCTTTAGCGGGATTAAATAGAAAGAACCATGTCACTGATGAAATGTTACAAATCAGAACCGATTGTAGCGGTAGAATGCAAACTTGGGTCGGTAATGGCTTACCAAGCGGATATGAATGGACACAATATCATAAGGATTGCAAGATTGCGGTTTATGTTGATGGTAAAGTCAATAGAACTGACGCCGCGAATGGGTATTCCATTGAAATGTATGTTCCATATTCTTCATTTGGATTAGACAAAGCACCGGAGAAGATTTCTTTCATGCCGGCGTTTAACAATTCATCTTCTAACCTTGACTCAGAAAGAAAATGGTTCACCTTAAAAGGTATGGCTCATAACTATCCGTCAAGCTGGATGAGAGTGAATAAAAATGGTTTTGTCTATAACGGAAAAGATATTGAACCAGAATATAAATTAACCGCGAATCGTAATGATGAAAAGTACGATAACAAGAATAGTGCGACCATCTACGAAGTTGATAAAAATAACGAAAATATGGTCAAACGAGCGGAATTTGCAGCGTTTTTGGGCATTGATGGCATTTACACAAGAACCATTACTTTTGATAAATCCATGAGCCATTTCAATGATTCTATTTGGGATAACGACGGCATTGAATTTTATATTGATACAATCGATGATGGAACTGATACATTGACTCATAATGGGGCTTATCGTTTTGCTTTTGATGTCGATGATGGACTACAATCCGATATCTACATCGATGATTATTCCGATTCCACACCATATTACATGGGCACAACACACAAGGTCTCTATTATAGATGTTGATACATATAGTGATTACGAGTATCACGAATTATATTGTTTTGAAGTATTTGTTCCATATGAATCGCTGGGGATTTCTCGTTCCGAAGCTGAATTGTTCTTACATATGAACTTCGCGGTTTCTTCTCCAGGTGAATCCACTTACATTCTAGATCGAAGAGACGGAATCGGTGATATGGAGGCTCAATCGTGGCTATGGATAGATAAGCATTATCCTAAGAACACTGATGAGTTCTTCAAAGTTACCGGAAACGGATTATTCGTATAGAAAGGAAAAGGAGGAAAGTTTATGAAAAAGTTGATATGTTTATTACCCGCATTCTTGTTATGTTTATGTGGGAGCAACTCACTAAGCATCGCTAAGGCTGATCCAGAGTATTATCAAGACCGGACAAAGTTAGAAGCCGAAGATGTTTTCTCTGGCACAAAAATCAATAATCCTCACGCTTCAAAACAAAAGCTTATTGATTTAGGTGATTCTAATGAAGTCTCTTTCCATGTCAATATTGAAACAAATACTACTTATGATTTATTAATTGGCTATTTTTCTGGTAGCGCAAATCCAAAGATAAAAGTGCAAGTTGATAGTGAATCTCCTCTTTCTCATACATTAGGTTATGACAATGGTTGGGGAGATAATTCCAATAACTATGTCAGCGAAGAATTAATTGAAGGGTTCACTTTAACCGCAGGTGAACACGATATCAAAATCATCTCCGATAATAGTGGAGATAGCAAATACGTCAATCTCGACTACATCTATTTGAATCATTCTAGATTCCAAGCTGATGGTAGCCGTATTCAAGCGGAAGATTGTTATAAATTAGGTCATAGTGTGGAAAAAGAAGGTGGTAACTGTGTTGATGGCACAACACTTAGTGTTGATGCGGAAGCGGATGCCAAGCCAACATGGAAGATTAATGTTCCAGAAGCTGGTACGTATACTTTCCAAGTCGCGTGTTTTACTGGTCATGGTGCCACTCCAACATACCGCTTCAACTTCTTGCAAAGTGTAAATACTCCTTATGATTTAGAACTTATCGGTACTGAAGGTGACTGGGATAGACATTCTTATTCCTCGAAATCGGAATTTAATATTGATTTAGAAGCTGGTGAACTTGAATTATCTTATCAATATTTAACTCTTGGCTATGCTGATTTTGATTGGTTTAGATTATTTAAAGTAACACCCACAATCGGGGAAAAGATTCTTGCCGAAGACCACGTCTTTGGTGATGTCAATTTAATGAAATCGCCTAGTAATTATCCATTCTTAACCGGACATGCTGCGGAAATTGCTAAAGGTAGAATTGAATTTGATGTCAGTGCTGGCGAAGCGGGTGATTACGATTTATACATCAATGGATTTACTGGCACCACAGGTGCATATTTAAAACTAGATTTAAATGGCGATGAATCTAACTTAGTGGTTCCATCATCTTATGCAACTGGCTGGATTGAAAGTGTTTCCGAAAAGAACCTAATCCCATTTACCGTTTCATTGCAATTAGGAAACAACCATTTCATTATCACCAAAGGTGATGATAGTTTATCCATGAACTACATCGATGTCGATTATTTATTAATCACAAGAACCAAGATTGATGAGACTTCTATTCATTTAGATTTTGAAACTCATACATCATTTGATTTAAAAACTATTATTCATTTTGTTCCGGAATATACACTTACTCTTTCTGATCCAAGTGTGATTTCCATTTCTTCAAGCAAGATTATTACTCCTTTAAAACATGGTACATGTACGATCAGTGTTGATTATCAACTTGATGGCATTGATTTTAATAAGCAAATCCGTGTCGATGTTGATAAACCATCTTATCCAATGCCCGAACAATTAAAAGGATTTGATACCACAAAAGAATATGATGGCACTGTTCCAAATGTCGATGTCTCTATGCCAGATGGCTGGACATGTCAACAATCCGGTGCTTCCTCAATGGTGGGCAACTATGTTGTGACATTAACATTCTCCCATACAGATTATCGCGATGTCGTGAAACCAGGTGCAGCGATATTAACAATTACCAAAGGTACATATCGTGGAAGCGATTTATATGCCGATGATATGAAAGTGGCCTATGATGGTGAACCTCATACCTTAATGGCGTCCGCTCCTGATGGATGGACTATTACTTATAGTAAGAGTGATTTGATCGAACCAGGAACCTATGACATTGAAGTGACATTCTCTCATCCTGGATATAATCCAGTTGTTAAGACTGCTAAATTAACTATTTATCAAGCGAAGAAGAACAATACTGGGGCAATAGTTGTCGCAGTAGTGGTTCCTTCTGTCATCGTTATCGGTGTGGCTGCCTTCTTTATCATTAAAAAGATAAAAGAGAGTCAAGAAGTGATTAAGTAGGAGGATAGGATATGGAAAAAGAAGAATTAAAACTATCTAAGAAACAAGAAAAAGAACAAGCAAAGATCTTGGCTAAAGAAAGGGAACTCCATCATTTAGAGGTCCTTAAAATGGCCAAAGAAGACGCTAAGAAAGAAAAGGTAGCTCCTAAGGATGCTTATATTTCTTTGTGCGATGTTAATAAAATCTATCCTAATCACGTTCAAGCTGTTCACCATTTCAATTTAGATATTAAAGAAAAAGAATTTGTTGTATTTGTCGGTCCTTCTGGGTGTGGTAAATCCACAACAATTAGAATGATCGCGGGTCTAGAAGACATTACTTCCGGTGATTTATTTATCGGTAGTGAATACGCGAATAACTTACCACCAAAAGATCGTAAGATTGGTATGGTCTTCCAATCCTATGCTTTATTCCCTCATATGACTGTTTATGAAAATATGGCATTTGGCCTTGAAGTTCTTCATATGAATAAGGAAGAAATCGATAAAAGAGTGAGATATGCAGGGGATTTATTGCAAATTAGCGAATATTTTGACCGTAAGCCAAACGCTTTATCTGGTGGTCAATGTCAACGTGTGGCTTTGGGAAGAGCAATAGTGGCTGATGCAAAAATCTTCTTGATGGACGAACCATTATCTAACTTAGACGCTAAATTAAGAGTGGCGATGCGCAGTGAAATCGTCAGACTCCATAGAAGTTTAAATACCACGACAATCTATGTTACCCATGACCAGACAGAAGCTATGACTATGGCGGACCGTATTGTCGTTATGAATAATGGCTATGTGCAACAAATCGGTTCTCCAGCTGAAATCTTTAATGAACCAAAGAATCTTTTTGTGGCGACATTCGTCGGTTCTCCATCTATGAATCTTCTGAAAGGAAAAGCAATTAAGAATGAATTTGTTTTAGAAGATGGCACCAAATTAGATATGGGTAAAGATTTCTCTGAAAGAATTAAGAAATTCTATGAGAATGAAATCGCTATCTGCAAACAAAAGAAAGAAGATAATAAAGAGCTTTTCTTAAGAAGACAAAAAGAATCCAAGAGATATCTTAAGATGTTTAAAGGAGAAGAGATTAATACTAGCGCTGCAAGTAAGTATTTGAAGTGCTTAGATGAAGAAAGTTTAAAACTCATCGGTGTTGATAAGAGCGCGGCCATTGAAGAAATTCTTTCTATGAAAGAAAAGAATCAATTTATTGAGAAGGTTGATGCTTTATTAAAAGAATATCTCTATGCCTATCATAGTCTCCATAATCCAGAAATTATGAAAGATGTTGATGTCTTAAATAGATTAGAAAAAGTCTTATCTCAAGATGAGATTGAACTCATTTTAGGCATCCGTCCAGAGCATATTAAATTAGGTGAAAAGAGTAAAGAAAGCATCTCCTTAAAGATTGGTGTTGCGGAATTATTAGGCAGTGAATACTTTATCCATCTTCCATATATGGACAAGGATTTAGTGGCTAAGGTTACCGCGGATAAAGAAATCAAAGAAGGCGAATCTATCGATGTTAGTTTTGATAAGAAACGCATTCACTTATTTGATCCAATTGGAGAGAATCGTCTTTCTAGCAAGGAGTAATTATGCAACTACAAGATTTAAGTTTTAAATTACCAACCGACCACATCTCATTAGATGATGGAGTCACCCTTTCCGTTGAAGTTTTTTCCTTCCATAACCTTTATTACCCAAAGGATCATTCCTATCAAAAAGAAGGAAATAAGTATGTTTCTAAACAAGTAATTTGGGGTGGAAGTGAACCCACCAAAGAAGGTTTCGTCTCTCTTGAAGTGAATGAAAATGATGGTGTCTATTCTTTTGATTTAGAGGCCAAATTAGATGAAAAAGTCCGCGAAACTAAGCTAAAATTCGAAAATTTGCCACTTGGTAACTTAATTTCTGCGATTAACGGAGAGCATGTTACTAACGAAAGAGGAGAGGTGTTATTCTATCCAGAAGCCTGGAGGGGAATCGTCACTCCTTTATTAGTTTTTAAGATTAGTGAAAACCGTTATTTATATTTCCGCAGTCTCGATTACAAAGTCAGACAAAAGAGATTCTTCATCAAAAAGACAAGTGAAAACACGATGATGGTGGAACTTCTTTTTGAAGAAAGTGGCAAGGACATGACTAATTCCGTCAAAGTTCCAACATGGGAATATGGATATGTATCTAATAAAGAGGATATATATAAGAAACATCTCTCATTCTTAGAAAAGATATATCACTATGAAAGATATGAAGATAGGAAAGATGTTCCTAATTGGTTTAGAGATGTCTCCTTGATTGTTATTTGCCACATGCAACATTGGACTGGACATATTTTCCATACTTATCAAGAAGCATTAAATGACTTCAAAGAATTAGCGAAATATATTGATCCAAAGAGAATTCTCTTCTATATCCCAGGTTGGGAAGGTAGATATTATTACAAATATGGTAACTTCACCGCGGATGAAAGAATGGGTGGAGAAAGAGAATTAAAGAAGTTCGTTGATGGTGTTCATGAATTAGGTGGACACGTCTTAAGCATGGTTAGTCTAACCATCGCTAATAAAGAATTACCAGATTATGAGAAGTGGGGCAAAGATAGTGAATTTGTCATTTGTAGTGGTTCCTCATTCAAACACGGTTCCGTGGACTGGGATGGATCTAGGCATTATGATCATAACACAAATGCACAATTAAACCCCGCCGCACCAGGCTGGCAAAAGAAAATTATTGAAGAGATTTCTCGTAGCACTTTGGATTATGGCTTTGATGGCATCTTTTTGGACATCTCAGCGTGTTATCATAACGACTTAAGGTATGAAATCGCCAAAGGTGTTTTTGATGTCTGTAATGCCTTAAATAAGAAATTTAAAGATTTCTTAATCGCTGGTGAATGTCTATACGATGGAATTATGATGGCCATGCCTTTATATCAATGTGGTCACACTGATGGTTTGATGCATTATCACGATTCTACTTATGAGGATATGTTTAGTAATTATGCTCGAGAATTTGCCCATCTTTGTTTAGGTGATTTCTCTCGTGGTAGTACTGGTACTCATGAGCTAGGCACCAATAGCACTGATGTAAAAGCGCCATATCGTCGCGGAATTATTCCGACACTGTGTTTAGTAAAAGAAACAATTAAGGATTCCTTACCAGAAGTTAAAGAAGTTATTGAGGACGCGAAAAGATACGCGAAAGAATATTTGTAAAAGTCTTCCCGCAAGGAAGATTTTTTCTTTAATTCAAATAAAGATAGATTTTATAATTATAAATACATGAAAAAGATTAGTAAGAAAACCATTGATGCTCTCGTTTATATTGGTTCAAGTCTTATTATTGTCCTTGTTTTAGTCTTTGCCTTATTTGCCCTAAGTGATGCGACAAATGAAGGAGGATATTTAAGACCTTTATTAGCAGCAACTTTCATTTGCTTATCTTTATCAAGACTTCCTCTTGCGGTTAACGCGATTAAAAACAATCCAAGCAAGATAGTGATGTGGAAGAACTTTGCTTTTTCATTTGTCTATCTCGTCTGTGGAATCATTATTATTTTTTCACCCACTAATTATGCTTTGTATGGTGTAATAAGCGGCATTTATTTATTTACTATCGTGGCTAATCGAGTCTGTTCTTGCATCCAAAAGCCGCATGCTTTAAATATTGTTATCAATGCATTCTTGGCCACATTATTTTTCCTTCTCGGCTTAGTATTCATGACTTCCAAAGAAACATTCAATGTCTTCGTTGTTGCTTCTTTAGTGGTTATCATGTTCACTTCTATCTTTGATATCTTAAGCTTTGCTTTCTCACAAATTCGCTTAAAAGGTCTTATCAAGATTGTGCAAAAGACATATGTCTTACAAATCCTTTATGGCTTATTAATTATGGTTCTTTCCTTCTCTGTTTATTTCATGATCATGGAAGAAGGAATTACTAATTATGGTGATGCTTTGTGGTATTCGTTCGCCATTATTACCACAATCGGATTTGGTGATGTCGTAGTTACCGACACTATCGGTCGTATCCTTTCTGTCATTCTCGGTTGTTATGGCATTATTGTTGTCGCTGCAATTACCAGTGTCATTGTTAATTACTATAACGAAACAAAAAATGATGAAAAGAATGAATCCGAAAAAGAAATAGAAGAAAATAAACAGCCGGAAGAGGTTGACAAAAAAGAAGAAAAATAAGAAAACCACTGCATAGCAGTGGTCTTTTTTATCCGTTAAATGATGATTTCAAAGGACATGTTCTATTAAATACGAGATGTTCCTTTGTGGATTCTTTATCGGTACAGAAGTAACCGGTTCTGATGAATTGGAATCTTTCTAATGGTTTTGTATCTTTTAAGGATTCTTCAACATATCCTTCTAATTTAATCCAGGAATTAGGATTTAATCTTTGTAAGAAGTCCAAACCTTTTGTTTCTTCGGTTTCATCAAACACTAATGGTTCGTATAAATTGAAGGTCGCTGGTAAAGCAGTAGTGGCTTCGACGTAGTGAATTGTGCCATTTGGTTTTCTTCCTTCAAAACCAATTCCCGATTTGGTTTCTGGATCATAGGTGCAATGTAATTCGATAATCTTGCCATTTTCATCTTTCTTGACGCTTTCGCATTTGATGAAATAGGCATGCATCAATCTCACCTCATCACCTAAAGATAATCTCTTCCATTTTCGATTTGGTTTTTCTTCGATGAAGTCTTCTTCTTCAATATAGAGATATTTGCCAAAGGCAATTTGTCGATTTCCTAGTGCTTCATTTTCCATATTGTTAGGAGCGTCGCAATATTCAATCTTGCCTTCTGGATAGTTATCGATAACCACTTTTAAGGGGTGGAGAATTGCCATTGGGCGTTTAGCGATTAGCTTTTGCTCTTCTCTTAAGAAATAATCTAAGTTATCCGCATTAGTAGTGGAGTTAATTCTTGATAATCCAGTGTAGAGAATAAAGCTCTTAATGCTTTCCGCAGTGAAACCTTTTCTCTTTAATCCCACCAAAGTGGGCATTCTGGGATCGTCGTAACCGGTGACATATCCACCTTCCACTAATTGACGGAGATATCTTTTACTCATCACGGTGTTGGTGATATTTAATCTTCCCCATTCATATTGATGTGGAACATGCTCCATTTCACATTTTTCAATAAACCAATCATATAAGACACGATGGTTATCATATTCTAATGAACAAAGTGAATGCGTCACTCCTTCAAAGGCATCTTGAAGTGGGTGAGCAAAGTCATACATTGGATAGATGCACCATTTATTCCCTTGGCGGTGGTGGGTAACATGTAATATACGATACATAACAGGGTCACGCATATTGATGTTTGGAGAAGACATATCAATCTTCGCTCTTAAGGTTTTTTCACCATTCGCGTATTTACCTGCGCGCATTTCCTCAAATAATTTAAGGTTTTCTTCGATACTTCTATTGCGCCAAGGAGATTCTTTTCCTGGTTCAGTTAAAGTGCCACGGTATTCCGTCATCTCTTCTGGAGATAAATCATCAACATAAGCGAGTCCTTTTTTAATTAATAAAATAGCTTTCTCATAAGTCTTTTCGAAATAGTCGCTTCCAAAGAAGACATTTTTTGGTGTATAACCTAACCATTTTAAGTCGTCAATGATAGCGTCGACATATTCCGCACCTTCATTGACTGGGTTAGTGTCATCAAATCTTAAATTAGTGTAACCACCGAAAGCTTTTGCGAGTTCGAAGTCATTAACAATGGCTCTAGCATGGCCGATATGTAAATAGGCATTTGGTTCAGGAGGAAAACGAGTGACGATTTGTTTAACACGCCCCTCTTCTAGATCCTTTTCCATAATTGTTTTGATAAAATTGTTAATTTCTTCCATAAGAACGCCCTCGGAGATATTTTACACTAGTAAAAGCATTGCTCAACAAAAATATTAATTGTTCAAATGAAAAATAATGGTGATGACCAAGTCAAAAAATGAACTTTCTTGATCAATTTCAAAGATAAGTTTTTATTATTTTTAAGAGGAAATAATTAATATCAAAAGAACATTTTTAAGTAGTAGTGGGCCTTAATAAAACAATAAAAAATAAGAAAAAATGAAAAATATACTATGTATCTTAGAAAATTGTTGACCAAAAAATAATTTTGGAAATAAAATAATTGTGCAGAACAAAAGCGATAAAGGAAGTCCCATCCTTATTGGCGACAGGTGATGCAAAAATATAACTATCATCCATTCAATTTTAAATAACGAAAAAGTTGAATGATTTTTGTCGTTTATAAGGAGAAATAAGAATTTTATGAAAAAATCAAGAGTTATTATTCCTGCACTTGGTATTTTGGTTCTCTCTACCGCTGCTTCTGTTACAGGCACAGTCGCTTGGTTCACTGCTAATACAAAATATAACACCACAGTTGGTGACTTCGCAGTCGTGAAAACAAACGATGACCTAGTCTGTATCCAAGCTGCTGGCGTTGGTACCAATGTTAGCGCTGCTGATACACCAAACAACACCATTACAGTTAAATCTAATTATGAATTAACAGATGGTTCATTCGATCACACCGAAAACAATATCATTGCACCAGATAGTTCAGGTCAAACAGTTGGTTCCGTTACCGCTTTAGGTAGCGCGAATGAAACAAATATGAAACGTGCTACATACATGGTCAGCACAACCGAACACACCGTCTATACAGCCTTTACATGGACTATGACATTCAAAGTCAAATTCGGTGGTGTTAATAGAAACTATGGTTTATATATGGACCATACCGCTGATCACTCAGCAGTCACAAAGAAAAATGGCGATGCCATCGCTGCTACAGATACAGCCAAAGGCTTCAGATTAGCATTAGTTGGCCAAACCGCTACTTATAGTAATACCAGAGTTTGGGCTGATAACCAAACATCTGCAAACTGCCAATTCGTTGATGGTTTAGCAGTTGGTGCTACCTTAGCAGGTACAGCTTATGCTTCACCTATCTTAATCGATAGCGCATACAATACCGCTTTACCAACAGCTGGTTCACCAGAATCAACAAGTACTGCTTCTGCTCGTCCAGACTACTTAGGTAAATTCGTCTTCCAAGCCAATACAGAAGTTTCCTTGGTTTATAAAGCTGTTGCTTGGTTCGAAGGTACAGATCCAACCATCGTTAATACTGCTACAGTCTTCGATACAGTGACCGCTGCAATGCACTTTGAAGCGATTCCATTATCTGACTAATATTAACTAAAGATGATTAAATCCTCGCCTACTCGCGGGGATTTTTTATTTTTCGAAAAAATTTTTCAAAAAGTATTGCCACTTGTTAGTAAATGTGATAATTTGTATTCGAGCAAAAAGCACACCCATAGAAATATGGGGTCGCAAAACTACAGGGTCTTATATAAAATAAGATAGCCAGTTGCCTTAAGAGGAACAATCCTCGCCAATGTATTGGATGATAGGCAACTGGCGTTTTTGTTTCTCTAACGGGACACACGCTCCAAACCTTCGGAGCACAATTATTCATCTATGTACGAATTACAATACGTAAAAAAACGGAAAAGAAGAAAATGGGTTGCGATCGGTGGTGGAATTGCATTGATCGGAGTTTCATCATTAGCAATCGTGGCATTCTTAGGCCGATTCGTTGGGACATTCACCGTATCGTTAAATACCGGGAATGTGGAATTGGCGCTCAGTGATTCGTCAAGCTTCACTAGAAGTGAGTCATACTTGAGAATTAACGATATACCGAATTTTCATGAATGTACTTACTCAAGTCTTCCAAAAGCTGAAGTATTAGACAGTGATACAACAGACTACTTAACTGGAGCGACTTACAAACCTGATGGAGGAGTTGATGCACTCGACTACTTCAAATACACGTTCTTCGTGAGAAACGTTGGTAAGACCGCTGCTAGCTACACATTAAAAGTCAACATCACTGATAATAAGGCAGGCGAAGGATCAAGAACTTTAGATGATACGTTACGCGTTATGCTCTATGAAAATGGCGCTGACACAGAAGATCACAACTTCAAAGTCTATGCCAAACGCGCAGCAACACATCACTTTGATGAAAACGGAGAAGTTAGCTTCAAAGAGCCGATCTCCATTAGTGAAGACAAGGCAACACCCTACGAACCATTCGCAGGATACGCTGAGGAATTTGAATCATCGAATGTCATTACAACAATCACGGTAACAAATTTCGCAGTAGGTGAGACTAGAAGGTACACATTAGTAAATTGGCTTGAAGGATATGACCTTCAATCAAATAACTTAGATGAAGCACCTAAAGGTGCAAGAATAAAATTAGGAGTTGAAATTAACGCTTATGAAAACCAATAAGAAAAATATTATTATTCCAGCATTAATGATGGCCGTCGGCTTAGGTTTAGTCGGTTCCATCTCTGGTACCGTTGCTTGGTATCAATATTCTACAAGAGTTACAACCTCTTACATTGGCGCTTCCGCAAAATGTACAGAGAGTTTACAAGTCAGCTTAACTGGCGTTGACAATGAATTTGTTAGTGAATTAGAAACAGCTGACATTATTGCTGCTGCTACTGCCAATGATACAGATGGTAGTGATTTCCAACCTGTTACATCCGCTGCTGCACACGCTACAGCTGTTGTCTCTGGTGCACAAACATACGCATTTAAAGGTCACCCAATGTATCAAAACTTTGCATATGACACATGGCAAGATGCTCCAGCTAACTCATATTTACAATATGATTTATACTTCAGAGTTTTAGATGTTGATGGTGCTGCCACAAAATCTTACCTTGCTAAAAAATTATATTTTGAAGACTTCGTGATTAACTTCACAGGCACAAATTCTGGTGCTAGCGCAACAGCCTTCAAAGATGCATTAAGATTCCAATTTGACCAAGTCAATGGTACTGCTAAATCCACATTATTATCCAACACCGCTCGTTCAGCTATGAAATTAGGCGGAAGCTTAGATCTTAATGGTGATGGCGAATTTGACCAAACCCATGCTTATGAATGGGAAACCGCTACTGATGCAGTTTATGGTAATGAATCATTAACTCAAACCACAGCCGCTTTTGCCGATTATAAAGGCACACTTACCAATGGTAAATTAGTTGCTGGTTCTAATGAACTCGGCACAACAGTTGCTGGCACATATTCTGCTGCTTCCGCATTACACTTCAAAGTCACAATTTGGCTTGAAGGTTGGGATGCCACAGGCACAACCGCTGCTACAAGCATTTGGGACGCCAAAGATTACATTGGCTCATTCCAAATTGGTATGACATTTGGTGTCACACCTTACGGCGAAGAATAATTTAACAAAACAAAAACACAAAAAACTTGTTTATAGATCTTATTAATTATTAATAAAATCTTTAAACTTACTTAAAATAATAATTAGGGGAGGAGGCTTAAGATGAAGTCTAACAAACGCGTTAGCTGGTTTCTCGTTGGATTCAGTTTATTGACCTTTGCGTCATTTATTGGTGCAACGACAGGCACATTAGCATGGTATGCATATTCAACACGTGTATCTATGTCTTATATGGGCACATCTGTTGCAAAAACTGAACAACTTCAAATCGGTCTTGTTGACGATGGTGCTACTGCACGCATCTCAGATGAGACAATCGCGACATATCATTATGATCGTGATAGTGATGACATTGTTTGGGCCCCTGCCGGAACCGGTTTTGTTGCACAAGTTATTTCTGAATTTATTATTAATACCAATAAATTAGTTTATACACACGACGAAACGTACGCGAATAGCCTCTCCCCTGTTACTACTAAAAAGAGAGATTTAACAAGTAAAGCTGATTTAAAGTTATATAATCCTCCAATGTTTGGGTATGAAAACTATACAGCTGATGCGGAACCTGGTAGTTTTATGGAATTACCATTTGCCTTCCGCATTGTTGATAACAATGGTAATTACCTTGGTGAAAAGAGCATTTGGATTACTGACGCTACTGCAGTCATGAAGAATAGTTCTAAGAGCATTAGTAATGCTTTGCGCATTTATTCCGATGATCCAAATGATTCCGAACATAATAGAAGATTTGTTTTAAATCCAAGTTCTAACAATAGTGGATACACATTGGTTGCTGGCTGTTTAGATTTAAATTCTGATGGCTATTATGATTTCTTCCCTGCTTCTGCTGGTGAAAACGCCAACAAAGAAATTATTTATGGGCTCGGTAGTTATTCCGGTACCCCAACATATTCAGATGCTTTAGCCGCCGATAGTGCTCTTGATGATATCAATGATACATCTCATAGCGAGGCTACAACTTTTTATGCAAAGCATAAAGAAGGTTCTAAAAAAGTATCTAATTATGATGCTTTGTTAGAAACAGTTGATAAAGCTTATTACTATGGTATTTTAGATGCTAGACCAACCCCAAATGCCACAACTGGTTTATTTGAGGGCGGTTTACCTATTACTATAACTGACGAAACAACAAAAATTGGTTTTACTAATCTTACTATCTTTTTAGAAGGCTGGGATCACTCTGTTATCGACCAAGAGGTTGAATATCAGTTTAATCTCGGATTAACATTTGAAATAGATAGGATTTAAACATGAACCAAAGAAAACTAATTTCTGGACTATTCGTGGGAATGATTGCGATGAGTGTCATTTCCCTATCTTTTTCTATCGCGTGGTACGCGTCCGCGACCGCTTTAAGAGTGGACCCTGTTGTTATTGAAATCGATAGCGATAGAGAATTAAAGATTTCTGTTAGCGACGATCCAAAAGATTACACCGATAAGATAAGATATGATGAATTAGGTGATAACGCGGGAAGATTTGCCCCGGTTTCAAGTGTTTTTTCTTACGCGTGGATGGCTACACGCGCTAATAAGCCAACTTTTTATGATCAATCCTATTATTGGGGTTCTATCGGCGAACCAGATCGTAGAGCGGCTTATTATGGTTTCTTTACCAAAGAATTATATTTATCCGCAGATGACGATGTTTATGTGACTGTTGATATGGAAGAAACAACAATCATTCCTAATAAAGAAAGTCATGAACAATTTGCTGATGACCATGCAGATGAATATCCAGATTTAACTAGACAACAAATTATTGATAGATTAAGTGAAATCTCAAAAGCTATGCGTTTTTCTATCCTTGTTCCTCTTACAGAAGGGGACGAGGACAGTGTTTATTCTTATTCCGTTATTGACCCAAACCGAACAGTGGAAGAAAGTAGACCTCTATTCGGCGGTGTTCTAGATAACAGAAATGATAAGAATGATCACTGCTATGACACGTTCTTAGAAAATGGTGAGTTATATGAAACCGTTTATGGAGATGTGAATGATCGGAACTTAATTGTATATTCGGATTTATTGACTTCAGATAAAAAAGAATATACAGGTGAAAACAGTGCCTTCGATGCCATCCATAAAGCCGGAACTCACATGTTTGATGAAAAAGCATCTTATGCTAACGGAATGAGATTTGCTGAAGAACAATCTTATTCCAAACAAGAACTTCTTGATAATCCGGAACTAGTGAGAATACCGGTATCAAGAGATCCGAACAAACCAAGAAAAATAGTTGTTTCCGTCTATTTAGAAGGATGGGACAAAAGATCAATAAATTCAACGATGGGTGCGAGCTTCTTAGCTAACTTATCATTCAAGATTTTAAGGGAGAAATAATTATGACTGCTTACTTCGAATATTTACGTGAAATGCTCATTA
>JBGULD010000012.1:0-7690 GCA_045114745.1 Bacilli bacterium
TATTATTGGGTATGCTATCGCGGACTTAATCTTCTTCCCAATCTACTATAAACATGGTAAATCCATTGTGATGTCCACATTATTCACGATCTTAGGATTTGTGGTCTATATTGGCTTATTCACAGTTGGTCTACCATACATCCCGGGATTAGGATTTCTCAATAACTTACACATTGGTATTCAATTTGCGATACTCGGTTTAGCCCTTCTCATTTCGTTTGGATTACATGCAGTTGTCTATCGCGTTTCTTCAAAACGTTTAGAGAAAGTCGACTTCTAAAAAAGGATTGTGGCTTACCTCTTGGTATCATTTCTGGACATCTTAACCAATTGAATATTAAAAGCATCCATTAAGGGTGCTTTTTTACTAAAATTGATAATTACTTTGACTATGTATAGTTATTTTTATAAAATAAGACAATGATGGTTAAGGAATATTTGTTACAAAACTGGCCGCTTATCCTCGTCTTACTAGCATTTATCATTTCACTCATTACAACAGTATTTCTCGATAAAAAAACTGTTGTACGTATGTATGTGTTAACAGGCGCTGTTTTCTTATTGTCAATTTTGGTATTTGCGGAATTTTATATTGCCGATATTGCCAAATACAAAGAAATTCGTAATGTGATGATCGCTATTAGGTATAGCGCCACGCCTCTGATTATTGCTCTTATTATCTTTGCATTAGTCAAGAGATTGCGCTGGTTTATCTTCTTACCTGCGCTTTCATTAGTGGTGGTCAATGTCGTTTCCATCTTTACTGGTATTGTCTATAGCATCGATGAAAATAACGTTTTCCATCGTGGGCCATTAGGATTCTTACCATTCGTTATGGTGGGATTATATAGTGTCTTACTAATCTATTTATTGATTAGACAATGTAATAAACGCCCAATGGAAATTACCTATATTTGCTTCTTAGCGTTTGCTCTCGGCTCTGGATTAGTGCTCCCATTTATTTTCCAAAATGAATATGCCTCAATCTTCTGTACGATTATTGCGGTGGCCTTATTCTCCTATTTTGAATTCTCGGTCTTACAGTTAACTAAGAAAGACTCCTTAACAGGTTTATTAAATCGTCATGCTTATTTCGCTGATGTGAGCAATGATCCAAAATCCATTACCGCGATTATATCTATAGATATGAACGGTTTGAAAAAGATTAACGATACAGTCGGTCATGCCGCTGGTGATGAAGCATTAGTCACTCTATCTATGTGCTTTGTTAAACCATTAAAGAACAAGCAATCCGGTTACCGTATCGGTGGTGATGAATTCATCATCGTGTGTCGTAAAACTTCAAAAGAAGACGTCCTCAATATCGTTCAACAAATACGCGATAGTGTCGCAGAAACAGAATATAGCTGTGCGATTGGATATAGTTTCAATCTCGAAGGTGACAAATCCGTCAGTGATTTATTAAAAGAATCCGATGAGATGATGTATTTAGAAAAAGAGAATTATTATCTCGCTATCGGAGAGAAAAAGAGATAAAAGAAATGGGGTTCTACTTAATTAGAACCCTTTTGTTTACAAAAACCAGGAAAAAGTTGATAATTATATTTGTTAAAATCATTGATAGAATCGAGGTATTTTTATGGAAAAGAAACCACTTGTAATGGTCGCTAAAGATGCAAGAGACGCTGCTAAACAATTAAATGAATTCGTCGAGCAAGGTGCATATAGTTTTGATTTTGGTATTAGCCATGAATATTTATATACAGTTAGCAAGAATTCTGATGGCACTAAAAAGGAAGAAAAAGAATTGCGCTTCCGTTTTACCGGATTTATGGATACTTATGTCGGTGATGAATTAAAACCATTAAATGATGTTAGAGAAGATTTGAAGAATGTCAAAAAAGAACGTGAAGAGATGAATAGAACTCTCAAGATTATGAATAAATCCGCTTTCGCGCCTATATCTATCTTCTTATTAATCGTCGCTATTATAACCCTGACCTTTGGTATATTAACCGTCGCTAAGATACTCCCTCTTCCAGCTGAACAAATCGGTATCGCCATTGCCTTAATTATTGTTGGTTCATTAGCGTTAGCGGGTTCTATCGTCTTAGCAGTATTAAGAGGTAACAAAAAGAAAGCTCTCTTAGCAAGAAAAGATGAAGTTTTAGCGCAAGATCAAGAACTTCAGAATAAAGAAAAAGAAATCGATAGAAGAACTCCTCAATGGTATAAAGATGCTTTGTGGACCGCGGAAGGTAATGTCATTAAAAACGCCACTCAACGTCACGAAGTAAAATAATAATACTATTAATAAGGATAAGGTCACTCATAGTGAGTGGCTTTTTTCTATTTGATGACAAATAATGATATAATTTCATTAACAATGAGGATAAAGTTATGAAAAAATTATTAATTTATTATTCTTTAACCGGAAATCTTGATATGGTTGCCGATTTATTAGCGGAAAAAGGCTACGAGTTAAGAAAAGTTATTGAGCAAAAGAAAATGTCCAAAGTGACGTTTTTCCGCATCTTAGGTGGCGGATTTCGCGCTGGAATGAGAAAGAGAGGAAAACTCATTGATTATAACAATGATGTTAGTGAATATGATGAAATCATCATCGGCTCTCCCGTTTGGAACGGAAGAACTCCTCCCGCGATTAATAGCGTTCTCGATTTAACCGATTTAAAAGATAAGAAATTAACTTTCTTATTTTCCTCTGGTAGTGGCAAGATGCCTAAAGATCAAAAAAGACTTCTAAAACTCTATCCAAATGCGGAATTTATTAATCTCAAAGAACCAAAAAGTCATCAGGAAGAATTAGAGAAAATTAAAGAATTATAAGATGAAAAGATACGAATTATCGGTACAAAAGAATATTCGCGATTTAGGTGGACTAGTTACTAGTGATGGTCATCATATCAAATATGGCCGTTTATATCGCGGTGGTCTTTTAGCCACAGTTAACGAAGAAGATGTCAAAGTCATCGATTCTTTTCATTTAACAGACATAGTGGACTTCCGTGGTGAAGATGAATATTTATACCGCCCTGATTATCGCTTTAAAGGGGTAACTTATCATAATCTTCCTGCTTTACACGAAAACGTGAAACAAGAAGATCGCAATAAAGATGATGGAAATCTCCTCTGGTTTGTGGGTGACCACACTAGTGGATTTGAACATCTCAAAGAATGTTATCGCGGTTTTGTCCGTGATGAAGAACCGATATTAGCGTATACGAAGTTCTTTGAACTTCTTTTACAAGATGATAGAGTTACCTATTTCCATTGTTCACAAGGCAAAGATCGTGCTGGATTTGCGGCTTATCTTATTGAGATTGCTTTAGGTGTATCTATTGAAGACGCGAAAGAAGATTATTTATTAACTAATATCGCGATGGAAAAGAGAGTGGATGCTCTCCTCAATAGTGTCAAATATAAACCGTTTTATAACGAGCAATATCATAAGGACTTGCTCGATGTCTTCTCCGCAAAGATTGAATATCTAGAAGAATCAATCAAACTAATGGATGAATTATATGGAGGGACGATGAACTTTATCAAAGATATCCTCCATGTCGATATTGAAAGGCTAAAACAACTCTATCTCGAATGATTTTTTGCTTAATTATGAGATAAATTTTTCTAAAATGTCTCTTCTTATTAATATTTATTGAATTATGTTAAAAATCTAATAAAATATCGGCATTCAAAGCCTGAAAGTTGTTGATATATTCTTCATTTTTTAGAGGGTCTTGAATGCAAAAAACCAATATCGCCTACGCTTGCTACCCCTTGTCATGCGTAGGCGTTATTGCCATTTATAGACTTAATTTATTTAATAATAATCCCGTTATATAGTATAATTGAAACGATGAAGCGTATTTCCCTATCTATTAAAGTCGCTATTTTAGGTATAGCCGCGATGATCGTTTCTGCGACCACCGGTATTATTACTTCGGCTGCAATTAATGCAAAAAATTCCACAGATGTCGTCGATTCTCGGTTGATTTATTCCGCTGACGAATCATCACACGAAATTAACGATGCTATCTTAAAAGTGGAAACCGTTGTTGAAGAAGTTAAGATGCTTGCTGAAAACCGCATTACTGATACGGCGGATTTAGCTAACCATGGTGCGACGATTCAAGGACCTTTGGGCACTCTTAGAGAAGTCTTCCATTTAGCCGCTGCTAAAACAGACCTTGTTTCCGGTTACTGGTTGGTCTTAAATCCAGAATACACGGGTTTAACAGAATCAGATGAAAATGGTGATGGCTTTTTCTGGACCAAAAATAGTGTAGGCGAGTTTGCTTTGCATCCAGTCACCAATACTTTAATGTATGGTGAAGAAGATAGAGAGCACACCTGTTGGTGGTATGATTCCATAGAAGCTAAATTGCCACTTTGGATGGATCCATACTATAACGCAAATATCAAAAGAAATATCGTTTCTTATACAATTCCATTCTTCTCGATGACTAACTCCCTTTTGGGTGTCGTAGGAGCGGACTTAGACTTTAAATCAATGGTCACCATTATTGAAGCTAATTCCGATTATAAAACCGGACATAGTTTTATCTTAAACGATAAACATCTCCTATTAACTCACCCTGAATATTCAAATATCGACGAAAGTGGTCGCTACAAAAGTGAAGGCAAATATTTATCCGATTTAATCAAAAGCGATACTCATTTACATTCCGATACCACTTATCAATATAGTTATAAAAATACACGGCGTATCGCCGCTTTTGCGGAACTCCATAACGACTGGATTTTCGGTTTATCAGCGACACGTGGCGAATTATACGGAGCGATGAATGCTTCGATTGCTATTCCAATCGTTGTTTACGTCGCGGTTACCATTATGCTTTCCGTCTTATTGCTCGTGGTCATGAATTATATTCTCCGACCCATCAAAGAACTCAATAAGGCCATCGCACGTGTTTCTTATGGTGATTTAGATGTCCATGTGATGAGCAAACGCAAAGATGAAATTGGCGAGTTAACCAATTCATTTGAAGAGATGATTCTCAACTTGCGTTCGGAGAAGAGTGCGATGAACGCTTTAGCGTTCCAAGATGGTCTAACCGGTGTTAAAAACAAGGTTGCGCAAGAAGAAAAAGTCGCCGAACTCAACAACAAGATTAAAAATGGCACAGCGAGATTCGCGGTTGTTATGTGCGACGTCGATAACTTAAAAGTTATTAATGATAGCCAAGGCCATATGAGAGGTGATCAGGCCATTAGAGGTGCCTGTTTGGCGTTATGTCACTGCTTCACTCACTCCGCGGTTTACCGTATCGGTGGCGATGAATTCGTCGCTATCTTAGAGAGCAAAGACTACGATGATCGTGAAGCTTTATTTAAACGCATCCAAAAAGAAAACTATACCGATGAAACCGGTACTTATAAATTCTCTGTTGGTATGGCGACCTTCAAACAAGGAATTGACCCCAACTATCAAAGCGTCTTCAATCGTGCTGATGAACACATGTACGAGATGAAGAAAAAAGCAAAAGAAGAAGAAAAGGCTTAGTGCCTTTTTCTTTTTGTTTATTTGCGCAACAAAAAAGCGGATTGCTCCGCTTATTTTAATAACTCTAATGATTAGAAGAGTTTGAAGATGTGGTGGGTGAAAATCATAAAGAAGATATCTAAGATCCAGATGATGTTCCAACCAAAAATTAAACGGATTAATCCACAAACCCAGTGGCCTTCAGAGAATCTTGTCGCAAAACCTAAAATCCAGGATGTGACTGGAATGATTGCGAGGATGACACTGATGAGCCATGGTAATCCGAAGTAGTCCATTGATCTATTCGCCATTTTTATTTCCTCCGCTAAAATCATAGCATATTTTATGAAAATGTTTTTTATAAACTATAAAAATCACATATTATTAAATTGATAATGAAAATAGATTATTCAAAAGTTAATAAAAAAGATATCGAAAGACTACTTTTAGAAAAAGAAATGAATATCGCCGCGGCAAACGGACTATTCGATTTCTGTTTTTATTCACGCGATAACAAATTTGATTATCAAAACTATTCAGAAAGTGTCGCGGATTATCTAGAACTTAATCTAGATGATAAAGAAGATTTATATTTTTATAAAACTCGTATCGAACCATCAATAAAAGAAATTAAAGCGAATGATTATTCAAATGATTATTTCCGAAAAAATATCAAACCCAAACCATATAAAGATAAGAATTATGAACTCACTTATTTAAAAGTGAGGCCCTATCAAGCAATTCCTTATGATGACATACTAATTGATAAGAATTACATAGAAGTCAGTCAAATCGGTTATTTCGCCGCAAATTTTGAATATCTGGCGGTCATAAAAGATGATGTGACCTGGATGAGCACTGATCCAAATGAAATAAATACGATGAGAGATTCTATTAAAGAGAGTCGTGGTCATGTTTTGGCTTTTGGTTTGGGACTAGGATATTTCCCCATTATGTCCGCGGTGAAAGACGATGTTATAGATGTGACAATTGTTGAAAAAGATCCAAATATCATCCAAATATTTAAAAAACACATTCTTCCTTTATTTGAATATAAAGAGAAGATTCATATCATCCAAGATGATGCGTTTAATTTTGCCAGAAAAGACTTAAATAAATACGATTATCTATTTATAGATATTTGGCATAACCCCGAAGATGGATTACCGATGTATTTGAAATTTAAAAACATCTTAAAGAATAAGAACATTAAAGTCTCATATTGGTTAGAAAAATCCATCTTAGCGATGTATCGTAGATGTCTATTAACCGTCATTGAAGAATCGTTATTAGGTTATTCCGATAAAGATTATTTAAAAGAGAAAAATGAATATGACCACATCATCAATGATCTATATTTCAAAACCAAAAATTTAAATATTTCATCATTAGATGATTTACTAGAAATATTGAGTGATAAAAGTTTACTAAATCGAGTATAATAACAATATAAACATTAAAGGAGATCCTTATGGAACTAAAAGGTAGTAGAACCGAACAAAATTTACAAACCGCTTTTGCGGGTGAAAGCCAAGCAAGAAACAAATATACATATTATGCTTCTCGTGCAAAAAAAGAAGGTTTTGAACAAATCGCTGCGATTTTCTTAGAAACAGCCGAAAACGAAAAAGAACACGCTGAGATTTGGTTTAAATATCTCCATGGTGGCGCTGTCCCATCCACAGAAGAAAACC
Organism: Bacilli bacterium; assembly: GCA_045114745.1. Lineage (GTDB taxonomy): Bacteria > Bacillota_I > Bacilli_A > RFN20 > CAG-826 > RUG13091. Next base: position 7,180 of record JBGULD010000012.1, read on the forward strand.
TCAAAGATGCCGCGAGTGGTGAAAACTACGAATGGACTGAAATGTATGCTGAATTCGCCAAAGTCGCTAGAGAAGAAGGATTCTTAGAAATCGCTGCCAAATTCGAATTAGTCGCCAAAATTGAAGCGGAACACGAAAAGAGATATCTCAAATTATTAGAAAACGTTAAAGACAATAAAGTCTTTATCGCTCCTGATGTTGTCGTCTGGAAATGCCGTAACTGTGGCCACATCCACGTCGGAAAAGAAGCGCCAAAAGTGTGCCCAGCATGCAACCACGCACAGAGCTATTTTGAATTAAGAGTTGAAAACTATTAATATATTAATTTCTCGAAATAAGGCCCTAGAAATAGGGTCTTTATTTTTTTGATATTTCCTCTTGCAATTTATATGGTTTTCTTTGATAATATAAAAGCGCTGCGAACAAGGACCATTGGTGTAGCGGTTAACATGTCTCCCTGTCACGGAGAAGATCACGGGTTCGATTCCCGTATGGTCCGCCAAGCGCTTTT
>JBGULD010000013.1:0-33350 GCA_045114745.1 Bacilli bacterium
GAATTCACCAAGATGAATGGTTGTGTCCAAATTAGAAAAGAAAGAGATGAGTCGGTCACAACTAGTGTTGTTTATAACTATTTCTTGGACCTCAACATCGAAAATCCAAATGATTACATAGCTTATGAAGTCCACTTTACTGATGAAAGTACACAAGAAACATTTCAAATGACTTTGAGTGGTTTGACCAACCAACAAATCACCGAATTATACAATTTCCAAGCCACATATCTCGTGGAGACTTATGGCGTTGTTGACAGAGATGGTACCACTGAATATTTATTCAGTGAGACTATAAATTTTGACAGCTTATAAAATAAGGAGGAACTATTTTATGAAAGCAAAAAAGACAGAAAAGGAACCAATTAACAAGAAAGCGTTAATTACCAGCATCATTTGTTGGACACTTGGTGTAGTCGCGGTTGTTATCGTCTTGTTCTGGGATTCCATTTTCAAAAACAAGCCCTTATTCGATGGGGAAAACGGATTTGTGGCATTGGGCAAATGGATTGGCAATAATGTCGACGTATTAGTTTATACAATCGTCGTCATCGTCATCGTTATCCTATTTATTGCCTTACTCAATTTAGGAACCAATAAATTGAGACTCAAAAACAAGAAAGCTGCGACAATTATCTCACTTGTGAGATCATTAGTGAAATGGGCAATTATTATTGTCGCTATCTTCTTAGTATTAAGAAAATGGGGCGTTGACACAAATAAGATCTTAGCCTCCATCGGAATTATCGCTCTTATTATCGGCCTTGGTTGTCAAACGCTCATTAGTGACGTTGTGGCAGGTATTTTCCTTGTCGCTGATAACGCCTTTGAGGTTGGCGATATTGTCGTCGTTGATAATTTCCGTGGCACAGTCGTAGAAATCGGCTTAAAGAGCACAAAAGTGGAAGACGCTGGCGGAAACGTCAAGATTATTTCCAATAGCTCCATCAACACAATGGTGAATTTAACTAATGCTTTATCATTAGCAATCGTGGAAATCTCTATTCCTTACGAAGAGAATTTAGGAAGAACCGAAACTCTCTTAATCGAAAGAATTAAAGACATGAAAAAGAGAATCCCCACAATCGTGGAAGGCCCGTATTATAAAGGTGTCGAAGATATGGCGGATTCTGCAGTTATCTTAAAAGTTATCGCCAAGGTGAAAGAAGAAGATCGTTTCCAAACCACTAGAGATATGAAAAGAGATATTTATATCTTCTTGAACGAAAATAAGATTACTGTTCCATATCCACAACTTACTATCACCCAAGGTCCTAACCCCGCAGACCATCCAGAATGGGTAGATAAAGAAAAAGAAGAAGCCAAAGCTTTAAAAGAAGCTGCTAAACAGCAAGAAGAAAGCAAAGGCACTGAAGAAGTTAACGAAGTAAAATAGTTCTTTAATATACAAACCAACTAATAGGTTATCGACATTTTTCAATGAAAAGTGGACTTATTCGGTAACCTATTTTATATTATTTATAATATGAAAAAGTATGACTTATATCTCTTTGATTTTGATGGCACGCTCCTAGATACCATGCCCGCTTTAGAGTATGTTTTCACAACTTCTTATAAAAGAATCGGAGTGGAATTTGATCCGAGAGATACAGCTTATTTTTCGCGAATTCCATTAGAAGATGGTTACGAAAAGATTGGTGCCGATCCCCAAAAATATGGAGAATTCTGTCAACATATCATCGATACACTCGATAGTGATTATTCTTTACACAGCAATCGTTTTTATCCTGAATCTGAAGAATTCTTTAAATATTTAAAAGAGCACAATATCAAAGCGGGTATTGTTACTAGTAACCGCGATGTTCATGTCAAAGAAGTATTAGAAATAATGGGTATTCCAGTCGATACATTTGTCGTCTATATCGGAAGAAATCAATACGAAAAACCAAAACCACATCCTGAGCCAATACTAACCACCTTACGCCATTTAGGCTATCAGGGACCACTTAATAGCGTTTTATATGTCGGTGATGGGATTAACGATACCATCTCCGCGAATGAAGCAGGAGTGAATGCCGTTTTGATCGATCGGAACGAAGAATTTAGCGATTCCGATAAATATATACGCATTAAAAATTTGTTTGAATTGTTCGAATAGGATGGTGTAATTCCATCCTTTATTTTTACACCACAATCGTGGTGTTTTCTTATGTAAAATAGTGTAATTATTTATATATTAAAAAAATTAAATTAATTTTTTTATTTACATTTTTATATAACTATGGTATGTTAATATCGAGGTGATTTAATATGCTAACTGAAAATGAACTCAACATTCTGATGACAAAAGCTGATCAAAGCGATGTCAAAGCCATGATGAAACTCGCCGAACATTATCGGTCCGTCGATCAATTGGACAAGGCTTTTAAATATGTCCACAAAGCCACACTTTATTCCTATCCAGAAGGAGAAAGAAAACTCGGCTACTTTTACGAGAAAGGAATCGGATGCGAAAAGGATTTAGTCAAAGCTCGTCAATATTATGAACTTGCGGCAATGCATGGCGATGTGAAGGCTAAATACAATATCGGTCTATTCTATTATCGCAATAAGCAATATCCTCAAGCTTTTAACTTAGTGAAAGAAGCAGGGGATATGAACTATGGCAAAGCTTTGCTTTTACTTGCCTATTTCTATGAACATGCGAACGGAACAACACAAAGTTATCCATTAGCGAGACAGTGCTACGAAAAAGCCTTAGAAGTCGGCGAAAAAGGTGTCTATCATCATTTAGGATACTGTTCCTATTATGGTTATGGCGTTGCACAAAACTTTGAAGAAGCTTTCGATTATTTCTATAGCGGCGCTAGTGAAGGTGAAATTGAATGTTTCTACTTCCTCGGCGTTATGTATTCCAAAGGTGAAGGCATCAAAAAGAGTTTGAAACAAGCTTTCTATTGGTATCAGCAAGGTGCGAACGCTGGTGACGCAAAGAGTATGTATAATTTAGCGATTTATTATGAAAACGGTATCAGTGTTTCTGCTGATAAAGAAAAAGCGAATTATTGGCTCAAAAGAAGTGCTGAATTAGGTTTTGATTTAGCACTCAACAAATTACAAATTGAGAGTCTATAAAATGAGTAAAATATATCAAATGAATCTCGCTCAAATTCCTTTCGACTTGTTTCAAAGTGGAAAGAAGAAAGTAGAGATGCGTTTAAACAAAAACGGAAGAGATAAAATTCAACCTGGCGATTATATTATTTTCACAAATCAAAAGAGTGGTGAACAAATGAAAGCATTAGTGTTATCAGTTAGCAAATATTCTTCCTTCAATGAATTATACGCATCCTTTCCCCAAGAAATGCTCGGCTATGATAGGGATGAAAAAGCTGATCCAGATGATATGTTAATTTACTACAAAAAAGAAGATATTCTCCGATATGGAGTTTTAGCAATTAGCGTGCAAATTTGTCAAAATTAATGCAAAAACCGCATATTTTTGCGGAAAAATAAATATTTTTCTTTTATTTATATAATATTCATGACTAAAATATATTAGATATGGCAAAACTGAAGTATTTAACACATGTTAGGATTGCCAAGCGTCACAACGCTGCCGCAACTTTAATGGGCATTTTCTGCCTCTTTTCTATTTTAATTCCTGGTTTACTTTGGCTTCTGCCAATGTTCCCGTGGGCCAAGTTCTATATTGAATCCGTCCCCGCTGATACCCAGTTTGTAGCAGGTAGCGCAGCGATTAACATTTTGGATTTGATCAAACACTTATTTAATATGCCCGCTGCTAGCTTAAATTTAATCAACCAAAACGCATATGCTTCTAGTGCGGTGAGTAATAACATTTTGTATTACTACATCGTTAAAGAAAACGTCTATGCCGTTGCGGTTTGGTATTTCTTATCCGCTTTATTAGCCCTTATTCTTTTCATCCAAGGTTTGACCCTCTTAATTAGAGGCAAGATGACCAGAAAAGGTGCGCCAGTGGTGACTGCCTTCTGGGCGATGGTTGCTAACGGCATGCTCTTATTAGATGCCTGGAGACTTGGCTGGTATTTAAATCGCGTCATGAATCTATCCGCAACATATGCAGGATTAGAAGGCATGGGCAAAGTCGTTTATACATGGCTCGTCCCAAGCTTATATATCGCTAGTGCCGCTGGTGGAGTGTTTGTTATCTTATTCTTCATTTGGCTCTTCGGTTTAGCTGGTAGATATTATCGTGAAGATATCGAATTCATAGAAGTCGATCCAGAAAAGAAACCATTTGAAAGAAATAATGGTGTCTACCGCAACGACTTACCTCCGGCAATTACCAATGTCGGTGGTCATGCATTCGCGAAGAATACAGCCTTAGAAATCGCTCCAATCGCTGATGGAGTTACTGAATTAGGTGTTGGTGCCTTCTCTAACTGTTTGAGACTTAAAGTTGTCTCAATCCCAGTTAGTGTGAAGAATATCGGCGCAAACTGCTTCTTCAATTGTGGCAAATTAAAACGCATTAATTATGCCGGGACCAAAGAAGATTGGAGAAAGATCACCCGTGGTAGTAACTGGTTGAGCAAAGCCGGAACGACCACAGTAGTGTGTAAGGATGGCGCAGTAAGCGTTGACCCATATAAGTAAAACAATAAACCGGAAATTCCGGTTTTTTGTATGCCTTTAAAAATATATAATATTTAATTAGAGGGAGATTGTTTTTATGAAAAACCTATCTAAATTTCTTTTATCTTTGGTTCTTTTTGGAACGACTGTTTCTAGTTGCGCCACAAAAAACAAACAAGCTGTTTTGCAGCCAGATTCTTCTGAGATAACATCAAGCGAAACAGATTATAGCAATGATGCTAGATATCCTATATATATTTTGGCCGTTGAAGCCGGTTTTGAAGGAACGTATGAAGAGTGGCTGGCCACTATAAAAGGTGCTGATGGTCAAACGCCTTATATTGGCGAAAATGGCAATTGGTGGATTGGAGAAACCGATACTGGTGTCAAGGCAAGAGGAGAAGATGGTAAATCAGCCTATGAATTATATTGTGAAGCACACCCTGAATATACAGGAACCGAGCAAGAATGGCTTGATGATTTATTAAATGGTAGATTGGGCAATAAGCAATCACACACAGTAACATTTGATACAAAAGGCGGTGGAACAATACCATCGCAAAACATTATGCATGGTGAAAAAGTGACTCAGCCATCCAACCCTTCTTTAGAAGGATATGACTTTTTGTATTGGTCATATAAAGGCGAACGCTGGTCATTCATTGGTTATGTTGTGACTGAAGATATGACACTAGTAGCGGAATACGAACAAATCATGTACACCGTTCATTATTGTGATGATGATGGGCATGAAATGTATTATACAGGAAATCATAATTTCCCATACGGAACTGATTTTGCCCAATATTATGAGGATCATTATGATTATTATCCTCCATGCAATTCTGTTCCACCTCTCGGTCAAAAATATATTTTCGATGGATGGGATATTACCATCAATGAAGAAACGCGTGTGGTAACTTGTTTACCAAAATTCAAATTGGCAGAAGCAGACAAATTATTCTTTAATGGCGTAGAAACTTATATTCAGGACAACAATTCAACTAGAGAATATGTATATGAAAATGTTCCCACTAATTCGGAATTAGAAATTTATTGTGATGGACAAAAGGTAAACTTATCGGAAATATTATTTCAATATGGTCCAGATGTGCCGAATGTGTTTAATCAAGCTGTGACGACATCAGCAATTGAATACATCTCATTCACTATAAGAACACACGATATCTATTTCTCACAGGACTATATAATATGTGTCAACACTGTGACCTTACCGTAATTCGTGTGAGGCACGTCAAATATTGAATTAATGCCCTTTTTTAATAAAAATATTATTTTCATGTTGCAACAATAATTTGATAATGATATATTCATTATGCATCCGAAAGGGTGCTAATACTCTTTAGCAAGAGTGACCGAGAGGCCACTCTTTGTTTTTAAGGGAAAGGAGGAAGAATAATGGAACTATTTGATTTAGTAAAAGAAAAAGTGAATTCCTTGGGTTATGAGTTAATTAGTTTGAATACTCATATTGAAAAAGGAGATAAGATTCTTTCCATCGTTGTTGATAGAGTCGAACCTATTGATATGGATGCGATCGTGGAAATATCAAGAGCCTTAAATGAATATCTTGATGAAATCAATCCATTTGAAGACTCCTACACATTAGATGTTTCTTCTCTCGGGGCGGAAAAACCACTCGATAAGGACAAATTAGATGGATATATCAATCGTTACGTTCACGTCCATCTCATTAATCCGATTGATGGAGAAAACATCTATGAAGGCACACTGGTGGGCCTTTCCAGCAAGACAATTACTCTTGAATACAAGGTAAAAACCAGAATTAAAACAGTTGATATAACAAAAGAAAATATATCAAAAATGCGTTTAGCAATTAAATTTTAAGGAGAATTTATGTATGGCTATTAATGGCGCACAATTCCTTGCCGCGATTGACGAGATCGAAGCGAGTAAAGGAATTAGTAAAGAAGTAATCCTCACCGCGATTAAAGAAGCGATGATTAAGGGCTACAAGAAATCAATTGGAGCCACTGATGAAGATGATAACATCCGTGTCACAATTGACCCTGATACTGGCAATATCGAGATGTGCCAGATCAAACAAGTCGTCGAAGAAGTTATGGAAGACGACTTCAAAGAAATTAGTGTCGAAGACGCTAATGCATTAGATAAGAGCAAAAAATACAAAGTTGGCGATGAATTCATCATTCCATCCTCACCAGATGATTTGACCAAAGCCATTGCCATGAGTGTGAAAAGCATCTTAAAGCAAAAATTTGCCGAAGCGGAAAAAGATGTCCTTTATGAAGCTTTCAAAGACAAGATTGGCACCATGATTACTGGTCGTGTTGAAAAAGCTGATGATAGGGGCTTATCCGTGAACGTCGGAAGAACAAGCGTTTACCTTCCAAGAAGTCAAATGATTGGAGAAGAAAGATTTAATGTGGGTGATCCAATTAAATTATTCGTCTCTAACGTTGATAGTGGAACCAAGGGTGCACGTATTGTCGTTTCCCGTGCTAGCGAAGGATTCTTAAAGTGCTTATTCACCGAAGATGTTTATGAAATAAATATCGGCACCATTATCATCAAAGGTGTCGCTAGAGAAGCTGGCGAAAGAAGTAAGGTTGCTGTTTATACCGAAGATCCAAACGTCGATCCTGCTGGTGCATGTATCGGTCCTAATGGTAGCAGAATTCAAAAGATTGTGGGCCAATTAGGTAACGGACAAATCAAAGAGAAGATTGACATCATCGGTTATAGTGAAGTTCCAGGTTTATTCATCATGGAAGCTTTAAAACCAGCCAGAGTCGTCGGTATTATCGTTGATGAAGAAAATAAATCTGCCACCGCAATCGTCAAAGACGATTCCTTATCATTAGCGATTGGTAAGAAAGGTGTTAATGCTAGATTAGCGGTTCGTTTAACTGGTTATAACATCGATATTAAGACCGAAACCCAAGCAGCAGAAGAAGGCTTAGAATTCGAAACATTTGAAGAATTACAAGCTAAGGATGCTGATTTAAAGAGCAAGAAAGCTTACGAAAAACTTGCTGCTCAATATCAATCCAGCCAAGAAAGTGCTAGTGTCTTACCTGGTTTACCAGAAGGCTATGTCGCACCACAAGAACGTGTTTATAAAGAAGAAAATAACGAAGAACTTCAAGAAGCTCTCGAACAAGCCAGCGAAAAAGAAGAAATCGCCGCTCCAAAAGTTCAAGAAGTTAAGAAAGAAGAACAACCTAAGGCTGTTGAAGAAGTTCCTGAAGTTAAAGAAGAAGTCGCTCCAGTCAAGGAAGAAAAGAAAGAAGTTAAAACTACAACTTCTCTTGAAGATCTCGAAAAATCCTTATCTGAAGAAAGTAACAAACAAGCCAATAAAGGCGCTCGTCGTTCTAACAAGAAAAAGAAAGATAACGAGGAAGAAGAAAATTCCAAAGGCGCTCTCGACACATCTGGTGCCGAACGTATGTCTATCTACACCGAAGAAGAACTTCGTGAGATGGAAGAAGAAGAACGTCAAGAGGAAGAAGAATACGAGGATGACGTCGATTACGACGATTACGATGATTATTACGACGATGACAATCGCTAATAATTAATCCTCAACTTGCTCTTTGAGCAAAATTAGTAAGAAAGAAGGTGTTTATATGGGAAAGAAAAACAATAAACCTGTTTACAATCGTGAAGCTAACGTTTCCACGAAAGTAAGCGCGGATAAAGTGAGAACAAAAGTCAATGGTGGTGTCTTTACTTATACTGGCGCAATTTCCGTTGGCGAATTATCCAAATCTCTTAACGTCCCTGTTGGAGATATAATTAAATTCCTTTTCTTACAAGGAAAAATGATTACTATTAACACCATTCTCGATGATGAATTAATCGGAACTGTGTGTTTAGAATTCGGCTACGACTTTGAAAAGAAAAAGATTGTCGCTGCCGAGAACTTCGAAGAAGTTGAAATCAAAGATGATCCTTCAAAACTCAAAGCCCGTCCTGCGGTTGTGACCATCATGGGTCACGTTGACCATGGTAAAACCACCCTTATTGATGCGATTAGAAATTCTAATCTCGTCGCCGGTGAAGTGGGTGGCATCAGCCAAGAAATTGGTGCTTATCAAAAAGAAATCAATGGTCAAAAGATTACCTTCATCGACACTCCTGGACACGAAGCCTTTACTGCGATGTGAAGTCGTGGTGCTTCTGTCACTGATATCGTCGTTTTAGTGGTTGCTGCAGATGATGGTGTTATGCCACAAACAATTGAAGCTATCGACCACGCCAAGGCCGCTAAAGTCCCAATTATTGTCGCGATCAATAAGATGGATAAAGCAGGCGCCGATCCAAGCCGCGTGAAAAACGAATTAATGGCCCATGAAATCGTCGTTGAAGATTTCGGCGGAGATGTTATTTCTGTCCAGATTTCTGCAAAGCAGAAACAAAATATCGATGGCTTATTAGAAGCGATTCTTACAGTTGCCGAAATGGCGGAACTCAAAGCGAACCCAGATCGTTATGCTTTAGGTACAGTTTTAGAAGCTAAATTAGATAAAAATGAAGGTCCAAAAGCTACTTTATTAGTCCAAAACGGCTCCTTACGTGAAGGTGACTATTTAGTAGTCGGTACCGGCTATGGCAAAGTTAGAAGAATGACTAATGAATTTAAGAAAGTTCTTCAAGTTGCTACACCTAGTACCCCGGTCTCTGTTATCGGTTTAGCAGAAGTTCCTTTAGCCGGTGACCGTTTCATGGCTTTCCCAAGTGAAGCGGAAGCTCGTGAAATCGCGATGAAGAGAAAACAAATTAAAGATGCGAAAGAAAAGAATAAGACTAGCGCCGCAAGTTTAGATGATTTGTTCAACAAAGCCAAAGAAGGCTTAACACAGAATATCAATATCATCATCAAAGCGGATAGCACTGGTAGTGCCGAAGCTGTTAAGGGTTCATTGGAGAAATTATCTAGTGACAATATTAAGATTAATATTGTAAGAGCCACAAGTGGTGCAATTACCGAAAGCGATGTCTTATTGGCAAGTGCTTCCAAAGCTATTATCTATGGTTTCAATGTTAGACCTGATGCCAAGACTAGAGCCAAAGCGGAAGAAGAGAAAGTGGAAATTAGATTACACCGTATCATCTACGCTTTAATCGAAGAAATTCAAGCCGCGATGAAAGGTATGCTCGCCCCCACAATGGTGGAACGCGTTACCGGACAAGCGGAGGTCAGAAGATTATTCAAAGTCAGTAAACTCGGTACCATCTGTGGTTGTATGATCGTTGATGGTTTTATCAAGAATGCTTCACAAATCCGTGTCTTACGCGATGGTATCATCGTTCACGAAGGTAAGATTGCTTCCTTACAAAGAGAAAAAGATTCCGTTAAGGAAGTTAAAAGAGGCTTTGAATGTGGTATCTTATTAGAAAACTTTAACGATGTTAAAGAAGGAGATATCATTGAAGGCTACGAAATGGTGGAAGAAAAGAGCAATTAATTATGGCGAATAAACAAGAAAGAATTGCCTCTTTAATCAGAAAGAATATCGCTGAGATCATTCAATTCGATTTAAAAAATCCCCATCTCGGATTCGTCTCTATTCCCGAAGTGAAAGTATCTAGCGACTTCTCTTACGCTAAAGTATATGTCTCCTTTATTAAAGATGAAGAGATTAAAGAAGGTATGGAAGTCTTAGAACATTCCAAAGGATTCATTAGAAGTGAACTCGCTTCCAGAATGGATACCAGAAGAATTCCAGAGATCAGCTTTGTCCTCGATGAAGGATACAAAAAAGAAGCGCGCATCGAAGAATTATTAAAGAAATAAAACAATTGAGGGCTTATTATTAAGCTCTCTTTTTTATATAATAAAAGCGAGGAAATATTTATGAGAAAAGATTTTGGCGCAAAAACATTTTTATATCCAATGCCTGTACTAATCATTGGTACATATAACGAGAAAGGTGAAGCGGATGCGATGAACGCTGCTTGGGGTGGAATATACGATTATAATCAGATAACTATCTCTCTTGGTGGACATGTCACAACCGATAATATCCGTAAGAGCAAAGCTTTTACCGTTTCTATGGCCACAAAAAAGATGGTGGAAGCCAGTGACTATGTCGGACTCGTGAGCCTCGCTAACGAGCCTAAAAAGTTAGAAAAAGCAGGACTACACCCTTATAAAAGTGAAAAGGTCAACGCTCCTTTATTTAAAGAATTCCCGATGACACTAGAATGTGAACTCGTTTCTTTAGATGGAAATATGGGTGAAGGTGGTAGTTTAGTGGGCCAAATCGTCAATATTTCTATTGATGAATCAGTTTTAACTGATGGCAAGATTGATATCAAAAAGCTAGAACCCCTTTGCTTTGATGGGGCAAATGGAAAATATCACGTTATCGGTGAAGAAGTCGCTAACGCTTTTAAAGTAGGAATGAAATTAAAATAAAAAGATCAATTATTTGATCTCCTTATTCATCTTGATGTGTTTAATGCCGGCTTCATAGAAGAATTCTCCTTCTTCCGTAAAGCCGCATTTTTTATAGAATTTAATAACTGGTTCTTGAGAATTAAGTGTCACTAGACAAGGGTTAAATCTCGCACCAATTAGTTCAACGAGATAATTGAAGGCTTTTTTGCCACATCCTTTACCGCGATAGTCTTTTAAAATTGCGAATCTTTCAATCTTATAGGCATCATTCACTAAACGATATCTGATTGTTCCTATAACCTCTTTATTTAAATAAATAAGATAAGTAGTGCTCTCTATCTCTTCTTCATATATTTCATCTTCTTCAAAAGGAACGTTTTGTTCATTTCTAAAGACTTGCTGCCTGATATTAACGACATGCCACTGATCAATTGGAGAAACGACTGGTTTTAAAGTTAAACCATTTTGGTCAATTTGTAGATAGATTTCATTACCCCATAAATCTTCTTGTTCATAATTAGAAATCATTGTCAAAAAGTTTTCTCTAGCTTTGGGGAATTGATGATAAATATTATTTAATAATATTTTGATTTCTTCTCTGGTTGTATTTTTATCAGCAGGACAAGATGAACCGACGACATTAATTCCTTCTTCTTTGATGAATTGTTTGATATCTTTTTCTCTCACCAAAAGGAATGGTCTAATGAAATCGATATCGGCATTTTCTAAATGCATTTTGGGAGAAAATGTCGCAAATCTAGAACCATATATTTGATTCATAAGTAGTGTTTCAATCGCATCATCTGCGTGATGAGCAAATGCCACTTTGTTAAAGCCGATTTCATTTGCGACTTTATTAATTGCCGCTTTTTTCATTCTGGAGCAGATAGAACAGGGCAAGTGTTTTAGATTTTGCTTTTCTTGCTGAATTTTTAATATTTCAAACACTTCTTTACTATCGTGAACGATGAGATTTAATCCTAAAGAAGCACAAAACTCTTTTAGAGGTTCTGGATTGAATGATGGAAAACCTAAATCTAAGGTCACAGGTTGAATCTCAAAATCAGTATGCGAGAATTTGCGGTACAAATTTAAGCAATATAAAAGGGCAATGGAATCTTTTCCACCCGATAAACCGACGACTATTTTATCGCCATGATTGATAAGGTTATAAGTTTGATCCGCTTTACGGATACAAGCGAGTAAAGTCCGAATTGCCTTCATTGTGAAAAATATTATATTATTTTTGATAGGTAAATTAAAAGTATGAATGGCTTTTTTCTTATTGATAAACAAGAAGGATGGACATCAAGAGACGTCGTCACCAAGATATCCCATATTTTCCATATGAAAAAAGTCGGTCATAGTGGAACGCTTGATCCATTTGCTACCGGATTACTTGTAGTCTCTATCGGTCAAGCCACAAAAACGAATATTTGTTTAGATGGTTTAGATAAGGAATATATCGCCACATTAAAACTCGGAAGTAGGACACTTTCTGGTGACAAAACCAATGAGATTTTGGAAGAAAAACCAGTTAAAGCGCCCACAAAAGAAGAAATATTGAAGGTTTTTGAAGGATTAATCGGGCCACAAAAACAAGTTCCTCCAATGGTGTCCGCGGTGAGATATAAAGGACAAAAATTGTTCCATCTTGCTTTGCAAGGTATTGAAGTTGATCGACCACCAAGAGATATCAACATCTATGAATTAGAACTATTAGATTTCAAAGATGATGAGATCACTTTTAGATGCAATGTCAGCAAAGGCACATATATCAGAGTTTTAGGTGAAGAAATCGCTAAGAGATTAGATAACTTAGGGCACCTCATTTCCTTAAGAAGAACAAAGGTCGGTCCTTTTGATATAAAGGACGCCATCCAAGTTTTAGACGTTAAAGAAGAGAAAATATTGAGCATTTATGATGCATTAAAATTTTTACCGATGGTGGAACTAGATGATGAATGGGCTATTAAAGCCAGTCATGGCGTTCACTTACCAGAAGACATGTCTAAAAGTCGTGATATACTATTAGCGGTAGATAAAAAGCACACTGTCATTGCCATATATAAATATGAAAATGGACGCTTTAAATGCCAAAGGGGTTTATTAGAAGATGGAAATTATTCAATTTAGGCTTGGAGATAAATTAGACGCAATACCTGATTTAATCCTCTGTTTAGGCTTCTTTGATGGTGTCCATATCGGCCATCAATCCCTTATAAAAAATTCACGAAAAGAAGGTTATAAATTAGGCGTCCTCACATTCAGTCAATCACCTGCTTTTGTGATGGGCAGAAAACTCGTCGATAACTGCATTACTTCCATCTCTGATAAAGCAGATATTTTTGAAGAGATGGGTGTTGATTATTTATTCCTAATGGATTTTGATCGCCAGACAGTCAATGCCACAAAAGATGAATTTATCGATAAAGTACTACTTCCTATTAATCCGTATCAAATATGTTGCGGTAGTGATTATCACTTCGGTGTCCGTGCAGAAGGTGATGTCGATTATTTAAAGAGATTCTTCAATGTGAAAGTCAAAGACTTTGAAAAGAATCACGAATTGAAGATTTCTTCAAGAACTATCATCTCTTTAATTCAACAAGGAGAGATGGAAAGTGTCGCTGAAATGCTCGGAAGATATTACCGCGTTAACGGCACTGTTATGGCGGGTTTTAAAAACGGTAAGAAGATTGACTTCCCCACCGCGAACATGAAATTAGAATACGAATATGTCTTTCCAAAGTCAGGCGTCTATGTCGGATATGGATATGTATTCGGAGAAAAATATAAAGCTATTATCAATGTTGGTACACACCCCACAATTAACCCGTTAGCGAGCCCAGCAATTGAGGTTCACCTCATTGATTTTGATGGCAATTTGTATGGTAAAAATATCTTCGTTGAATTTGTTAAATTCATTAGAGAGGAAAAGAAGTTCGATTCCCTTGATGATTTGAAGGTCCAATTAGGAAAAGATAAACAAAAAGCAAAAAAGATTTTGCAATAATATGGTTTTACCATTATTATATTCAAGGCGACTATCCCTCAGGTAATCGATTCCTCAACGTTTTCCCGGGAGATAGTTAAGAACAAAAAGAAGGAGGAAACAGTTATGGCTTTATCAAAAGAAAGAAAAGCAGAACTCGTTAAAAAGTTCGGTAAGAACGAAAAAGACACCGGTTCAGTCCAAGTCCAAGTCGCATTATTAACCGAACAAATCAAAGCTTTAACCGCACATATGAAAGCGAACCACAATGACGCTTCCAGCAAACGTGCATTAAGCGTATTAGTCGGACAACGTCGTAGTTTATTAGACTATCTCATTAGAACCGACCGTGATGCTTACTTAAAGCTCATTGTTGAACTCGGATTACGTAAATAATCCCTGAAAAAAACTAAAGAATCGCCGCAAGGTGATTTTTTTTATTTATAAAACTCTTTAAAATGAGTTTTAATTGCTATATAATTCAAGCGTTGAAATTTTAAAAAAGAGGTAAAAGAATGAAAAGAGTATTCGAATTAGAATTCGAAGGAAAGAAATTCGTTGTTGAGACGGGGGAAATCGCCAAACAAGCTGATGGCGCAGTCCTAGTCAGATTAAATGAAACAGCCGTTCTTTCCACAGCGTGTTGTTCTGATGAGCCCAAAGAGGGCGATTTCTTCCCGCTAACAGTTGGTTATGAAGAAAAGCAATACGCAGTTGGCAAAATCCCAGGATCCTTCTTAAGAAGAGAAGGTCGTGCTGGTGAACATGCCACATTAACCGCCAGACTCATTGATCGTCCAATTAGACCAATGTTCTCGGAAGGTTTTAGAAACGAAGTGCAAATCGTTAACACAGTGATGTCTGTGGATCAAGATTGCACACCAGAAATGACCGCAATGTTAGGTTCTTCATTAGCATTAGGTATTTCTGATATTCCATTTGATGGCCCAATCGCGGGTGTTCAAGTTGGAAGAGTGAATGGTAAGTTTATTATCAATCCTACAGTTGAAGAAAAAGAACACAGTGACTTAAATTTATCAGTCGCCGGTACCAAAGAAGCCATCAACATGGTGGAAGCGGGCGCTGATCAATTAAGCGAGGAAGAAATGTTAGACGCTTTAATGTTTGGCCATGAAGCTATTAAGAAATTATGTGCTTGGCAAGAAGAAATCATTAAAGAAGTCGGCAAGCCAAAAAGAGAAATCGAACTCTATAAATGTGATCCTGAAATTGAAAAAGATGTCACAGATAGAGCTAATGAAAGATTAAAGAAAGCCATTTCTATCTTTGATAAACTCGAAAGACAAGACGCAATCGACGCTATCGAAGATGAAATCTTAGATGACTATGATACACGTAGCTATCCTGATGAAAAAACACATCAAAAAGTTATGCACATGGTCAATGAAACTTTAGAAATCTTAGTCGCTAACGAAGTTAGAAGATTAATTACTGAAGAAAAGATTAGACCTGATGGCCGTAAAGTCGATGAAATTCGTCCATTAGACGCGCAAATCGATTTATTACCAAGAGTTCACGGTAGTGCGATGTTCACACGTGGTCAAACACAAGTTATCTCCATTACCACATTAGGTGCTAAGAGCGATGAACAAATCATCGATAACTTAACTCCAGAAGAAACCAAACACTGGATGCATCATTATAACTTCCCACCATATTCCGTCGGTGAAGTCGGAAGAATGGGTTCTCCAGGAAGAAGAGAAATCGGTCACGGTGCTTTAGGTGAAAGAGCCTTAAGCTATGTCATTCCAAGTGAAGAAGAATTCCCATACACCATTAGAACAGTGGCAGAAGTCGTGGAAAGTAATGGTTCTAGCTCACAAGCTAGTATCTGTGCTTCCTGTATGTCCTTAATGGCGGCTGGCGTCCCAATCAAAGCCATGGTCAGTGGTATCGCAATGGGCTTAATTACATCTGGTCCATTAGATGGAAAACATCCATATACCATCCTTACTGATATCCAAGGTTTAGAAGATCACTTCGGTGATATGGACTTCAAAGTGGCTGGTACCGAAAAAGGTATTACTGCCTTACAAATGGATATCAAAATTAAAGGTGTTACCAAAGACGTTTTACGTGAAGCATTAGCTCAGGCTAATGATGCGAGAGCCAAAATCAGAGAAGTTATGGCTAAAGCCATCTCTGAACCACGTCCAGAAGTCGGTAAATACGCTCCTAAGATGGATACCTTCATGATCGATGTTGATAAGATTAGAGAAGTCATCGGTACTGGTGGTAAAGTCATCAATGAAATTATTGCTCAATGCGATAACGTGAAGATTGATATCGAAGATAATGGTCAAGTCACCATCTACCATATGGATAGAGAAACCATCAACAAGGCCAAAGCGATGATTCTTGATATCGTTAGAGAAGCCAAAGTTGGTGAAGATTTCGAAGGTGAAGTCACCAGAGTAGAAGAATATGGCGCTTTTGTCCACTTATTCGGTAATGTCGAAGGCTTATGTCACGTTTCCCGCTTAGGTTGGGGATTCATCAACCGCGCAAGTGACGTTGTCAAAGTCGGCGACAAGATCAAAGTGAGAGTCGTGGAAATCGATGATCATGGTAAAGTCAAAGTTTCCCACAAGGAATTTGAACCAAAACCAGAGAATTTCCAAGAACGCCCCCAAAGAACTGAACATATTTCCAGACCTGACAATTCACACAAAGGTCCCAGAAAATTCAAAAAATAACAAGAAATGAGTCTAGATTCGTCTAGACTTTTCTTTTGATAAAATCGACCTATTTTAAGCGCGTACATATTTTTCGCTAATCTTTTAGGCTCTAAGAGCCTTTTTGTGTTAGAATAACTATGAGGTTTTTTAATATGAAAAAAGTATTAAGATTTTTCTTCTCGGGAACATTCTTTGTTTTCTTGATGCTCATTCTCGAGGTTGGAGTGTTGGTATTTGTACAATTCTTCCTCGATGATGTTTTAGTTAATTCTGGACTAATTAATCAAGAAGACATCAAAACGTCACTTTGGACAGCGTTATTCTATCTTTTGTTCAAAGGCATATCCTTTGTTGTGGGAGTCATTATTTTCTTTAAAATTGTTAATAAAGAAGAAGATCCAGAATTCAAGATTCCATGGATTGTCATGATGTTATTATTACCATTCTTTACATCTATGATGTATTTAATCTTTGGTAATCATGGTTTACGCCGCAAAGACAACGTCATTATTACCGCCACAAAAAATGCTTATAATGCTCATTTCAAATTCAAAAATGAAGGTGAAGAAAAACAATACGAAAAAGACCTTGGAAATGCTGTTGGTGCATTCAATTATTTACATAACACAACCTTATTAGGTGCTCATAAAAATAATCGCGTTTCTTATTATAAGAGCGGTGAAGAATTCTTCCCGGCTTTTATTGAAGGAATCAAACAAGCTAAAGAATTCATCTTTATTGAGTTCTTCATTATCACCGATGGTGAAATGTGGACCCAAGTCCAAGAAGTTTTAAAGCAAAAAGCGGAAGATGGTGTTGATGTCAGAATCGTCTATGACGATATGGGTTGTGGTGGAACAATTTCTTATTTCACACCTAGTATTTTGAAAAAACATGGCATCAAAGCCTATAAATTCCATCCATTTAGACCATTATTATCCGGTGTCTACAATAATAGAGACCATAGAAAGATTGTTATTGTTGACCATCAAATGGCCTTTACTGGTGGTATCAACCTCGCAGATGAATACGCAAATATCATCGAAAGATTTGGCTATTGGAAAGACACAATGGTGAAGATTGAAGGCAGTGCAATTAATAATTTAATTGCCACCTTCCTACAAAACTATGACTTATGTACTGGTTTAGTCAGTGATTATAACCATTTCTTAATGTACGATTATCCAAAATTTGATGATCCGGGATATGTCATGCCATTTGGCGATGGTCCTGGTGGAATTGATAACCATTTAATCGGTGAACAAAACTATGTCAATATCTTGAATTACGCGAAAAAGAGTTGCTATATTTCCACTCCATATCTCGTCCCGACCTATGAATTAATAGATGCGATGAGAAATGCGGCATTAAGAGGAGTGGATGTCCACCTTATCTTGCCAGGTATTCCTGATAAGAAAGCCGTCTTTGCGGTAGCGAAGAGTCACTTCCATTATCTACTTGAATCCGGTGTTCATATTCATATCTATATGCCAGGATTTAACCACATGAAATCCGCGATTGCCGATGATGAATTAGCCTTTGTGGGAACGATTAACTTCGACTTCAGAAGCTTAGTCCATCACTTTGAATGTGGAACCTTATTATATAAGAATCCATGTTTAAAAGAGATTCGCGCCGATTTCGATGAGATGATTTCCGTCAGTAAACCAGTTCATAAAGATTACCGCCCATATGGTGGAACTCGCTGGTTCTGTACCTTAATTAAGTTATTTACTCCATTACTATAAAAGGAGATTTATATTATATGGAAAAATTTGATGTATTAATCATCGGTGCTGGTGTTACTGGTGCGATGATTGCCAGAAACCTAGCTAAATATGACATCAAAGTAGCCTTATTAGATAAGGAAAACGATGTCGGTAATTTAACTAGTAACGCCAATAGTGCAATTGTTCATTCTGGCTACGATCCAGTGCCAGGAACAAACAAAGCCAAATTCAACGTCGCTGGCAATGCGATGTTTGACAAGATTTGTGAAGAATTAGACGTGAATTTCCATCGCGTTGGTTCTTTGACTGTGGCTTTATATGACGAACAACTTCCTTTATTAAAGGAACTCGCCGAAAGAAGCAAACAAAATGGTGTTGAAGTTGAACTATTAAGCGCTGAAGAAGTAAAGAAACTCGAACCAAATATCAATCCATGCGTAAAAGGTGCTTTATTAGCCCCAACCGCTGGTATTGTTGATGTCTTTAATTTCGTCTGCCACGCCGTAGAAAACGCGATTGATAATGGTGTCGAATTATTCTTAAATCAAGAAGTTCAATCAATCAAAAAACAAGGTGAGGAATATTTAGTTAAAACACAAAAAGGTGAATTCCTATCCAAAGTGGTTATCAATGCCGCTGGATGCTTTGCTGATAAGATTGCCGAAATGGTGGAACCAGTTGACTGGAAAATCACCCCCAGAAAAGGCGAATACTTTGTATTAGATCATTATAAAGAAGGATTAGTGAATCACGTCATCTTCCCATTACCAAGTGAAAAAGGTAAAGGTATTTTGGTGACGATGACCACAAGCGGTAACTATCTAGTCGGTCCATCTAGCGAATTAACCGATGAAAAAGAAGATTACCGCACTGACCCACCAACACTCAAGAATGTCAGAGCCCAAGCTAGTGAAATGGTCCCATCTATTCCATTTAACCAAGTCATTAGAGTGTTCGCTGGTAATCGTCCAACTTGTACTAGACATGACTTTGTTATCGAATACGCCAAATGTGATAAGCATTTCATCAATGTCGGTGGTATTGAATCTCCGGGATTTGTCTCCTCTCCAGCGATTGGTGAATATGTTGTGGAGAAATTAGTGAAACCTATTCTTTCTATGAAAGAAAAAGCTAATTCCAACCCATGTGTCAGAAAATATCATCGTCTATATAACGCGATGAAAGAAAATGATTTCAAATTCATCAATGAACATGAGAATTATGGTCAAATTATTTGTAATTGTGAGAAGGTCACTCTCGGTGAAATCTTAGATGTTTTATCAAGAAGTAATCCTCCACATTCTGTCAAAGCTTTAAAGAGAAGAACCAGAGCGGGATTCGGCAAATGCCAAGGTGGCTTCTGTCAACCACGTGTCGTCCTCATTTTAGCGAAGTATTATGGCGTTTCTCCTTTGGAGATTAGCTACGATGGTGAATTCTCACCAATACTCCTAGAAAAGATTAAGGAGACCAAATAATATGAGAACTGTTGATTTATTAATTATCGGTGGTGGTTCCGCTGGCATGGCCGCGGCTATCCAAGCCAAAAAAGAAGGTATCGATGATATCTTAATCGTCGAAAGAGATGAGAATTTAGGTGGTATCTTAAATCAATGCATTCACAACGGTTTTGGTTTGACCGAATTTAAAGAAGAATTGTCTGGTCCTGAATACCTCGCTAGATTCGTTGATCAAGTCAAAGAATTAGGCATTCCATATATGACTAATGCGATGGTCATCGATATGACAAAGGATAAGCTTGTTACTATTAGTAACAAAGATGAAGGTGCAATCAAGATTCAAGCTAAAGCCATCGTCATGGCGACAGGTTGCTATGAAAGAGGGGCTGGGGCGATTCAAATTCCTGGCGATAGATGTGCAGGTATTATTACCGCTGGAACCGCACAAAAATATTTGAACATTCACGGTTATTTATGCGGTAAAAAAGTCGTCATCCTCGGTAGTGGTGATATCGGTTTAATTATGGCCAGACGTTTGACACTTGAAGGCGCGAAAGTCATCTGTGTCAGTGAAATCATGCCATATAGCAATGGTTTGAATAGAAACATTGCCCAATGTTTAAATGACTATGACATTCCTCTTTATTTAAGTAGAAGTGTCAGTAAAGTCATCGGTAAAGATAGATTAGAAAAGGTCATTTTGACCGCAGTAGATGAAAAAATGCAGTTTATCCCGGGAACTGATATGGAAATTGAATGCGATACCCTCATTCTTTCCGTCGGTTTAATTCCATATATATCCTTATTAGATTATATAGATTGTCCAACTAGTTCCACAAAAGGAGCTAAAGTCAATGAGCACATGGAAACTATGATCGAAGGTATCTTCTCTTGTGGTAACTGTTTACACGTCCATGACGTCGTTGACTTTGTCACTGATGAAGGAAGATTAGCGGGTCATGGTGCTGCGGAATACTTAAAAGGAGAGTTCAAACGCGGCGAGAAGATTCTCGTTACTCCAAAAGATGGTATTTCCTATGTTGTACCGCAAGAAATCAACAAAGATAATGAAGAAGATGTGACCTTTAAATTCCGTGTCAGAAAACCGGTAAAAGACGTGTTTTTGATCATCGAAAGTAATGGTCAAATGGTCTCCAAAATCTTTAAACCGGTCTTAATTCCAAGCGAGATGGTAATGGTCAAATTAAATAAGGAAAAACTCGCACAATTAGGTCAAGAAGTCTCTTTGAGACTTGAGGAGAGATAATTTATGAAAGAATTCACATGTATTATCTGCCCAAGAGGCTGTCGATTAAGAGTCGATGACCAGATGAACGTTTCTGGTAACACTTGCCCACGTGGTAAGGACTATGCGATTAGCGAATTAACTAATCCTGTGAGAACGATAACTTCCTCCGTAAGAGTTAATAACCGCGAAGACTTATTAGTGTCTGTCAAGACTAGTGGAAACATCCCAAAAGGGAAGATTTTTGAAGTGATGGATGAGATCAATAAATTATCCGTCAGCGCACCAACGAGAATTGGTGATGTGGTTGCCAAAGATATTCTCGGCTTAGGTGTCGATATATTGATTACGAAAAATATTGACTAATATTTTAGGGGCAATATATAGTTATTATAAGTATTGTACATAGACAATATTAGAGGAATATATGAACGATTTAGTCAAAGTTTTTGCACTTGGTGGTTTAGACGAGAATGGTCGAGATTGTTATGTGGTGGAAATCAATAACGATATTTTTGTTTTAGATTGTGGCACCTCTTTACCAGATAAAACCATCCCCGGTGTTGACTATATGATTCCTAACCCTTCTTACCTTATTGAAAATAAGGCAAGAATTAAAGCCTATATTATCACACACGGACACGATGAAAGCATGTCCGGTTTGAAATATTTTTACGCGAAAGCACCAGCGCCTATTTACTGCACAAAAGAGACATTTGGTCTATTAGCGGGACAAGCTCGCGCGATTGGTGTCAAACTCGTCGCTGATATTAAAATTATCGAACCATCTTCTAATCATATGATTGCGGGAAGAGAAGTGAGATTTTTCCAAACCTGTCACAACACACCAGGTTCTTGTGGCGTAGCGATTAATACTTCCCAAGGTTATATCGTTTATACAAGTGACTTTATCATCGATTTTGCCGGTGATGACAAGGGTTATTATTTCGACTTAAAAGCTTTAGAAGAACTATCCGAAAAAGAGATTCTTCTTTTGATGAGTGAGAGTAAAGCAGCGACCAAGTCTGGATATTGTTCCCCACGTCACCGCGTTAGCAAATTAATCGAGAAGAAATTCAAAGAGGGTAATAAAAGAATTTTTATTACCTGTTTCTGGCAAAACGTCTATCGTATCGAAGAAATTGCCGAACTATGCCGTCGTTATAATAAGAAATTATTCTTCTATAATGACTACACTAGAGAGGCCTTAGAAATCGGTCAACAAGCGATGCCAAATCTCCTTCATGGGGCGCAGGTTATCGGTAAAGAAGACCTCCTTCGTGTTAGAGAAAAAGATATCGTTATTTTAATCGTCGGATTAGACGAAGATTTATACGAAGAAATCGAATTATTAGCGACGCATCGTAACGCTGATAAACGCATCAATTTAAATGAAAACGATATCTTCATCAATGCGGGTTTACCGCGTCCAACCTTAGAGACAAAATGTACGAGATGTATGGATAATGTCTACCGCACAGGTTGCGATGTTTTGTGGCTCAAAAAAGATCAATTAGTCGCGATGCACGCTCGGGAAGACGACTTAAAATTCTTCCTTTCTGTCTTGAAACCAAAATACTATTTGCCAGTTCGTGGTAACTTTGTTAATATGATGGCTAATGCTAAATTAGCATTATCAATGAATATTGGCCTCAACCATATGAACGTCTTCATCATGGATAATGGCATGCAACTAGTGTTCGATGGAGTAACTAGACCAAGACTCATTCCAGAAACCGCAAGTCAAGTATATACCGATCCAATTTTGATCGATGGAACTGGCTTATCTAAGCTCGGAAATCAAGTCATCGCTGACCGTTTATCATTATCGCAAGATGGTGTGGTGGTCATTGCCGCTTCAGTGAATCCCGCGAAGAAAGCAATCGTCGCTGGACCGGATTGTCAGATGAGAGGATTCGTCTTTGTAAAAGAGGCTGATCCATTGTTAAAATCTCTATCATCAATATTTGTTGATGAAATCAATACCGCATTCACATTAGAAGAGTTCAATGTCGAACAAATCTATGCGAATGTCTCTGAAAGAGCGAAGCGGTTCATCAAAAGAGAAAATGGACGTGAACCGTTTATCTTACCGATAATCGATATTGCAGAATAAAGCACAAGAAAATTGTGCTTTTTTTGTTAATTTTTGTTAGACATACGCGTATATGTACGATTATAATTATTGTGTATGTCGGAAAAGAAACCTATCAAAAAAATTGAAAAGAAACATTTCACCTTCTTCGGTGGAATTTCTTTGTGTTTATTCTCCGTTATTTTGATTTTAAATGTCGGCTATGTAGCGAGATTTTTTGCCTTACCATTTGTCTATCTATTTGGCTTAGGTAGCTATGTCATTTATATTGCTATATATGCCATTGGCTTATATTTTTTCTTTAAAGAAAAAGGATTCAAATTTAAATTCAATAATTATTTCTTCGGAGCCTTAATTATCTTTATTTCCTTTTTGATGATTGCCACATTCGTGGTCACCCAAAACGCTGGTGTCACAATCGCTCTTAAAAACGTCACAAATACCGAAACTGGTGAAACATCAGTTTATTCATTCGCCTCTTATTATCAAGAACAAGTTTATAACAAGATTACCGATGGTTATTGGAAATCTGGTTTTATCAATTTATTTGTCGGAAATAATTTCGGTGGTGGATTTATCGGTTATGCCTTATTTGGCTTTATCGCCGCTGGACTTAAATCTATCGGCGCTTTAGTGATCGCTATTCTCATCGCCTTATTAGGCGCATTTGTTATTTTCTTCCCAGCGATTAAAAAGATTGTTACTGGTAATCAAACTAGTAAACCGAAAAAGAAAAAAGAAGCGGAATCAAGAGATTTATATGAGGAAGAAGAACCCGCTTATCAAAAACCAAAGAGAATTGACAATTACGATGTCATCTCTTCCGCAAGTCGATTAGACACAATTAATGATGAACCAAGTCAGTTATATACAAATCCTGCTCGTCCAGTAACTCCGCAGATGGAAGTTTCTCAACCATCTCCAATGATGAACCAACCAAATTATGGCGCGGGAAGTAGTTTTGTTCCTGCTAGATTCACCAAATATATTTTCAAACCACAAGTCGTGGAAGTAACACCGACTCCAGCGCCACAACCTCAAGTGGCTCCTCAAGTGGAAAGAAGTCAACCTATCAATGAGCAAATGCAGCTCAATTTTGATGAAAGACAACAAGTCAATGAATCATTAGTAACCGCTAAACCGGAATTCATTGAACCTGTTAATGTGGCTAGAGAAACTCCAATCCAGGTTCAACCTTCACCTATGGTGAAACCAACTCCCGTCACTCAAGATGTGGTCAGAAAACCAATCAAATGGGTGCCACCTTCTTCTGAACTTTTAGAGACATTAGAAGTTCAAGGTGCGCTAGATTTAAATAACCAGGTCGCTGAAGAAAGAATGATTGCTATTAATCAATTCTTCGATGATTTCGGTATCGGTGCTCAATGTAATACATATATCGTCGGACCAGCCGTTACTAGATATAACATCGAATATGCTAGCAACGTTTCCGTCAAGAGTGTCGAAGCTAGAGTGGAAGACTTATCTGTCCGTTTGGGTGGTGTGACTGCTCGTTTCACCTCTATCGTTGAAGGTAAGAGTTATTCTGGCTTAGAAATTCCAAACGCTAAGATTACTTCTGTTAGTTTTAAGGAAGTATTTGAATCATTACCAGATGTGAAAAAACATCCTTTAATGGTGGTCTTTGGCAAAAATATTGATAGTAAATATATTTCCGCCGACTTTGATGAATTCCCACATGTTTTAGTCGCTGGTACTACTGGTTCTGGTAAATCTATCTTCACCCACTCAGTAGTCTCCACTTTAATCATGCGTAATTCACCAGAAGATTTAAAACTTGTTTTAATCGACCCAAAGAAAGTCGAAATGAACAAATATAGAGACTTACCACACTTATTATGCCCAATCATCAACGACGCAGAAATCGCGAAGTTAACAATGAGCAAATTATGCGATGAAATGAATCGTCGTTATGAAGTGCTTATGAACAATGGTGTCAGTAACGTTCAACAATATAAAGAACTTTGCGATGAAGATCCAAATCTTGAAAAACTACCATATATTATCGTTATCGTCGACGAATACGCTGATTTAGTCGATACATGCAAAGATATCAAGCAACCTGTCGTTTCCATCGCTCAAAAGGCTCGTGCGGCCGGTATTCATATGTTAATTGCTACGCAAAGACCATCCACAAATGTTATCGATGGCGTTATTAAAGGTAACTTACCAACCCGTGTCGCTTTAGCGGTGGCTTCATATACCGACTCCATGACCATCTTAGGTTTAGGTGGTGGTGAGAAATTATTAGGTAAGGGCGATATGCTCGTTCAATCTCCACTCGTGAGCCGTAATGGAGCGGTTCGTTTACAAGGATGCTACATCCAAAACAAAGAAATCAACCGTATCGTTGGTTATTTAAAAGAACACTACGAATGCATTTATGATCCAAACTTCTGTAATTTACTTGATGCTAGTGCTCAAGCAGCAGGAGATGTCATCGGTTCACCAGAATTCATCTCTGGACAAGACAATAGCGAAGAAGCGAAATATCAATCCGTCAAAGAATGGGTCATGGAAAATGAATATATGTCCATGTCTCGTATTCAAAGAGATTGCTCCGTCGGCTTTAATAGAGCGGGCAGATTCTTTAAACGTCTACAAGACGAAGGCATTGTTGCTACTGAAACCGAAGGTAATAGAGGCTGTCCAGTTCTCGTTCACGATAAATTCTATGAAGGAAGCGTCGATAGCGATATTCCAGTCAGTAATGACCAATCCGAATTTTAATTATGAAAAACACATATTTACAAGCTAACTTAGTGGGAATGAATCGCATTAATGTCTTGCTCTTTACAAGCATTGTTTTGCCGAACAATCCCACATTTTATCTTGAAAAAGATAATGAGAAAGAAATCAAATTAAAACAAGTCCGTCATATTTCTAATAATGCGGTATCAATTTATGAACTGGAAATGAGTGAAGAATTCCAGTTCGGTCATAAATATGTCGTCGTCCTGGAAGGATTTGGACGTTTAAATGTCGAAGTCAGCGATGCGACTACATTCCCAGATTTTGATAATCAATTTGCTTATGATGGGGATGATTTAGGCGCAATATACACCAAAGAAGAAACCAAATTCAATTTATGGGCTCCTTTAGCCAGTAGTGTTTTCTTAAAAATTGAAGAGAACAAAGAATTCCATTTATATCAAATGGAAAGAACCGATAAAGGTGTCTATCGTTTTTCTTTAAAAGGTGATTATCTTAATGCTAGATATTGTTATGTGGTCACCAATGGCGGAATTACCGAAAATTCCATCGATCCCTGGGGCAAAGGCGCTTCCTTTAACAGTGAATATTCCGTTGTCGTTGATATTGAAGCGATTAAGAAAATGGTCAAATATGAACCCAAGACCGTTATAAAAGAGAATAAAGATGCGATTATCTATGAAGCATCAATTAGAGATTTTTCCGAAGATAAAAATACCGATATCGTCAATAAAGGAAAATTCTTATCATTAACGGAAACTGGACGTAAAACTAGTGGGGGAAATCCGGCTGGATTAGATTATTTAAAATATTTAGGAATTACCCATTTACAAATCCTTCCTGTTATCGATTTCTACGGTAATGATGATAAAGATATATCCAAAGGATATAACTGGGGTTATAATCCGATTTCTTTCTTCGCTATTGAAGGTAGTTATTCCAGTAAACCGGAAGATGGCATGAATCGCTTAATCGAATTTAAGACGATGGTGGAAACGCTTCATAAAAACGATATCCGTATCAATATGGATGTCGTCTATAACCACGTCTATGAATTCATGTATACATGTTTTGAAAAAGTTGTCCCTCATTATTTCTTTAGAAGAAGAACTAATGGACTTCAAGCTTGTGCCTCGGGATGTGGTAACGATTTTGCTAGTGAAAAAAAGATGGCTAGAAAAGTCATTGTTGATTCTCTCAAATATTTTACCGAAGTATTTAATATCGACGGTTACCGCTTCGATTTAATGGGTTTATTAGATATTGAAACAATTAATCAAGCCTTCAAGGAATGTAAGAAAATTAAAAAAGACATTATTTTCTATGGTGAAGGCTGGAATATGGGCGCAGAATTACCATTAGAAAAGAAGGCTTGTGCGGAAAACGCCGATAAATTACCAGGCATTGCTTTCTTTAATGACACATATCGCGACACCTTAAAAGGTGGTAACTTCAAAAATAACATTACCGAAAGAGGATATGTCGGTGGCTATTTAGACCGTAACGACATCGTTAATTATGTTTTAAGAGGGGCGACAATTGATATTCCATTTAAACATCGTTTCTTAGATATCAATCAATCCTTGAATTATGTCGAATGTCACGACAACAATACATTATTTGATAAATTATCCGTCAGTAATAGCGAAGAAAATGTCGATATGCTTCTTAAGAGGGTGAATTTCGCTAACGAATTAGTGTTATTGTCCTTTGGTATACCGTTCATCCATATGGGTCAAGAAATCGGTTTATCGAAATCTGGTTTAGATAATACATATAATGTATTAAAAGTTAATAACATGAACTGGAAACTCGTCGATGAAAGATGGCCGATGGTGGTTTCTCTAGCCAAATTTATCAAATTTAGAAAACATATGTTCTCTTTCTTTAATGTTGAAAACGCCAACGAGATTAACAAAGTGTTTGATACTCAATATTGGGGAAATGGTATGATGGCGTATTTTTCTGACAAAGAACAATATATTAAACCACACAAAAAGATTGCTATTTTAATCAATCCGACAACCAGTCAAAAGACTTATGAATTAGACGATTATTATCGACTATTTGTCGATATTGCCGGTAATGGAGAAAAGATTAATATGAAAAACGGTATTATCCCTCCATTATCCATACAAGTTTTGTACATCAAATAAGGGGTAAAAGATGCCATTACATTATTCTCGTGCCGTTATGATCGCGGGTGGTCCCATCATATGGGATTATTTCGCTTGGATGAAAAAATATGCCAAACATCCGGAAAAATATCCATTTCAAGAAAGATATAACAAATTAAGAAAATTATTAAAAACTTTATCAAATGGATTTAATGTCACATATCATGTTGAAGGTTTGGATAAGATCCCCGAGGAAACATGTTGTATTATCGCTAATCACTTATCAGCGTTTGATCCTGTCTCATTAATCGCGGTTATGGATAAACCAGCGACATTTGTCGCTAAAAAAGAATTAGAGGATAAACCTTTTGCCGGAAAAGTCATTAAAGGCATCGAAGGATTATTCTTAGATAGAGAAGACTTAAAACAATCTCTTCGTATTATGATGAAAGTCGAAGATGATTTAAAAAATAGAAAAGACAAAAACTGGATTATCTTCCCAGAAGGAACAAGAAATAAAGATCCGATGAAAAATGTCAAAGAATTCCATCACGGAACCTTTAGACCGGCGGTCAAAGCTAGCGTTCCAATTGTTCCGGTGGCAATATATGGTTCCTTTAGAGTATTAAAGAGAAAACCGACATTCGAACATTACCCAGTATTCATTAAATTCCTCAATCCTTTATATCCAAATGATTATCAAGGCTTAACCACTCAAGAAATAGCCAAAATCTGCCAAGAAAGAATCGAACAAGCCATCTCCTTTGAATTAAGGAAAAAAGACCACGAGGAGATGAAAAAACACTCAAAAAGATATAGATTCAATGAAATACTTTAGAAAACGATATGCTTAGTGGCATATCTTTTTTTATTTAAACATAAGAAAAGACCAGACTTTTGAGGTCTGGTCTTATTGTTTAATCACTAAGATTAATTATTAGAGAATTTGGATATATCCGCCTTCCATACCTGCCCAAATCTTGATGAGATCAACGACAAGTGTGTTGCCTTGAACTGAGAATAAGAGGAACTCGTTTGTTGAGGCATTCCAATAACCTTGAGAAACTCCTAATGCTGGGAAAGCTGCTAAAACTAATGTACCGAATTTTGCAGCGATTTCTTGGAATTGTTCATTTGTGATTTCGTTTGTGTAATTAATTTCGAGTTCGGCGATTAAGATACCATAAGCATCATTAGAACTATCGAAATCATAATTTCTTCTAACTGTTGCATTGCCGGTTGCACCTAAATCATTTGGTAAGCATGTGCCTAATGTATAAGATAGGGAGGTGTAGAAATCACCGACTAATGTTTGTAACGCAGCATCAGTTGCTGGTAAATCAGTTAAGAATGCAGAAGATGTTGCATCGAGAATAAAGATGTAACCTGTTAAGTATTTTGTATATGCTTTAGCGGTTGAATCGTATTTTTGAGCGATGTAGACAAATTCTTTTGAAGTTGCGTTGTATAAACCTGTTAAACCGAATAATGTGAATTTCTTTTCGGCGAAACTGGCTGTGCCTAAAGCGGTCTTATAAGCTGCAAGTGCCGCAACTGCTTTTGCTTCATCAGCATATTCAAATTCAAAGTCATATCTGACGAGTGAACCATATGTTGCATATTCAGCATCATATTTATCTTGATACATCCATCTAAATGTTAATTTGCTTGGAGCTTGTCCTTCTGGGAAAGCTGGTAAAGCGGATGTATGAGTATAAGCAG
The DNA here is from genome assembly GCA_045114745.1 of Bacilli bacterium. Classification (GTDB taxonomy): domain Bacteria; phylum Bacillota_I; class Bacilli_A; order RFN20; family CAG-826; genus RUG13091. The sequence goes on from JBGULD010000013.1 coordinate 29,794, forward strand.
CGCCACTTAAAGAGGAAACTTTAGCAGAAGCTGTTGATTCTAAACGAGCTTTGAAATCAGCAAAGTTCGCGAATGCTAATTCAGCTTTTGGAGCTGTGTAATATAATTCATAGCTTTGTGAACTACCAGCCATGAGTAATAATTCTCTAACAACTGTAGTACCAATTGTTTGTGTAAAGATGACATAACCATCAGTATTGGCAGCAGATTCATCGCAAACGAATGGATGACTATCCATATATGTGGCAGCTGTAACTTTGGCTTTGAGAGCATCATAGTATGCTTCCATATCAGCAGCTTTGATGTTTGCGGTAACTTCAACTGTACCACAAGCGGCTGGATCAGAAACTTTAACTAACTTATCTTTGTAAGCTTCAACCCATAAATCTCTTGGGTTTTTGCCAACGTTAGAATCATCAATTAAGTAAGAGAATGGAGCATTCATCTTATCGGTTGGATCTGGAACTTCTGGAGTTGCTGCATCGCCATCATCATCGATTGTAGCGCCAGATAAATCCATAACGGCACCGTCATAATAACCTTTAATTTTGTTATTAACTTCAGCCCAAGAATGTAAAATTTCTGGAACGTCTTTTGCATCTGGTGCTTTGGCGTATTTTGTCCACCAGTTTTCAAGCATTAAGCATGTTCCGCCTTTTTCGCTATCATAATAGGAAAGGGCATAAACATCCATAAAGTCGCCAGCTTTCTTGCCTTCTAAGAAGGCATTAGCAGCTGTAACTGCGGCTTCATTTAAGCCTTTTGGGAATGTGACAGGAATTAATGAATCGTTGTCTTCATCATTAACATCGAGGTTTTCACCTGGGAATGTCACATAGAATTCACTTGCGGCGTCACCAGCGACTGCGGCTGATGGGACGGAAGCGATTTGGAAAATACCTGCTAATAAGGCGCCACTGTTACCACGGTCGAAGTATGTATCCCATGTGGAACGTTTCATACCTGATTTGGCCCATAAACCTGCGGAGAATGCACCGTCGTTATCAACACGGTTACCATCAGCATCATATTGAGCTTCGGCGTGAATTGTTTCGACAGCACCTTCTTGTAAGACTGGACGTCCATTGACGTTGACTAACTTACCGGTAACATCGACATTTGCGTATCTACCTTTTGTTTCGCCTTTCCAATCTGGGTGAGCAGAAAGTTCGAGTTCGAATCCTTTGTAATCACGTGCATCTTCTGCGGAGTCATAGTCGACACCAGCAACATATGTTGTGCCATAGTTACCATAGATACATTGATTTTTAAGTCTCACTAATTGACCTTCGAGTTTGAATTTGCCATCGGCTTCTAACTCAAATAATTCGTTAATGACTACTTCTTTATAAGGATCTTCAGATTTCTTTTTGCCTCTACATGCACCAGCAGCTAATGCAATTGAAGCAATCGCTAGAATTTTAATTAGATTCTTTTTCATAGTAATCTCCTTTCGAAAAAATTTATAGCTTGTTAAAAGATTATTACTAATTTATTTGTAATACAAGTATTTTTTTATGCGTAATATATATATTTATTAAAGGAATAAGGGCAATTTTAGTGTCGAAAAACCTTCGGAAAATGGTTCTTTAGGACCCTTCCATCAGCCTTAGAAATATCAACATTTAAGCCCTCATATCTTATTAGATAAGTGCCTTTTTGAATATTGGTATCGATGGTCAATCCTTTGAAATATTGACCCAATTGTTCTTCGTTAATATCAAAGATATTATCGAACTCTTTAACGTAGTGGGCATAGTGATAATCGTATTTAATTTCATCTTTAAACTGCTCGCCGATTTTCACACCGAGTCGGACAATATTGAAGCATTTAAAATTAAATGAATGATTGAGTCCGAAAAGGAAGTTACCAAATCGATAAATTTGTCTCATATTTTTAATAGAAAAATTTTTCTCATCTAATCCTTTTTCTTTACAAAATACCGAGTTGCCTGGCTTTTTCAAAAGGCAAATATAGTGTCCTTCACCAGGGAAAACGGATGGAAAAAGATGAATTCCAAGTGGATTATGCTTCCGTTTATAGAACAATTTATCATCCAAACTCAATACTTCAACATCATATTTTTCTAATAACGATTCAATGACTTTTTCGTCTTCTTCTTCAGAAAATGAGCATGTTGAATACACTAATGTGCCACCAGGTTTTAACATCTGATAAGCAATTTCAATTAATTCTTTTTGTGTTTCTGCAAATTTCAGAACTTTGTTATATGACCAGTCTTCTCTCATTTTTCCCTCTTTGCGGAACATTCCTGATCCAGAACAAGGGGCATCTAAAATAATGCGATTAAAGGTGTTGAATAATTTTGTGTATATTTTGGATAAATCATTATTTGTGACAACGATATTTTCTAAGCCTAATCTCTCCTCATTTTCAATAATCGCGGAGCATCTACTTCTAGATAAGTCGTTAGAAATAATAAGTCCAGTATCATTTAATATAAATGATGTCTGCACGGTTTTTCCTCCAGGCGCCGCGCACATATCAAGAATTAATTCATCTTTTTGAGGATTTAATAAATACGCTGGTAACATTGCGGAAGGTTCTTGTAAATAAAAGCAACCAAGCGTGTGATAAATACTCTTGCCTAAATCATATTGTTCCTTTTTATAAATATAAGCATGTGGAACAATTGGATGTTTTTTAACATCCGGATACAAAGAAAGAAACTTTTCATCACTCATTTTTATGGGATTTAACAAAACACCATGAAGGTTTTCTTTTTCTAATGAGTTTAATAATTCCTCAATATCTTTATCGTTGAGATATGATTTTAAATGTTCATAAAACTCCATACTTTGATTTTACGACTTTTCTAAAAGAAAATATATCACTAGTTAAGCGGGTTATGTGTTAAAATGTTTTCGAGGTATTTTTATATGAGAATGGTTGATTTGATTATCAAAAAACGTGATGGTCATGAACTTACAGATGAAGAAATCACTTTTTGGATTGATGGATATGTAAAAGGTGAAATTCCAGACTATCAATCTAGCGCGATGCAAATGGCGATTTTATTTAGAGGTATGAATAACCGTGAAATCGCTACATTAACCGATAGAATGGAACACTCTGGTGAAGTATTAGATTTATCACATTTAAAAGGTGTTAAAGTTGATAAACACAGTACTGGTGGTGTCGGTGACAAGACATCCTTGGTCCTTGGACCAATGGTGGCAGCTTGCGGTGCGACATTAGCAAAAATGAGTGGTCGTGGTTTAGGCCATACCGGTGGTACATTAGATAAATTAGAATCCATTCCAGGTGTCACAATCGCAATTGAAGGTGAAAGATTTGCTAAACAAGTCAATTCCATCGGCTGCGCAATCGTCGGACAAACTGGATCATTAGTTCCTGCTGATAAAAAGATGTACGCTCTTAGAGATGTGACTGGCACAGTGGAATCCATTCCATTAATTGCCGCCAGCGTTATGTCCAAGAAATTGGCAAGTGGTTCTGATGCTATTTTGTTAGATGTCACCGTAGGTGAAGGTGCCTTTATGAAGAACATGGATGATGCCAGAAAACTAGCGCA
>JBGULD010000014.1:0-2627 GCA_045114745.1 Bacilli bacterium
CCTCTTTTTGACCTTACTCGATAACCAACAGAAATAATCATATCCAAGTTATATAATTTAGTCGTATAACGTTGAACGCCCAATGAACCCATATGTGCGCTTTCCGCACATGTGCTTTTTTGTTCTAATTCTCCTTCTTTATAGATAGCTGCAATATGCCTTGTAATACGTGTTCTATCCGTATCAAATAACAAAGCCATTTCTTCTTGTGTCAACCATACCGTTTCATTTTCTTTATCAGCGCGAACATCTAAGGTGAAATCATCATCTACAAACTTGACTACTTGATACTTATCCATAAGGATTCCTCCTTTATGTAATTATTATAGCATTATTGACCTCTTTATTCAATTTTAATTGAATAAATCTACCTAATTATCGTTATACGGGTTCGATTCCCGTCATCTGCTACAAATGATTAATACAGCACATTTGTGCTGTTTTTTATATCACTGCTTCGGAAAATAACAAATACCAATTGGGTTTATTAATTTCGTCTTTGTGGGAATCGATCATTTTCCCTAGTTGTGTTGGGGAAGCATATAACCTAATGCGATAATGGACACCATTACTTGGATTAATTTCAATCGTCACTTTGCTAAAAGTCATATAAAGTCCTTCATTAATCAAATTAGGTGCACAAATATCAACAAAATCAAATAAATATTCTTTGTCAATTAGCATGTATTTATTCTTGCTAATTCTTGTAAAAGGAAGCGATTCTAAATAAATAGACTTTAATCTAAATAAAGTCAAAATATCATCTTGATAAGAAGCGTTGTTCTTCACTAATACAAGGTCTTCATCAAGAATATTATTCGCCAATCTTTCTTCAATACTATTTCCTCTTTTGGAATAGGAATAATAATTATTATTCTTATTAATATAGCCTTTATTAATGCTATCAAAATGTTCAGGTAATAGCGAATAAGAATACATTTTCTCCTGGTCATATAAAGAAATAGATTCTTGAACATAATTACTATGATAATGGCGATAATAGTCATATAAAGCCATATTATTGAAATAAGATTTTATGTTCGCTTGATAAGAAGTTATATCGTTAAATGCGTTATATAATCCCGATAAATCATTTGGATCAACACCATCTAATGAATCCTTTTCTTCATCATAAATTTCTTCTTGTTCACTATTTGGTTCAATATAAGAGGTTTCATCTGAACCACTACTAAAAGAAAAACCATTTCTTGAGTGACAACCCAATAATGGTAAAACAACACCGATAAGAAGGAGTGTGTTTTTTAATAATTTCATTATTCGAGAATTAAACCTTTTTGAATACTAGCGGATGCTAATAAACCATCGGTATTAGTTAATTTAGATAAATCTACACCGCTGACAAAAAGATTGATGATAAGTTTATTATCTTCTTCTTTAATATCGATTTCCGTCGGCGAGAAATAAGCGACGGCACTTTCCAATAACATTGGTGCGGCAAAATATTGCACATCATGTAAGAGTTTATCTTTATAATGGCCACCTTCTTGTGCCAAATCATCGACAGTATATTTATAGGTTGAAGCATCTTTCACCCAAGTGTTTTTCGCAGCTTCGCTTTTAACTTCCGATAAGTTAACGAAGAATTCGTTTGGAGAAGTATTGTTCACCACATAATCAACTTCTCTCGCAGAGAATAAATTCGCTGTTGTTTTGGTTTCTGCGTTATTACGATAATGTTCCATATTATCGCCATTTTTCGCATAGCCAGAATTAATATGAGCAAATCCACCTTCGTAGTCGCCCATTAATAAGGCATTAGCGGTTTCATCATAATAAGTTCTTCTCTTTGGATTATTAGCGCCAGCATGAAAATAAGACACCAATTCTTGTAACGCTAATTCATTGAGATTAATCTCGGTTTTCTTGGTGTATTGACCACTACCGACATATTCTTCAATTAAGCTAGCGAGTTCATCCGCGGGAGCGCTTCTTTTCTCTTTCGCACCAGAAAAGCCACAAATACCAAGACTTAAAATTGTGGGGATAAGTAATAATTTGATCATAAAAGCACCTCTTTATAATGTATTACACCAATTAACAATTTTATTAATAAAAGTATCATATGCTGTCGCGTCTTTGTCTCTACTGATTTCAGTATGTCCACTATTCTTGAAATAGACATATTCATATTCCACGCCAGCATCTTCTAATTTTGTTTGTAGATTTGCATATTGATTAATACCAACGATGGTATCTTTACCAGCATAAGCGCATATGATTGGGAAATTATTTGTCGTACTGATATAGCTTGTGACGGATAATAAGTCTTCACCACCACCGACTTTAGTCATGGAATTAGATGCCGCAGTTGGATGGTTAATACTCACCTTATCATCAGAAGAAGCTTCGACATCCGCTAAGGAATATGGAAGACCACACATACCATTTGCGATACGCATTGTTTGATAATCATTCCAATTATTGGAATCACCAGCGATTTGGAGTTCTCCAATATTGGAGGCACTCACTTGTGCCGCAATTGCGTCTTTATCTAAACCAGCGGCTAAAACTTCATCAGTAGGATTAATAAATCTCTTCCAAGCTCCTGGTTTGATATCGGTTGGTCCGACAGCATTAACGATGAATTTAATTGGAATGGAACTATC
>JBGULD010000015.1:0-4779 GCA_045114745.1 Bacilli bacterium
CCAAGCATAAGCTTATAAATTAATAACAAGATATCACTATCTCTAATCCGGCATTTGACCTAGCTGTCCGAGGCTGTTGTCCTTCTATTACTAGATTGGGTCAAGTTTTCAATGCATCTCACATTGATAGAATTAGGTGTGACGTAGTCCCAAAACTTACGACTACCATTTTTCACGACAAAATAATATATGTAATATAGGAAAAATACAATAATAATTTCAATAAATTAATGAGCATAAATCTCAACATCGGATTTTGGAGTTATAAAAACATTGAAATTGACTTATTTTTTGATATTATTTTGATAACCAAATAAACCTGGTTTATATTATTGTTGTAATTATGAAAAAGTTATTAATATTAGTTCCTATAGTTATGTCCGCTCTCGGAATCACCGGTTGCAAAGCGGATAGAAAAGCCCGTATTACTTATGGTACTTTGGTTGATACCGAAGTTACTGAATTAGATTACGGTGCTTTAGCCGCAAAAGTCGCAAAAAAAGAAAATATGCTCGTTGCCGTTTGGCAAGATAGCGGCGTTCCATGCGGATGCTGGACCACTTTTAAAGCGATTTTGAATCAATATGTCGATCAATATGATACAAAAATCTACACCATCGCCCGTTCACAGTTCTCTGATGACAGCGAAAAATGGGGTCTTACAATCTTAAACGATACTAGCGAACCAACATTCGCCCTCATTAAAGATGGTAAAAAAGCTAATGAATATGTCTATGGCAACGATACAAAACCACTATTCACCACCCTCAAAGGTTTAAGAGAAGCGGTCACCAAGATTGCTCGTGATCCACAATACATGCTTGTTGATCAAACATATTTAGATAAAGCTTTATTTGAAAATAAAGACGAAAAGGTTGTCGTTCATTATATTTGGAACTTCTGTCCAGATTGCAATGACTGCTTCCCAAGAGTCTTGCTACCATATTCCGAATCTCACGAATTCAAAACTAAAGTTTGGGTTATCGATTTAGGAATTAAAGGCCTATTACTAACCGAAACCGGTCAATGGGCGGGAACCGGTATCCAAACATATGTCGATTTCTTAAAGAATCACCACATGTCCAAAGATGGAGACGAGACATTCGGTTACGATAGAGGATTCGTCCCCACTACACAAGTTTGGGAAAATGGCGAACTAAAAGATATGAGTGTCTACTTCAACGATGCAATTGTAAAAGAAGATGGCAAATACAAAATCTCCCGTTCATACTATTCCGAAGAAAGACTATTAAAATTAAGCTATGATTCTAGAGTTCTTCAAGGAATGGAAATTCCCGAAGAAGAAATCAGTGCTAGCACTGAAGATGGTGTTACTACCTATTCCTGGAAAGCGGATAACGCCGCGAAATACCATCAACCAATATTAGAAAGTTTCTTAGCAAAATATGTAATTTAAAAGAGAACTATAGTTCTCTTTTTTTATACTGATATTTGTGAATAGAATTTATCAATTCGTTCTTTTAATTTTGCTCTTAATTTTTTCTTCACTTCTTCACTCGTGAATGAATAATCAATTGAGTTATTTAATAATTCATTAACATCTTTTTTACTTAAACCAAATGTTTGATATAGATGAGAGAATTCTTGATAAACATCAGTATTACTGACGGTCATATTATCGCTATTAACGGTGACTGGAATGTCTCTTTTCATAAATTCCATTAACGGAACATCTTTATATGATTTAAGGGATTTGGTTTGTAAATTACTCGTCGGACAGAATTCAAAACAAGTTCTTTGTTTATAAACGCGATCGCCATCTTTGCCCATGACATCGAGATGAACACCATGCCCGATTCTCATCGCCCCATTATCTAACGCCATCATGACTTCATCGCTACCAGTAGCTTCTCCACCATGAATGGTGATGTTTAGTCCATATTTCTTCGCTAAATCAAAGACGTTTTTATAATATGAACATGGATGTAATGCTTCAGCACCCGCTAAATCAACAGCGACCACTCTAGTTCCTTTTAATTTATTAGCGACTTCAATAGTCTCGATATTAATAGCCTCAGGTGCGTGTCTCATACAGCATAAAATAAGGTTTGCTTCAAAATCTGGGCATTCTTTTAATCCTTGATTAAGTCCGTCAAGTGCTGCTAAAGCAGCATCCATTTGTGTTAATCCCTTTTCAGTGTGTAATTGAGGAGCAAATCTAATCTCTGCATAGATATAACCCATCTTATATAAACGACAGACCAAAGATCTTGTTACATGAGCGAGATTGTCTTTGCTTTGAAGGAGCTTTCCAGGAAGGGCAAATCTTTCCAGATAGAGTTCTAAAGAAGGACAATCAAAAGGAACATAAATGTTGTTTGGAAATTCTCTTCCTAAATCAACGCCATCTTTTTTCGCTAAATATAAAAAATCTTGTTCGCTTAAAGAACCATCTAAATGTAGATGTAAATCAATCATGAGTTATTACTCCTGCAAATATCTTTCGAGAATTACGACTTTGTTTTTTAGTAATTCTTTGTCGAGATTAAATGAGCTTTTATTAACCTCTTTAAATCTCTTAACTATGGATTTGAAAATATCGATTTGTCCACCATCGGGATAACCACTTTTTTTGTTCTCGCGATAGTAATGAATCGGTATTGTCACTTTCGGGTGTACCATCTGCATGATTTCATATAATTCCATCGCTGAGATAGTATAATGACCATTTATCGGTGCTAGCAAAACATCAATTTTCTCCATTTTTTCAAGGATTTCGTTACTGGGAATACATCCTAAATCACCAGCGTGCAAGATGCGTAAACCATCAACGGTAAAAATGTACATTGTGTTTAACCCACGATGCGAACCATTATGATGGTCATGCGGAACGAGAATTTCTTCATATTCCACGACCTCATCTGTGGGTTCTTGCTTCACTAAATGTGCAGCGCAGTGATCCGTATGAGTGTGGGAACAAAAAACATAATTGGCTTCCACTCTCGGCATTTTTAAATTGGGGACAGACTCATCTTCGTAAGGATCAGTTACAAATGATACTTTTTCTCCTTTAATAAGGAATGCCGAATGTCCTAAATAAGTTAAATTCACCATAATTACTCTTACATTTTACCCTATTCGTCCAAAATTAAAAATAAATGTCTTTTATTTTTGCCTTTTCTTATTTATCATAAATTACAGAAAGGAGTCATACATCATGGCAAAAAAAGCAAAAAATGGTAAAGGCTTTTTCCAAGAATTCAAAGAATTCATCAATAAAGGAAATGCCTTCATGTTGGCCGTTGGTGTTGTTATTGGTGGTGCTTTCGGTGCTATCGTTACAGCCTTCGTCAATATCTTATTAAGCATCGCTACATGGGCAGTCCCAGGAGGCTTAAAAGGCTTAGTTACAGTTTTACCAGCATTAAATCCTGCTCAAGAAGGTATGGATAAAGCCATTGGCTTAGGCCAAAAATTCGCTACCAGTGATTTACAAGCTTTAGCAGAAGCTTTAGCAAAGAAAACATATGGTGAAGAAGTGGTCGCCGCAAACCCAACCTTAATTGAACAAGTCAAAGCCACAATCGTTGGCAAGTATGATTTACACGGCACACTTTACACATACAAAATGTCCGCTGTTATCGACTGGGGTGCATTATTAACTGCCGTTATTAGCTTTATCATCATCGCTATTGTCTTATTCATCATTGTTAAGGTTGTTGCCGCTGCTGCCGCAAAGAAAGCTGCGTTACAAGCTAAAGCACAAGAAGAATATTATCAAAAGCATCCAGAAGAAAGACCAGTTCCACCAGAACCAGGTACACCTGAGCCAACCGAAGTTGAACTTCTCAAAGAAATTCGCGACGCTCTCGTGAAGAAAGCGAAATAAGGTATTCTACTTATAAAGATTTGGACCATAGCAATATGGTCTTTTCTTTTTATAAATAAAAAGAGTGAGAACAAATCTCACTCTTATTTAATCAGTTTAGGATTATAATTTGTCGTTAGAACCTAAGACATCAACAATCTTGTGTTTGACTAATTGTTTGACGTATTCACGTGCTGGTTTTAAGTATGTTCTTGGATCGAAGACATCTGGTTGATGATTCAATACTTCTCTAATACCAGCGGTTAAGGCTAAACGTAAATCGCTATCGATATTGATCTTACAGACCGCTAATTTTGCGGCTTGTCTTAATTGATCTTCTGGAACACCGACGGCATCCACTAATTTACCACCATTTTCATTGATGATTTTGACGTATTCTTGGTTAACAGAGGAGGAACCGTGTAAAACGATTGGGAATCCTGGAAGTCTTCTGCTGACTTCTTCTAAGATGTCAAATCTTAATGGAGGAGGTAATAAGACACCAGTCTTTGGATCGCGTGTGCATTGTTCTGGTTTGAACTTGTAAGCACCATGGCTTGTTCCGATGGCAATAGCTAAGCTATCACAACCAGTTCTACGGACGAATTCTTCAACGTCTTCTGGTCTGGTGTAGGATTCCGCACCATGTTCAACTTTAACATCATCTTCGATGCCCGCTAATGTACCGAGTTCAGCTTCAACTGTAACATATGGGTGTTTGCTGGTATCGTGAGCATATTCGACGACTTTCTTTGTAATGGCAATGTTTTCTTCGAATGGTTTGCTAGAACAGTCAATCATGACTGAGGTGAAACCACCATCGATACATTCCTTACAAATCTCAAAGTCTGCACCATGGTCTAAGTGTAAGACGATTGGTAAACCAGTATCTTCCACAGCAGCTTCCACTAAGTGTTTTAAATAACCTTGTTTTGCATATTTTCTCGCAC
>JBGULD010000016.1:0-10928 GCA_045114745.1 Bacilli bacterium
ACACATCCGGATAGCTTGTTTATGCTTGGCTCGCTAGAGTCATCGAGCAAGAAGCCCCCACTTATTTAAGTGGTGGGAGTATGTCACCTAACATCATAAAAGAGTATTATTTTTAAAAATATATAGAATATTATTCTATAAGCAATATTTGGTTATTCATATTAGGTTAAAAATAAAAATATATCGAAGTTATCGATATTTTTCAGTGTTTTTTAGACACTGTATAACCTATAATTTCTTTTGCTTGTTATACAAAACCTATCTTGGTAAAGTTTTATACACGTTCCGATATAAGAGGCATCTTTGAGGAAAAATTCTTAAAAACATTCAAGTTTGATTGTTTTTATATCGCCAAAGAAGGAGTTAACTTTTTATGCTAAAAACCTTAAAAAGAAGCGGTAACATCGAGCCGTTTGATATCAAAAAAATCGAAGCAGCAATTGAAAAAGCTTTTTTTGCTGAACACAAAGTTTACACACCTGAAATTATCGAAATGTTAGCGTTACGTACAGTGGCTAACTTCAATGGCAAGGCCAAGAATGAAACCATCGCTGTTGAAGATATCCAAGACGCTGTGGAAGTAACATTAATTCAAGCAGGTTTTGTCGATGTCGCTAAGAGCTACATCATCTATCGTAAACAACATCAAAACTTAAGAGAAATGAGAAGCACAAGTCTCGACTATAAGAATGTTGTTAACAATTATTTAAAAATCAATGACTGGAGAGTTAAAGAGAACTCCACAGTGACATATTCTGTCGGTGGTTTGATTCTTTCTAACTCAGGCGCAGTTACCGCGAACTATTGGTTAAGTGAAGTATATGATAAGGAAATCGCAGACGCGCATAGAAATGCTGATATCCATATCCACGACTTATCCATGTTAACTGGTTATTGTGCTGGTTGGTCATTAAAACAATTAATCCAAGAAGGTTTAGGTGGCGTTGTTGGTAAGATTACCTCCGCTCCTGCGGCACACTTATCAACATTATGTAACCAAATGGTTAACTTCTTAGGTATCATGCAAAACGAATGGGCTGGCGCTCAAGCTTTCTCATCATTTGATACCTATTTAGCACCGTTTGTCAGAGTGGATAACTTAACTTATAAACAAGTTAAACAATGCATTCAATCCTTCATTTATGGTGTTAACACTCCATCTAGATGGGGCACACAAGCACCATTCACCAACATTACATTAGACTGGGTTGTCCCAAATGATATGGCGGAACTCAACTGTATCGTCGGTGGCAAAGAGATGCCTTTCAAATACAAAGATTGTGTTAAGGAAATGCAAATGGTTAACAAAGCCTTCATCGAAATCATGATTGAAGGTGACGCTAACGGACGTGGTTTCCAATATCCAATTCCTACCTATTCGATTACTAGAACATTCGACTGGTCTGAAACAGAAAATAATAAATTATTATTTGAAATGACCGCGAAATACGGAACACCATATTTCTCTAACTACATTAATTCCGATATGGAACCAAGCGATGTCAGAAGTATGTGCTGCCGTTTAAGACTCGACTTACGTGAATTAAGAAAGAAATCCGGCGGTTTCTTTGGTTCAGGTGAATCCACTGGTAGTATCGGTGTTGTCACCATCAACATGCCAAGAATTGCTTACTTAGCCACTGATGAAGCTGACTTCTATCAAAGACTCGATCACATCATGGATGTCTCCGCTCGTTCTTTGAAAGTGAAGAGAAATACCGTTACCGCCTTATTAGAAGCGGGTTTATATCCATACACCAAGAGATATTTAGGTACCTTCAATAACCACTTCTCCACAATCGGTTTAGTCGGTATGAACGAAGCTTGCTTAAACGCTAACTGGTTAAGAAAAGACTTAACTCATCCAGAAAGTATTCAATTCACCAAAGATGTTCTCAATCATATGAGAACCAAACTCTCTGATTACCAAGAATTATATGGCGACTTGTATAACTTAGAAGCCACACCTGCGGAATCCACAGCCTTCCGTTTAGCCAAACACGATAAGGCTAAATATCCAGACATCATTACCGCAAATGATGAAGGTATGACTCCATACTATACCAATTCATCTCACTTACCAGTCGGTTATACCGAAGATGTCTACAAGGCTCTTGATATTCAAGATGGTTTACAAACCCTTTATACCTCTGGTACAGTCTTCCACTGCTTCTTAGGTCAAAAATTACCATCCTGGAAATCATGTATGAACTTTGTTCGTAAGATCGCGGAAAACTATCACATTCCTTATTACACAATGTCTCCAACATATTCTGTTTGTAAGGAACATGGTTATTTAGTGGGCGAGCAATTCGTCTGCCCACACTGCGGCCAAAAGACCGAAGTCTATAGCCGTATTACTGGTTACTATCGTCCAATTCAAAACTGGAATGATGGTAAGACCGCGGAATACCATAACCGTAAAGAATACGAACCAGAAAACTCTCACTTAACTCACACATTAAAGAATGATGCTTGTGAACAAGAAGAGAAGGTTTCTAATGAATCATTAAATGAAATCTTGTTATTTGCCACAAAGACATGTCCAAACTGTAAGATGGCGAAAATGCTTTTAGATAAAGCTGGCATCCATTACACAGTGATCGACGCAGAAGATAACAAACAAATGACCATGCAATATAAGGTCAACAAAGCACCAACCTTAATCGTTCCTAACGATAATGGTTATGATGTCTTTGAAAATGCATCCAATATTAAAGGATATATAGAAAGTATTAACTAATTATGTACGATGTCATCATCATTGGTGGCGGCCCCGCCGGAATGGCAGTCGCTTTAAATACCCTTCGAAATGGGCGCACCTGTCTCCTTCTTGAAAAGGAGAATTTTGGTGGTCAAATGGCGACTTCTCCAAAATTAGAGAACATTCCTGGCATCAAAGCGATATCCGGTATCGAATATAGCGATCAAATGTTTGAACAGATTACCGATATGGGCGCAGAGTTCGAATTAGAAGAAGTCGAACAAATCACCAAAGAAGATGAAAAGTTTATCGTCAAAACCAATTACAACACCTATGAATCATGGACTGTGGTTCTCGCAAACGGCTGCCACCATCGTAAGATGAATCTTCCTAATGAAGATAATCTCATCGGTAAGGGTATTTCCTATTGTGCGGTGTGTGATGGGGCTTTCTATAAAGGTCAAACCACAAATATCATCGGTGACGCAAATACTGCATTACAATATGCTTTATTACTAGCAAACTATTGTCCAACCGTTAATGTCTTCGCCTTATTCGATCACCTCTTTGGTGACAAGATTCTTATTGAAAGAATTAACGATAATCCGAAAATCAATGTCTTATACAATGTCTCCTTACAAGAATTCATCGGAGAAGACGAATTAAAAGGATTAAGATTCTTCGATAAGAAACAAGAAAGAGAATTTGTCGTCGAAGCAAATAATGTCTTCGTCGCTATCGGACAAGCACCATGCAACGAACCATTCAAAGATTTAGTGGAACTCGATAGCAAAGGCTTCGTTGTTACCAACGAAAACATGGAAACATCATGTGCAGGCGTCTACGCTGTAGGTGATACGCGTGTTAAAGATATTAGACAAGTGGTTACCGCTTTAGGGGATGCCAGTATCGCTAGTGTCTATTTGAACCGTTATATTCAATCCTTAAATAGAAACGATTAGGAGATGAAAATCTCCTTTTCTTTTATTTATAAAAGAGTAAGTGTTTTTACTACAACATTTTCCTTTAATTAAATATATAAAATAACACTTGAAAATATCACGGTATAGTGATATACTATAGACAGTTAAGGGAGGTATTGATATGCCAACGCTTTCAAGATTTTATGGTATTATTATCAGAATGTATTTTTTGCCCAAGGAACACAATCCACCACACGTTCATGTAATTTATGGAGAAGAAACTTTCTCCATTTCGATCAAAGACTTAATTATTATTGATGGGGAAATTAATCCAACAGCTAGAGTCTTATCAATGGTTAAAGAATGGATTTTACTTCATCGAGACGAATTATTAAAAATGTGGAAAACCCAAGACATACATCAAATTGAACCATTAGAATAAAAGGAGGAAATTTTATGTTTAATAAAGTTAAAAATGTATTTCCACTAGAAGATTACAAATTGTTAGTCCAGTTCTGCGTTGGCGTCACGAAGATTTATGATGTCAAACCACTTTTTAAGTGGAAGGACGTATTCAAAACATTAAAAAAGGATGACTTATTCTATGGTGTTTATGTTGATACCGGTGGATATGGAATTATATGGAATGATGATGTTGATCTTTCTTGTGATGAGCTTTGGGAAAATGGTGTCGAGATTAAAACCCCGTTTGATGGTTTAATGTCAATGAATGACGCCACAACAATATGGGGCTTAAATGAATCCACATTAAGAAAGGCCATATCATACGGAAAGTTGAAAAATGGGATAGATGTTTGCAAATATGGCAAACAATGGGTTGTGTCTATAGCTGCAATGAATAGAGAATATGGCCAACCAAAATAGTTAAATATAAAAAATAAACTTAGTATTCACTTTAAAACCCCCGTAACATTAACGGGGGTTTGTTTTGGCTCTTTATAATTTTAATTATAAGGAATGAATGAAGTTATAAATGGCTTCATCATCATAGAAGTTAGCACGAGAGAATGCATGATCTGGTTCGATACCATCTTCAAAGCAAGTGAACTGACATGTAGAACCATCATAATATCCAATTTGATAATTGGATGAATTTCTAAAGATTGATCCACTTGCGGACGCAAACATACCAACAGCACAAACACCGCCACCACTTCTTTCACCAATTAATGTAGCGATGCCTTTTGATTTAAGGATGGTTGGGAAGGCATTACCGCAAGAGAAGGAATAACGTGAAGACATACAATAGAAATTGAATTGGCCTTGATATGTATCTCCAACGCCACCAAAGACGCCATCATAATTGAGGTCAAGTTTATAATAAACTTCGTCGCATTCGCCTGTTAAACGATAATTAATTGTGAGGCTTGGATTTTCTGTCATATAAGCTTGTAACCATGGGAGGGTATCAACTGCACCACCACCATTAATGGTGACATCAAAGACGACATTATGAATACCACCATTATCAACAATTTCTTTAAAGGCTTTCTTGAATAATAGTTCACTACCCATATCTTGGAGGTCTTCATAACTATAATTATCGACATCAATAGTCGCACTATCTTCATAGTATTTAGTGAATTTATCAAATGTGATAATCGCGGTATCGTTATAAATTGATAAACCAACACCTTTTCCGGCGGCATCACGAGCATTAGTTAATTCACTAGAAGTACCTGCTAATTGTTGGCGTCTAGCATTGTTATTGCGGTAATTAGTGAAATTATCCCATAAAGCATAAAATGGGTCTGCATCAGTCATATGAATAAATGGAGATAAGTCTAAATATCCAGCATGACCTTCATATAGCCACTCACCCGCAAATTGGGTAACGCCCATTTCATATTCATATGCACTTGTGGATAATAATTTATCTTTAACACCCAAACTTGTTAATAAGGTATCAGGATTAACTGAACCACGGATTTCATATAAACCATAGAAATATCTCAAATCGAAACATAATGCATTATATGTAAACTCCGCCATTTCCACACTTCTTTCATCGGTGTCAATCCATGGTGAATCAACATAGTACATATTTCTAACATTACCATCGTTTTGTTCTGCGTTAATAAAGTACATATCTTTACCGTTATAGGCTAAGGCATAACCAGATTCCATGAATAAGATATCGGATAACACAGTTATTGGAGCGTAAACGTTGTTGTATTTATCCATCACGATATCTAAATCAAATTGACCGAGGTCAAATGTAAATTCGTGTAAATAGGTTCTATCATCGCCATAAGCATTATGACTAACAGATCTTGATCCATCGATGGAACAATATTCTGTTTCACCACCAAAGCTGATAGCACGGACACCGGTAGCGGTTCTATCATACATATGGTTTATTGTTCCATTATTATCAATGACGGTAATAGTATCGTTTTGTGTATCAAAAAGATAATAACCAGTATCTTCTGTGCCATATGCCATTTGATATGGTTTTCCCGCAATAGTGTGTTGTGTTGGATATCTATCTGAGGAATTCTCAAGTATTAACCAGTTACGATATAAAATAAAGGCTCCGACTTCCACATATGGAACATCTCCATATCCGACAGCGGTTATGGTAGAGATATTAGCTAATTGATTTTCATTAGCTCCCCAAATGATGCGCATGCTTCTTCTACTAGAAACGACATCAGCGTCAAATGAAGGAGCGCTTGTCACAGTAACATCATCCGCAGAATTAATTAATAAACCAGTATAGGCATAATGATAAGCGACACCTCTCACATTAATCATCTTGTTCGTGGATATCGCAAGTTCAATCTTTTCATCCACCTCATCCGCACAATCATCAGGGGCAATGATGTTAAGAGTGTAGCTGGCATCATCGATATCGAAGACATATCCCGCACTCCATTCTTGATCACCAAAGGTGGATTTTGGAGTGACATCAAAATTATCTGGGACTACACCATTGACTTGAATATAACGTGATTGGGCATATCTGAAATCAGCGTGTGAGGTGCTGGTTTCAAGACCATTTGTAAAATAATCAGCCACACCTTCATAGACTAATGGTTGATAGCCATAAGGATTGCTAGAATAAGCCACATAACATTGGCCAACATCATTTAAAATGACAGTGGGGACTCGATATTGTAAAGCTAAACGCCCACCTAAAATATCAACGACATTACCTTCTTCAATTTCATCAGCGTAGTCATTTAAACCGGTAATTCTAATCGCGTCATAACAATAAGTGCTTTGATTGACTCTTTGTATGAAAGCCATATCACCGACACGTTTTGTGACTGTACCACGGAAGCAATATGGATTATCAATAGCTTCAGCATAAGCCTCAGTAATAATCTTATTAATGACTGTATCGATTTCGACATAATCATTAGGAAGGGTACAACTATAAGGAGCATCTGCGTTAATACGCAAGGTTTTATGTGTGGCTTTTGGGAGAAGCGCTAAAACTAAAGCGCCACCAACCAAGACAAATGCGGAAAGCGTCAAGCTTCTAACTAATTTCTTTTTATTCATAGGATTGTTCTCCAATTATTAAATTATTTTATCAAACAAAAAGCCTGATTACATCTATAAATAAGAAAAAAGAGGAATTAATATCCTCTTAATTCAACTTCATCAACGTAACTGAATAATATCTTTTGGAAACGCTTAGCTTTTTCTTCACTTACTTCGTGAAGTCCTTTTTCTAGACAACTATCTCTTTCCACGAATTTTTGAAGATATAAGACTTTAGCCCCTCTAACAAGAAAGCCCATCTTTTCAATACTATCTTCGTTATGATATTCATCGATTAATGTGGTTCTGAATTCATAATCAATACCACAAGTCATCAAGTAGTTAATTGATTGTTTTATTTGTTCAATAAATGAATTCTTTGTACCAGTAGTTAATGGATATCTCTCTTCACTATTCTTGATATCCATAGCCACATAATCAATGAGATGAGATTCATATAAATCTTTAATCACTTCTGGATGGGTTCCATTAGTGTCTAATTTAACAAGAAAACCCATTTCTTTTAATTTAGTAATCTTTTCTTTTAAATCATCCATCAAAGTGGGTTCACCACCCGACACCACAACAGCGTCAATTAATCCCTTGCGAGAAGATAGATAATCTAATATGTCAGAAAAAGGAATAAAGGTATCCGCTTGTAAGATAGTTAAACCATTATGACAAAATGGACATCTAAAATTACAGGGTTTACAAAATAAGACACAAGAGATCTTGTCTTCATAATCTAATAATGAGAACTTATCAATACCAACGAATTCCATAAGTGAAATATATTTTACCACAGGTAAGAATATTGTAATCAGGGAAAATGTTTTCTATAATATTTTTGTAGCGATAGCTACGTGTAGATAAATTTCAAACCCGGAAGGTTATCTATCCATTTTTTCATTACTAACGCTATTAGTAATAGAAGAACCATAAAAATGATTAGATCATTCATGTTCTCGCCCTCCTTTCCCTCTCTATTTTCTAGAGAGGCTAGCTAGAACTAGGAGAACGCTACACGTAGCTATCGATGGAGAAGTATTATCTTCTCGCATTACACTATGCCTTATTGAAAAGAAGATAAGGCTTTTTTATAATATTTATGTAGCAATAGCTACGCATAGGTAGATTTCAAACCCCGAAGGTTATCTATCTATTTTTTTCATTTATTGCCTTTATTAGAAGCAGTAAAAGCGTAAGAAATAATAAAATCATTTCCATATAGCTCCTCCTTATTAATTGGCTGTACCGCGCTCAGAATAAAGATATGGTCCGATCGGTCATAGGGAGTCGCTTATACGTAACTATTGATGGAGAGGTGTTACCTTCTCGCATTACACTGCACCTTGATAAAAATAAAACAAGGATTTAAAATATTAGTGTAGCAATAGCTACGTGCAAGAGAGATTCATAGCCGAAACTACTTTTCTCTCTTTTCTTTTACTACCAGTATTACTAGTAATAGAAGAACCATGAATAGTATTTCACTGTTCATAGACTATCCTCCTTTAACCAACCAGTTTTTGGTTGGTCTAGCTAGATATAGGAAGACTGCACATAACTATTGCCTGAGTGATGGTTTCCCAAAACTCATATTTCACTGATTCTTGTTCGAGAAAATGTGGAGGATTATAATATTAATGTAGCAGTAGCTACGTGCAAGAGAGATCATAATGGGTTAGATTACTTTTCTCTCTTTTCTTTTATCGCTAGTATGACTAACAATAGAAGAATCATAAAAACAACTAGTGTTTCCATGAACCACCCCCCCCTTCTCCCACTAGTCTTGTAGTGGGACCAGCTGGTAACGGGAAGATGACACGTAGCTAATGCTAGAAGACAAATTGTCCTCCTAATATATAAATAGGGGGTAAAAGGCATTTTCCGTCTCAAAATATTTTTCAAAAGAAGAGGAGACTATTGTTAGTCTCATTTTTTTATCGTTTTAAGGTATAATAAGCGGTATAGATGAATAACAATAATAAGGAAGAAAAGAACAATAAGAAAAAGAACTGGAGAATATATCTTATCATCTTCATTTCTATATCTGTGGTCATCGATATTATTTTGATGATCATCTTTATTCCTAAATTAATAAATAAGAACAAATCAAATAACGAACCATATGTTGTGGAAGAATATACGATTAAAAGATATGAGAATCTATTAAGTTATATTTCTTTAGAAAGAAAATCAGCATCTATGGATGCCGTTAAAGAGATAATCGCCTTAACATATCAAGAATCCACCTTAAACATCGCGTTTAAAAGCGAAACTCAACCTGGATATATGAGAATCTCTTTTTCTAGCAATTATTCATTAAACGAGGCGTTAGACGCATTTAAAGATAAAGTCCCAACACTTGGAACATACACTACTAGTATGATGAATGGAACATATGTAAATAATATAAGTCTTAATCTCCCATATTCATCATATAAAGGAATGATATATACATATGGAGATAAGAACTATGTGGCTTGTACTTATCAATATGATAAAGATATATATGCTTCCTTATTAGAGGAAGAATATAAAGAAAACGGTGATTACCAAAATGTAATGACCGTTAATAAGAAAGATAATAAAGTTTTATACGATTTATATTATTTAATTGTAAATAATTAAACAATGAGCGCATCAACATTGTGATATTTTTCAATTGTTTTGTTGTGGGTAATTAATTTCGCTTTCATACATTTAGCGGTTGAAATTAGCATGTGATCAAAAGGATCACTATGTATATCTTCTTTAATTACATCACCCAAAGATAGAAGGTATTCCGGAGTAATACCAACAACATCAAAATCAGTCCCACCGATAATAACATTAAATATTTGTTTCATTGAATAGGGCATTAGCTCTGGATGCTTTTGGTGTTTAATTTCTATTTCCCAAAGAGATGCGACAGAATAAAAAATATCATTATTTGGATTTTCAATTATCTCTTTTACATAAATAGGAAGTTTATCATCGTCAAATAATGACCAAATAAGAACGTGCGTGTCTAATAATATATCCATAAATTAATACCCAAAAGATTCAGAGACCTCATCATCAACATCTTCAAGAGAAAAGGGCATTTTTTTCAAAACACCCAAAGCAGCGCCCAAGCGTTTTGTTTTTTCATCTTCTTGATAAAGAACGATTTTAGCTATCTTCTTTCCATAACGTGAAATAATAATTTCGCTTTCATCACCACTCTGTAATAATCCAATATATTTTGAGAGATTGGTTTTGGCTTCATAAATATTAATTTTGTTCATAAATCCCCTTTCTAGTCTAGTCAACTTGGTCTACATTTATATTTTAAAAGTAAAACATCTTAAACACAACGAATAAATATTTTATTTAAAAAGTATTGTATAAATTAAATTCCTAAATAATGGCTTAATATCACCCATACCGCTAGAAGTATGAGAATAATACCACCGATAATCCCGGATATCTCATATCTTCCTTTTAGTAATTTCATTATTTGTTTTCCAAGTAACAAACCCACTAAAGAGATAGAGAATGTTAACACTAAGACAATAGATACATGTAACCACACTGTCGAAGTTGTAGATAAACCAGTATGCATCGTGATTCCCGCTGCTAAAGCGTCAATCGCGGTGAGTACACTATAGAGTAATATGTTCTTATAAGAGAAAACTTTCTCTTCTTTTTCTTCTTGTGGTTTTCTTAATTCAATAATTGATTCAATTAACATCTTGCCACCCACAATTAAAAGAAGAACAAAGGCCACCCATATCACCACTTTTGCGGTAATAATACCAGCT
>JBGULD010000017.1:0-9280 GCA_045114745.1 Bacilli bacterium
TCCAGCACAGTCGATTATGCTTTAGTGAAAGAGAAATATGGCATTAACTTAATTGATATTCCGATGCTCGAATTAGAAATCGAAGTCAAAAAGCAAATTATCGAAGATGTTCCACATTTAGAACAATTCCAAAAGAAATTCAAAAATAAAGAAGTCTTAGATGGCGCACTTTATTTCTATAGTGCGTTAAAGAGAATTGTTGAAAGATATAAATTATCTGGATTCACTTTAAGATGCTTTGATTTATTAGGTCCTTATAAGAATACAGCTTGTCTCGCTTTTGGCATTTTAAATGAAGAAGGTATTACCGCAGCATGTGAAGGAGATGTCCCTTCTTTACTTACTATGCATATGGTCAGAGCGGTCAGTGACATGCCGAGCTTCCAAACTAACCCATCTAGCATCGATTTAAAAGAAAACACTATTTTATTCGCACATTGCACTTTGCCGCTTAATATGGCGCAAAAATACGCATTAACCACACATTTCGAATCAGGAATCGGTATCGGCATCAAAGGAGAGATGCCATTAGGGAAAATTTCTATCTTAAAATTAGCTCCATCTTTAAAAAGTGATGATTCCGTCGCATTTTCTGGAAACATTAAAAGAAATCTCTCTTTACCAAATTATTGTCGTACACAAATCGAAGTGGAACCAGATGAAAACGGAATGTTCTCTTTATTCAAAGATAATTTCGGTAACCACATGATTATTACTTACGCTGATTGTGTGGGCAGTTTCTTAACATTAATCAATATCTTAGATTCTCGTTACGATAACAAACATAAAAAAGATAAGAAATAATGCTTTGATATTTATTAAATATATGTATAATACTTGTTTGGTTAAATAAATATGAACTTCACAAAAAGCAATCTCTTATATAACGTCTTATTAAACTTACCAGTCTGTATCATGCTCACGCTTACCGCGCAGTTTATGAACAATGGTGGTTTTCGCGTTGTTATACCAGATGTCTTTATTAACTTTGCAATCTCCTATCCCATCGCGATATTGATCGGCTTAATTATGCCCTTCCTTTGGTTAGGTAGATGGTTCACCGCTTTATTCGGAGTGAGAAATGATACATACACACATAACATGCTATATCGCTGCTTAGCGACATTCTTCACATCATTCCTCTATTCCTTAATTCTTAGCCCGATTTCTTATCTAATTAATAGGTTAATTTATGATCCGATGTATCCAATTGGACAATATGCCTTAGATTGTCTAAAGACAATACCGGTCATGATTGCCGTGGGCTTTGTCACTTCAATGATATTCGATGTTCCTGCTTATCGCGCGGCACATCACATCGATCCAAATTTCTAAAAGAAAACTCCAGAATGCTGGAGTTTTTAATTCTATTAAAACTTATTGAGTCCTGGTAAACATAAAGACTATGGACACAGTGAATATAAATAGCATGACACCGACAAGCGTGAGAATCTGTTTGAGATTCATTTTGAAGTTGCGGTGTAATAATCCATAAAGCGTATAATATGATGCTGAATATAGGATATAAAACATCAAATTAGATAATATGGATGAACCCACTAAAGTGAGAGAAATAAATCCACCAAATAAGGCAAATCCGACATGATAGATAATTTCTTGCGCTAAGTTATTACTTCCTGGTTTATTAGCCCATTCGCTGGATGGATCTTTTTCTAACAAGAATGCAACTACACCAAGAATAGCGGTACCGATATAAATGACAGCACTAACAATAAATCCGATGACTTTGGTGTAGAACACCGCTTCAGATTGATAACTGGAGCGTGTAAAGAATTCTACAAAGTTATTGCCACCATTAACAATCAAAGGATTAAATTGATTGTATAAATATACAATTGGCATAATAACTGATGCGCTACTTAAAACATTGAATTGATAATTGTTTTGAATCGCAAAGATGATTGGGATAATACAAATCGAACCTAATAAACATTCACCCATCACTAAGATGAGGAAGGAATTTAAGAAATTATTACTTCTAGAAATCAACAAATAAGAAATGAAATATTGTCCAGTCGCAAGAATAATCGTGACGAAATATAATGGCAAGTAATAAATATAATTAAAAACAATAAGTTCATACCTAAACATTTCATCTTCTTTTGGAAGAATGACTGTCGCGTTTCTAATACGAATAATCAAGAAAAGGAAAATGAAAGATAAAGTGAAAGTAATTAAGATAGTTACTAATGTAACTAAATGCTCACCAATTCTTAGCTTTCTTTCTTTAAAAGGCGCTTGTCTAAAAGCATCTGATTTCGCTAAAGAGTAGCGGTAATTCATGCTGAAGAATGGAAGGAATGTCATCACCGAGAATAAGGCAATTGTGAGACCTAAGAATCCTCCATCTAAACTCGTATAGATGAGATATCCTTCTTTGTTGATTCTTCTAACAAAGTCCACGCTTGTTCCGGAGACTAATGCGAACATGAAGAAAGTAACAGCGATAATGATGAATAGAGGTAGTTTTCTTTTAAAACTATAAATAAGGTAGTTCTTCATAACTTAGTCCTCCTTTTTCGCGCTTAGCATTTCTAAGGCGATAATCTCGTCAGGATCAATCGGTATCTTCTCCGCTAAGAGGATATCGAATTTCTTTTTTAATTTTGTTAAATCGACATCATCATAGAAGACGACGTTATTGATAGAACCGACTTTCTTGAATGATAAGACTCGATATTCTAAAGCCACTAAGATTTCTTCGGTGATGTTTTCTTTAGCGAAGATTTGATATTTGGTGAAGTTCTCTCCAAGATGTTCGATATTGCCGGTTTTCTTACATCTTCCTTTAGATAAGAGAATGAAGTTATCACATAGTCTTTCTAATGAAGAGATGTTGTGTGAAGAGACAATATATGTCTTCTCATCAGCATCTTTAATAATCTCTTGTTTAATGGTTTCTAAGACTAGTGGATCAAGTCCATCAAAAGCTTCATCTAATAAGATATATTTGCAGTTTGCGGATAATGATAGCGCTAGGAAGAATTGTCTCTTCATGCCCTTGGAAAAAGTCGAAACTTTTCTATTTAAAGGAAGAGATAATTTGTTCATAATTTCCACGAATCTATTTTCGTTTAAAGAAAATAGTGTGTAATAAAACTCATATGTTTGTTTGACAGAGGAATTGCTCGGAACATAAGGATTATCAGACAGGAAAAAAATTTCTTTTTTGGCGTCGACTTCATGGTTTTCTTTTTCATCAATTAAAATAGTGCCATCATCGCTTTGATAGACATCACTGATAAGTCTAAGTAGTGTGGACTTACCAGCCCCGTTTTCACCGACTAAGCCGTTAATTCCGGGGTAGATGTTAATTGATAAATCATCGACCGCTTTGACTTCGCCAAATGTTTTTGTCAGATTTTTAATTTCAATCATGATCAATTTCCTCCAAAACTTTGTTTATTTCCTCTTTGCTATATCCTTTTTCTAATAATTCCTTGATTTGATCCTTGAGATATTTCTTCGGATTTTTCTTTCCTTTTTGCACGTAAAAACCTTTTTTCGGAATCGATACTAAATATCCTTCATCCACCATAAGAGAAAAGGCTCTTTGTACTGTATTAGGATTTGCGTTATTTAATAAAGCCACTTCTCTAACAGAAGGCATCTCATCTCCATCAGATAAAGCACCAACATCTATAAGATGTTCGTAATATTCTTTTATTTTAATAAAGATTGGCTTTTCGTCTTTCATATCTGTATTAACTGTATTAATTATAAATCCGACATTTTATATCTGTCAAATTGAAACAATGTCTCTTCGCATATATGCGCACTTGACACATTATGCGTTATTAGATAGAATACTTTTGCCCTCAAGAGGGTCTTATGGAAAAACAAAGTAAACAAAGCACTCGCTTAAATATAGACACCAAAGAAATTATTGCTCTTGTTAGTCAAACAACAAGAAATTCTTATGGTGTGGTGGCGATTGCCCGTAAAGATGAAATTAATCTCATCTCCAAATTAACCAAGAAAGGAAAAATGGAGGAAGCTATTTTCGTGACTACCCGCTCCGACAATAGTTTCGCTGTAAGCATCTACTTAGTATTGGCGCAGGAAATTAAGATTACGGAAGCTTTAAGAGAATGTCAGAAATCAATCAAATACGTTCTCAATAAGAAATATCCGAAATTGTGCCGCGAAGTTAACGTTTACGTTAGTGAACTCCGCTAGGAAAGAATATGAAAACAATTAATGGTCAACTACTCAAACAAATGTTGATTTCAGGTGGTAACAACCTTTATAACCATTATCCTGAAGTTGACGCGTTGAACGTGTTCCCTGTCCCTGATGGCGACACTGGTATGAACATGAATCTCACTATGACAAGTGGGGCCAAAGAAATACAAAACCGCACAGACAACGATGTCTTTGAAATTGCAAAAGCATTTTCACGTGGTTTATTAATGGGTGCCAGAGGTAATTCTGGTGTTATTACAAGTCAAATATTCCGTGGTTTCGGTCAAGGCATGGAAGGCAAAAGCGAATTAACCGCAGTTGATTTTGCGGAAGCCATGCAAAAAGGTGTAGAAGTTGCTTATAAAGCAGTTATCCGTCCTGTCGAAGGAACCATTCTTACTGTCGTTAGAGAATCCAGTCAATATCTCTATAACAACGTCAAACCTTTCCATTCCATTGAAAAGGCTCTTGAATTATTGATCAAAGAAGGTAAGGAATCTCTTAAGAGAACTCCAGAATTATTACCAATTTTAAAAGAAGTTGGCGTCGTCGATAGTGGCGGTACCGGTTTAATTTATATCTATGAAGGTATGTTAGCCGCGGTTGAAGGTAACTTTATCGAAAGAAGTCAAGCTACCGCAACTGATAGCGACAATCCAATCATTGCTGCTGGTGCAGCGATGGATGAAGAAGAATTTGGTTACTGTACTGAATTCATCATGTCCTTAGGACCTGATAGTGTGAAGAAGCCATTCAATGAAAAGAGATTTACCAACATCTTAAATAGTCACGGTAACTCTTTAGTGGTTGTCAGAGATGAAGATATCGTAAAGGTACACGTCCACACACTCACACCTGGTAATATTCTTAATTATGCACAACAATTCGGTGAATTTTTAAAATTAAAAATTGAAAATATGACCGAACAACATCATAACTTAGCCACTGGTGCGATGTCCCCAGAAGATGTCCATCAGGATTTAATTCCTGAACCAGAGGAAGAAGAAGCCCCAAAAGAAAAAGAAGAATTTGCGATGATCGCTGTTTCTAGTGGTCCTGGTATTGATGAATTCTTCTCCGAAATTGGTGTCAAAGAAATCGTTAAAGGTGGTCAAACCATGAACCCATCTAGTCAAGATTTCTTAGCCGCGATTAAACATGCGAACGCGAGAAATGTTTATATCTTCCCGAATAACTCCAATATCGTCATGGCCGCTAGCCAAGCCGCTGATATGGTCGAAGATGAAGATATTAACGTTTACGTTATTCCAAGTAAGACCATCTTACAAGGCATCAGTGCTTCTATCATGTTCAACTTTGAAGCTTCTCCAGAAGAGAATTTTGAAGAGATGAAAGCCGCTTTATCTAACGTCAAATCTGGCGAAGTCACTTTTGCGATTAGAGATAGCGAAATCAATGGTGTCCAAGTCAAGAAAGATGACTTTATTGGCATCATGGAAAAAGAAATCGTTGCTGATAACAAGAATAAATTCGAAGTCTTAAAGGCTTTGTTAGATAGAATGGTGGATGAAGATTCTTCATTAATTACTTTAATTGTCGGTGAAGATGTCAGTGAAGAAGAAGTGGAAAAAGCCAAAGAATTCATCGCTGAAAATTATTCCGATCTCGATTTAGATTTACATATTGGTAAACAACCAGTTTATTCATTCCTCATCGGTGTTGAGTAATTATGAAAGCTAGAAAGATTTTATCTTTAATTATCAATTTAGTGGCAGTTATTGCCTCTATTGTCGGATTTATCATCATCCGCGATAGTTTAAAATTGGTGATGTTTATAAAATATTTCACATTAGTCACCAACATGTTAATCATCGTTGTGGGATTAATATCCATAGGATATTCCGTTGATGCTTTAATCAAAAAGGATAAAGAAGTTGTCCTTCCTACTGCTGTATTTGCTTTAAAGCTTATCACTGGTGTAGGGGCAATGATTACTTTCCTCACTGTAGTGTTCTATTTGCAACATACCTCATTAGCGCCTTTTGGTCCAAAAGATCCAGTCTTCTGGAACAATATCATGCATCATTATCTCGCCCCATTAGCGTTTACCGCTGGACTTATCTTTTTCGATTTAGATAAGAAATATCCGTTCAAAACGACATTCTTCGGTATTATCGTGCTTGTCACTTATATGATTTACGCCATTCCGCTCAGCAACTTGAATCAAAGTTGGTGGGGTGAAGCGCCATATGTCTTCATGAGTTGGCAAAACGTCCAATGGTTAATCTTGTTATTATTACCTGGCTTCTTAGTCGCAGGTTATGGATTATCCGTCTTACTTTGGGTTTTAAATAGAATTTGCTATCTCATCTTTATCGGTGAAGAAGTTGATGAAGACGACATTGATGAAGAAGAAGTCAAAGTGGAAAAACTCGTGGAAGTTACTCAAGAAGATGAAGATAAGGTGAATGAGATTATCAAAACCGGTTATAACGGACCAAGAATCTATCACGTCTCTAAAAGAGAAGATAAGATGTGGCAAGTGAAATTCGCTAATGGTAAAAAGGCCATTCAGCTATTCCCCACACAAGCAGAAGCAATTGTCTTTGCTAAAAAGTTAGCGAAGTCTCAAGCTGGAAGCATTCGTGTTCACTCCTTAAAAGGAAGAATTAGAAAAGCTCATTAATGAAATATGAAGTAGCAAATCGAATTGGTTTGCTATTTTTATTTAATTTAAATAATAATATTTGTAACGATGGATAAATTAACCAAATCTCCAAGACTAAATAAATTCCTCTATCAGATGGGTATTTTTAATTATTACGACGTGATTAATCATCTCCCCAGAAGATATGAAGATCTTTCTTATACTCATGAAAGAAATCTCAAAGATAAAGAAAGAGTGGTCTTGTTAGGAAAAGTATTATCATTACCTAAAATAACTAAAGGTAAAAAGATTGATATCGTCACTTTTGATTTCATGACGAATACAAAAACATATTTCCGTGTAGTGGCCTTTAATCGCCCTTATTTAGGAAGTATTATCAATCTAGAAGATACTTTTACATTAGTGGGTGTTTTTAACGCTAAACGGGGCGAAATTGATTTTATCAATATGTTTAAAGGGGAAATCCCAGTTAATGAAAGGATTCGCCCAGTTTATTCGCTCCCACAAGGATATGAAAACCATCTGTTTTCTAACCTCGTCAAAAAGTCATTAAATGAATTAGATGGACATATTGCCTCTTTAGTTCCTTATACATATTTAACAAAATATCGTTTAGTGAAAAAATCTTTAGCGATTAAGTGGGCTCATTTCCCAGAAAATTACGAACAAGTTAAACAATCATTAAGACATTTGAAATATGAAGAAGCTTTGATGTTTTCTTTAAAGAACCAAATCATCAAAAAAGAGAACAAATCTTTAGCAAAAATTAAAAAAGAACCTATCGATCTATCTTTATGTGAACCATGGTTAAAGACTCTTCCTTTTAAGATGACAGAAGACCAGAGAATTGCCGCGGAAGAAATCATTGAAGATATGAACCAAAGTGGTTTAATGTATAGGTTATTACAAGGGGATGTCGGAACTGGTAAAACCTTCGTCTGTTTTATTGCTTTATATGCAAACTATATTAGGGGCGATCAAGGGGCTTTAATGGCACCTACAGACGCTCTAGCTAGACAGCATTTTGAGAACGCCAAAAAGATGTTTAAAGATACCAAATTGAATATCGCTTTACTCTTAGGTAGCACCCCAGTAAGTGAGAAGAAAAGGATATATACTGACCTAGAAGATGGCACAATTGATATCATCATCGGAACCCATGCTTTATTTGCTAAAAGCGCAATATATTCATCACTTGGATTAGCAATTATTGATGAACAACACCGCTTTGGTGTTAATCAAAGATTAACATTAGCGAACAAAGGTGAACACGCTGACCTTTTGATGATGTCCGCAACACCAATCCCGAGAACTCTTGCTTTATCCTTATATGGCGATTTAGATATTTCTACTTTGACATCGTTTCCAAGTAAGAAGAGAGATGTGACTACAAAGATTGTTTCTTCCACTGATAAAATGATCTTTGATTATGTCGATAAGTCATTAGAAGAAAATAAGCAAGTTTATGTCGTTGCACCTCTTATTGAATATCGTGAAGATGAAAGATATTCTGTGGAAAAATTATTCGCAAGATTTGCACTTAAATATAAAGCAAAAGTAGGTTTATTACATGGCAAGATGAAAGCCCAAGAAAAAGATGACGCCTTGAACAAATTTTATACTGGTGAAACACCGATATTAGTGACCACTCCAGTCATTGAAGTCGGTATTGATGTTAAAGGTGCAAACTTAATGATTATTTATGATGCATCGAATTTCGGTTTAGCTTCATTGCATCAACTTAGAGGTCGTATTGGAAGAGATGGAAAACCATCGACATGTTTATTAACTTTTGATGATGAAGATGATGAAGAAACGAAAGATAGATTATCAATTCTCACTAATAGCGAAGATGGATTCGTTATTGCCGAAGAAGATATGAAACTTCGTGGTCCTGGTGAACTAGCAGGACTAAAACAATCTGGTATACCGACATTCTCATTCTTAAATGTCGTTAATGACTACAAGATATTTGTCGTAGCTAGAGATGATGCGAAAGAGATTATGAAGAATAGTAAAAATGAAGAATATCAATATATCTTGAATCGCGCTAAACGAGATGTTGATTACAACCCGATATTAAAAGGTTAATGATATGAGAAGCGGTGATAATAAACCGCTTTTTATTAACTTCAATAATAGTCAAACAAACAATATAAATTGTTTTTAAGTTAATTAACATGCTACAATACATGGCGAGGTTATTATTATGATCAAAATTGTTGTAGACGCTATGGGAGGAGATTTAGGTTCCTCTGTCATCGTAGAAGCGATTAATCAATTCTTAAAAGACAATAATGATGTAGAAATCACTGTTGCAGGTAAAAAAGAAGAATTATCTTCATTAGAAGGTAAGTGCCGTATTATTGATGCTCCAGATGTCGTTCCTATGGAAGCTGGCGCATTAGAAGTTATGCGCTTAAAGAATTCATCTATGATGGTGGC
>JBGULD010000018.1:0-18653 GCA_045114745.1 Bacilli bacterium
ATACTTACAAAGGATGGGACACATCCGGATAGCTTGTTTATGCTTGGCTCGCTAGAGTCATCGAGCAAGAAGCCCCCACTTCTTTAATTGTGGGAGTATGTCACTAAATTGGATAAGGAACTTTCTTTAATCTATCGCTTGGATAGTTCGCTCTTCCTTCTTTAGCCTCTGGTTTACCATCGAGCATGACTAAGTCTCCAGTAAACCCACATGTTGTGTTATTAACGAAATATGTTCCAACACCATACATACTAACTGGCACTTTGGCATCTCTCCACTCCTTAATCTTTTCTGCGGAGAAAGAGGAACTAACGGTGATTTTGACATAGTCAAATCCTTCATCATCTAAAGCTTTTCTTAACGCAAAGATAAGTTCTTTACAAACACCATGAGGATCGAAATCAGATGTATCCTTGTCATCGAAATAGTGATCCACTAGCGCTTTTGAAGTATCAACACGGACACCATTGAGTTTGTGTCCTAAATGCTTTGCTAATATTAAACTATCTCTCACTACATTGTTATGGTAGTCAATTAATGCGGTAACTTTTTCATCTGGGAATGATTTGAGATAAATATCCGCGGCTTTACAAACATCACCACCACAGATTTGGATAAGTGCGTGAGGCATAGTGCCCATACCTTTACCACCATACCAATATCCTTGTGCATCAGTGGAAACTTTATTAATGCCACCGACATATGTCGCATAACCATCACCGATTTGGGTGTGATAATCATCTTGACGGTCTGCCATCGAGAAGATTGGCACATCGCCGATGACTTTCATGACATTATAGACATTTGTGCAAACGCTTGTTCTTCTAGCTAAGATACCATCGATAACTGATTCTAAAAAACCAAAGTTTTCATATTTACCAGTAATCTTTAAGACTGGTTCATTGGCTTGGATGATATCTCCATCATTTAATGCTTCGATAATAAATTCTTCTGGATGGATAGCGAATGTATGAACTAAAGCGATGGCTTCATCCACACCACAAAGTTTGGAATCATCCCTTCTTTGGAACCATTGCATGGTTACAATGTGGTTCGGTTCATTCTCTTTGACGATTTTATTACTTTTTAAAAAGTAATTCGCGGAATAAAATCCTTCCCCTAATCTTTTCTCGAACTGAAATGTTTTGTTCGTTAAACGGCTGATTTTGCCTTGTTCTTTTAACTCAATCTCATTCATTTATCTTTCCTCCATCGAAAAGAAATCTTTTCCTATTTCCATATCATCATCTAAAAGAAGTATCTTATCTTCTTCTATATTAATTCCTAAATCTTTATATGTGCATACATGTACATCATTTTCTTTAACAATTTCACCATTTGGTAGATGTGCACCTGGCATCGCCACAACGACGATATCATTTATTTTTAATCCATCAGTCTTCGCGGAAATAATTTTATCACCTAAAGTTAGTTCATTCTCACCCACGACTTTCGAGGTGTAATAACCAGAATGATCAATATAATCTAATGGTCTAACACCTGCGTTGATAAGGATGGTGTTAATCACATCAATTAAAGTTGATGAAGGTAGATAAATCATTCCTTCGCTTTTGATTTTGATAATATCTTTAACATTAAAAATGTTATAACCGATGATTTCTTCATCATGATAAATAATGGTGACACGACCTTTGGTCTCGCTTCTAGTTACGGGTTCATCCTTAAAGATAACGATTAAAACATCGCCAATCCCTTTATATGAATAATATAGTCCGTAATCTTTCATTGTTATTTCTCCAAGACAATGCGATGGATGGGAACATTTTCTTCTCTAAAAGATTGTTCATATTCCGTCATCGTGTCAAATTCATCATAATCTTGATAATCATCAGTTTTACTAATGACTTTAAATTTTGAATTTTCAATATTCTCTAGTGTAAATGAGAAGAGATCAGGATTATCGGTTTTAATCACTAATCTTCCACCACGTTTTAAGGTGCGGTAATAATTGTTTAGATATTTCTCCGCAGTTAATCTTCTTTTGTGGTGACGTTTCTTTGGCCATGGATCAGAGAAATTTAAGAATATTCCTTCTAAGGATTCGTCTTTAATTTCTTCCATTAACTTTTCCGCATCAACGAACATGAGTTTTGCGTTAGTAATTTCATTCTCCACAAGTTTCTTCGCGGTAAAACCACAACAAGTGACATTTCTTTCCACACCCACGAAGAATTTATCGGGGAACTTTTTCGCCATATCTAATAAGAACTGTCCTTTGCCAGAACCGATTTCTAGATAATATGGTTTATCAAAACTAGATAATTGTTCATTTGTAAACATTACCTCAGGGTGTTCTTGAATATAGGGAAGTGTCCAGGCTTTATATTTAGTTCTCATTTTACTTTTCGAGTTTCTTTCCTAATTCCGCGATCGCTCTAGCATAAATGCTAATAGATTTAAATAAATCGGATTTTCTCACTTGTTCACCAGGTGAGTGCATATATGAATTCCATCCTGGGAATTCCATGCCAAAGGCAACGATGTTATCCGCTTCTTTTGCGTAAGTTCCACCACCGATAGCTTTTGGTTCTTCTCTATTATCACCAACTTCTTCTTGATAGACCTTTAATAAAGTGGAGACCAAAACAGAATCTTTTGGATAATAGAGTAATTTAGATTCACCTAAGAATTCGACGGCAAATGGTTTACTGACTGATTTGATGCTAGCTTTAAGTTGTTCAGGCTTGCATGTATCAACATAACGGAAATTCACAGTCATGGAGAACTGGTTATCTTCATAATTAATGAGACCAACATTTAATGTGTTATGACCCATTTCTTCACTGATACCATAGGCTTCCAAACCATAACCTTGCATATTGCTATATTTGGTATAAACATCTAATAAATCTTTATTTGTAAAATACTTGGCACACGCTTTTAAGGCTAACATACCAGCATTGACACCTTCTTCAGGAGTGGCACCATGTGCGGCTTTACCATGGAATGTGACAATATAGTGATCTTTATCGTCAGCTTCATAATCAACATCGAAGTGATTATCAACGACATATTTAATGAAATCATCATCGCTATCTAAGACAACGACACACTTCTCAATAACCGAGTTTGCGGCCACCCCACCTTTGATGGAATGGAGGTGTTTACAAATAACCTTCTTTTTCACTTCGAAGTTAATGATTCCCTTCTCCGCAAAGATGAGTGGATATTCCGCATCAGGAGAGAAGCCAAAATCTGGTTGCGGTTTCTTTAAAGTCTTGAAGTAATATTCCACACCAGCGGAACCACTTTCTTCATTACCACCAACGATAAATCTAATTTGATAGTCACCTTGCATGTGATTATCTCTAATCGCTTTCATCGCATAATAAGCAGCGAGTAATGGACCTTTATCATCCGCCACACCACGACCAGTTAAACGGTCACCATGATCGACGACCTCAAAAGGATCTTGATTCCAACCAGTACCGGCAGGAACAACATCAGCGTGAGCTAAGATTGTGACATTCTTACCTTCGCCGCATGTGATTTCAACAACCTTATTTGCGTAGTTTGTAACGTTAAAACCATCTTTTTGTGCGAGTTTTGCAATAAAATTGAGGGCTTCTGAGACACCTTTACCAAATGGATTGGACTTATTTGCGGTGGTCTCATCATACACAGAATTTATAGCGACAAACTTCTTTAAATTCTCAATTAAGTCTTCGCGATAATGTTGTGTAATAGTCTCATAAACAGAGGCATTTTTACGGCGTTTAAGAGTGCCGTGATAGATAGCTTCATATTTCGGAAAGGCCTTATCTAATGGAAGAATGATAAGTGGAACAAGGACAAGGGCCGCACCATTTTCGATAAGAGAATTAACGGCAATAATCATTCCGGTAATTGTGAAGTAGTTAATTGATTCCATACCTAAAGCATTTGCTAAGACACTCGCATCGGTAAATAAATAGAGCATTGTGAGGGTTAAAGCGGTATGCAAAAAACCTAAAAATAGACAGGAAATGGTATTTAACCAGAACCTAATTGTGCCTTTCTTAATTAACCTAAAACAGTCAAATACAATACCGGCCACAAAACCGAATAATAACCTTGGAAGAATGGAGATTAATGGGTTTTGGAAAAGGACATCAACCGCGCCAAGTGGAGGGATAAATGATTTGATAAACGAACAGACGCCAAAGACTAAACCAGCAACCGCGCCTTCTTTCCAACCAAACATCCAAGCGAATATTAAAACCACGATAGGAACGATAGTAATAGAAACAAAACCTAATGGAATCATTCCAATATATGGCGGCACTAAAACCATGAGTGCAATAATAGCGATAATTAATGCATTTCTCGCCATCAATCTAATAGCTTTATTTTTCATATTTATTTCCCTCGTTTTTCTTGATAATTAAATTCAAACCTTCTAAACATAAATCGCGGTCATAAATGAAATCTTTTAAGACATCTTTTAAATAGATAGATCCACCACCACATAAAATGTGTTTGGTTTTATATCCCAAAGTCTCTTCATATCGATTAACTAAACCCGCAATCATGTCTGCGTGTCCATAAACAACGCCAGCGTTAATCGCCTCAACCGTATTTTTTGCCATCACATCTTTTGGATTGTGGAGTGATATTTCTGGTAGTAAGGCCGCTTTATTAGTTAACGATTCCAAGCTTAATGAAATGCCTGGTAAGATTAAACAACTAATAAAAGCACCATTCTTATCGATGACAAGAATCTTACTTGCGGTTCCTAAATCCACAATGATTGATGGATAGGAATATCTTTGTTTAGCACCCACCATCACTGCGATTAAATCGTTACCGACTTCGTTTGGATTATCAACGCGTAACATCAATCCAGTTTTAATTCCTGGAAAAATGAGCATAACTTCTTGTTTAATGGTCTCTTTTAAAGCACTAATAAAAGGTGTGTTGATGCTAGGAACAACACTAGAAAAGATGATGTTATTAATTTCATTAACATCAATATTTCCTTCCTTTAAAATCTGGTTAAGTAAAGAGACGTATTCGTCTTTAGTTTTTTTAATATCGAGAGTAACAATTACTCTTTTGAATAGTTTTTCTTCTTTGAAGAAACCTATCCCAATCGTGGTATTACCCACATCAATGCATAAATTCATTTTGACCTCCGCTACAATCCCTAATGGGTATCGTGCTTATGAAATTAAGCAACTACTATATTAACAATTTTATTTTTCACGACAATGATTTTTTTAATATTTAGTCCTTCAGTGAACTTTTTCACATTTTCTAAAGAGAGGGCTAACTCTTTTACTTTTTCATCGTCTAAATCTTTTTCGATTTCGAGTGTGCCACGTAATTTACCGTTCACACTAACAGCGATTTTCACACTTTGTGATTCGAGTTTATTAGGATCGTATGTTGGCCAGCTTTCAAAAGCGATGGTCTTGTTATGTCCTAATTTCTCCCACATTTCTTCGCCGAGGTGTGGGCAAATACAAGAGATGAGTTTGACAAAACCTTCCGCATATTTTCTTGGTAATTTACCGATGCGATAGACTTCATTAACAAAGATCATCATTTGACTAATCGCAGTGTTGAAAGCTAAAGCTTCATAGTCATCGCTGACCTTTTTCACGGTTTGGTTATAAATCAAATCTAAATCTTTAACTTCTTCATCAACGATGAAATCGCTTTCAATAATCGCACGATAGACTCTTTCTAAGAATCTATGAGCGCCTTCCACGCCTTGATCTGACCAAGGTTTGCTGGCTTCAAGAGGTCCCATGAACATTTCGTAAATACGAAGTGTATCAGCACCATAGTCTCTAACGATATCGCTTGGGTTAATGACAAACTCTGGATAACGTTTACCCATCTTGATGCCGTTTGCGCCTAAAATCATTCCTTGGTGGACTAATTTCTTAAATGGTTCGTCAAAGGAAATATATCCCTTTTGATAGAGGTATTTCGTCCAAATACGGGAATAGATTAAATGTCCGACTGCGTGCTCTGGTCCACCAATATATAAATCAACTGGTAACCAGTGATCCGCTAGTTTCTTATCGCAAAAGACTTGATCGTTATTTGGATCGACATATCTTAAGAAATACCAGCTACTACCAGCACTACCTGGCATTGTCGATGTTTCTCTTAAGCCTTTAATGCCGTTATGGTTATATTTTTTCCATTCAGTCGCGTTCTCTAAAGGAGCTTTGCCGTTATGACCTTTATAGTCATCTAAAACCGGTAACACTAATGGAAGTTCATCATCATCTAAAGCGTGGATAGAGCCATCTTCCATATGAACAACTGGAACTGGTTCGCCCCAATATCTTTGACGGGCAAAAATCCATTCTCTAAATTTATAATTTATTTTTTGTTCGCCAATTCCTTTTTCCTTAAGGAAAGCGATCATCTTATCAATCGCGTCTTGTTTATTTAAACCATCAAGGAAACCGGAATTAATATGTAAACCATCACCTTCGTAAGCTTCTTTAGAGATATCTCCGCCTTCTAGTACTTGGATGATATCTAAACCAAATCTCTTGGCGAAAGCATAGTCCCTACTATCATGTGCGGGAACCGCCATAATCGCACCGGTACCATAACTTGATAAGACATAATCGGAAATATAAATTGGAAGCTTCTTTCCATTCGCGGGATTAATCGCATAAGCACCGGTAAAAACACCAGTCTTTTCTTTATTTAAAGAAGTTCTTTCAAGTTCACTCTTACGAGATGACTCTTCAATATATTTTTCAACTTCTGCTAGTTGTTCTTTACTGGCAATCTTTTTCACGAGCTCGTGTTCAGGAGCGAGCACGCAATATGTTGCGCCAAATAAGGTGTCGCATCTTGTAGTAAAGACGGTGAATGTTTCTTTCTTACCTTCAACTTCAAAAACGATTGAGGCGCCGACAGATTTTCCAATCCAGTTTCTTTGAATCTCTTTCGTGGATTCTGGCCAATCGATACGGTTAAGACCTTCTAACAATTCTTCACCAAACTTAGCTTGGTCGATAACCCATTGTTTTAAGTTCTTGCGAACAACGGGATATCCACCTCTTTCGCTCTTGCCATCGATGACTTCGTCATTTGATAAGACGGTTCCGAGTTCTTCACACCAGTTAACTGGCATGTCGATATATTTAGCGTAGCCATCAAGGAACAAGCCCTTAAAAATCCACTGGGTCCATTTATAAAATGATGGATCGCTTGTGGAAATAAGTTTGGACCAGTCATAATCAAAACCGAGTTCTTTTAACTGGCGGGTGAATGTTTCAATGTTTTCTTTGGTAAATCCTTCAGGGTGATTTCCGGTTTGAATCGCGTATTGTTCCGCAGGTAAACCAAAGGAATCATATCCCATCGGATGGAGGACGTTATAACCCTGCATTCTTTTCATACGAGAGACGATATCTGTCGCAGTGTAGCCTTCAGGGTGTCCTGCATGTAGTCCCACGCCTGATGGGTATGGGAACATGTCTAAAGCATAAAATTTGGGTTTAGAAAAATCCCAAACATCAGTTTTGAATGTTTGATTATCTTCCCAATATTTTTGCCATTTCTTTTCTATTTTTTGATAATCGTAGCTCATCAATAAAGCTCCTTTTTGTTGATATTATTTGCCGACTAATTCGTTATATAAGCCCAAATAGCTATTCGCGCTTTTCCTCCAAGAATTATCGGTTTTCATCGCGTTTTTCATTAACTTAGTAATGAGTGGTTTATTAAACCAAGTATCATACGCGTAGATACATGTATATTTCATGTCATCGGGATGATAATTATCAAATCCGAAGCCATTAGATATATCTTCGTTGCTGCTATCAAAGTTGATAACGGAATCTTTTAATCCACCAGTTCTTCTAACGATAGGAAGGGTTCCATATCTCTGGGCAATCATTTGTCCTAAACCACATGGTTCGAATAATGATGGCATCATGAAGAAGTCGCTAGCAGCATATATACGATGGGCTAAAGCATCGTTATATCCAATATAGATACCAATTTTATCAGGGTAGATAGCTCTTAGACGTTCGAATTCTAATTCGTATTGTCTTTCACCACTACCGAGGATGACGATATTACATCCTCTTAGCGCTAACTCTTCAACCGCTGGGAATAAGATATCTAAACCTTTTTGCCAGGTAAGACGAGAGACCAAAGAGAATAATGGACGACCATAATCAGAAAGATTCATCTCTTTTAAAAGTGCATCGTGATTGGCCTTTTTGGCTTTTTCCATTGTGCTCACGGTATATGGCATAGCGATGAATTGATCATCTTTTGGATTGAATTCTAGATAATCAATACCATTGAGGATGCCGCAGAAATCCCATTCTCTTAGTCTAAGTGTTCCATCAAGATTCATGCCACCTTCAGGTGTTAATAATTCTTCGTGATGGTTTGGTGAAACGGTGGTCACTTTATCGGCGTAGACAATACCCGTTTTTAAGGTGGAAACACGTCCATCTAAACGGACACGACCATCATCGAACAACACTTCTGGTAAATTGAATAAATTACCTAAAGCATCTCTTTCAAGCATTCCTTGGAATGCTGGATTATGAATAGTCATGACAAAACGTGACTTTTTAAATACTTCTCTAAAGTATTCATTTTCTTTAACCAAACATGGCATCATTCCCGCTTGCCAGTCGTGACAATGGATGATGTCTGGTATTTCATGACGGGATAATAATTCTCTAGCGGCCATGCAGTAGAAAGCAAATCTTTCACCATCATCGCCATCCCCATAGAAATTAAGACGATCGAAATACCAGTGTTCGATTAAATAGAATTTGATACCATCCGCTTCTGTTTCGTAAACCTTAGCTTCGTGATGTCTCCAAGACATATCAACGATAAAAGATTCGATAAAGCGAACCGGTGTTTTAATTGTGTTTTTGATGGCTTGGTAAAATGGAAGAACAACGACCACTTCTTCACCCATGGAAACGAGTTCTTTACTTAATGAATAAACAACATCGGCCAAACCACCGGTTTTACATAAAGGGCGAGATTCACTCGCAATCATGGCAATTTTCATCACACAGTTTCCCCTTGTTTAACAACAAGCACTTTCTCTTTTGTGCCCGCTAATTTGGTGACTTCCATCACTTTGACATTTTTATCCGCTAAAACGTATTCGAGTTTTGCGTCTTTACCAATATAAGATTGCGTAAAGATAATACAATTCTTCACCACTGCACCTTCTTCAATGATGACGTCACGAGAAATAATGGAGTTCTCGACAGTACCGTTGATAATTGCCCCGTTAGCGACGAATGAATTCTTAATCGAAGCCTTTGGACCATATAGTGCGGGAGGTGTGTTATGTGTAGTTGTATA
Organism: Bacilli bacterium; assembly: GCA_045114745.1. Classification (GTDB taxonomy): domain Bacteria; phylum Bacillota_I; class Bacilli_A; order RFN20; family CAG-826; genus RUG13091. Next base: position 9,325 of record JBGULD010000018.1, read on the forward strand.
AACTGGCCAATCATCATAGAACAATTTTTGTCTTTCTAAATAAGAAAGGAGTTTGAATGATTGGTCGATATAATCGCTCGATGAAAGGATTGGGAAGACATAACCAGTATATTCATAAGCATGAATGACAAAGCGGTGATGGTTAATCGCATAGTTAATGGTTTGTCTAATGCCGTACATCGATGAGACTTTATGAGATAAAGCAAGAATCTTTTCAAAAGCATCTCTATTAAAGACAAATGTTTCTAAAGAAATATTTGCTTCTTTGTTCTCACCCACATTAGCCCTACTATGAGAGATAACATGATTCTTTTCAATGGTGAGAGAGTCGCAGTTTAAGAATTCTTTTTTAGCTTTTTTGGATTTCACATATAAAAGTGAAATTTCCGCGCCTTGTTCTTCATGGAATTCAATCATCTTTCTAAAGTCAAATGACATTAAGAAGAATGTTGGAGCGACGACCACATAATTAGGGTCAGCATCTTCAATGATAGAATAATGCGCTTCGATATTTTTAATATCAGTATTGAATTTTGGTTCTTGAATGAGTTTTTCATTAACGACAATTCTTAAGAAACCAGTCTTTGTGTTATTAATCCAAATATTACCTTGTAATGTATGATTTAAAACCGCAGAGGAATTGCTTTCAGTAAGAATGATGATTTTATCAATTTCAGAGTTGGAGAAATTAGAAAGGGTAAAATCCATCAAGCCATAACGACTTAAGAATGATAGAGCACCCAAAGGACGATTTCTGGTTAATTGTCCTAAACTTGGAGTGTCGTGTAAGTTACAAATGCCTAATACCTTATTCATTATTTCTTACCTCCTTTCGCGACCAAAACAACTTTGTCGCTGTTTAAGTTAATCTTCTCCCCGGCTTCAACCACCACTCCAGGAGCAATAATTGCGTTATTGATTTTCGCGCCCATCTTCACTCTAGCGCCCGCCATGATAACGCACTTTGTGCATACGGCATCTTCTTCAATCATCGCATCAGAAGAAATGACGCACATATCAGCTTTACCTAAAATGACTGCGCCTTGGTTAGCGATACTTCTAGTAATGGAACCGACTGGTCCAATATATTGAGGAACACTATAAGTGTCTTCGGTATAAATTCTTGTAGAACGGTCTGAACCGTATAAATCAAGCAAGCCTTCGTTTAAGGCGATGTCCATATTAGCTTGATGTAATGACGCTAATGTACCAACATCTCTCCAGTAACCTTTAAAGCGATAGGCCTGAAGTTTCATACCATCGTTAAGCATATTAGGAATGATATTGTTACCAAAGTCGTGATCGGATTTCGCGTCTTTTGCGTCCGCGACTAAATATTTTCTTAACACCTTCCATGTAAAGACATAAACACCCATAGAAGCTAAATTACTCTTTGGTTGTTTTGGTTTTTCTTGGAATTCGACGATTAAGTCATTTTTATCCACTGCCATAATGCCAAAGCGGCTAGCTTCGGCAGGATCAACCTCGATAACGGAGATAGTCGCATCTGCACCCGTGCTCTCGTGAAGGTCAATCATGTCGTTATAAGTGGTTTTATAAATATGGTCACCGGAAAGGATTAAAACATAGTCTGGATTATTTTCATCTAAGAAATCGATGTTTTGTGTAATTGCATCCGCAGTACCTTTATACCAGTTAGCCCCTTCTTCGGTTTGCCTTGGTGCTAGGGAAGTCATCAGGGCGTGGACGCCATTAAGACCCCATTTCTCACCATTGCCGACATATGCATCTAAGTCTGTAGATTCATATTGTGTCAAAACACCAATGGTGTTAATTCCACTATTCGCACAATTGCTCAAAGGAAAATCAATAATGCGATATTTTGCTGCAAACGAAACAGCTGGTTTGGCGGTTTTCTTCGTCAAAGCTTCAAGTCTTGTGCCCTTGCCGCCCGCTAGAATCATCGCCACTACTTTTTTGGACATATTTAAAAGCTCCTTGTGTGCTTTAATTATAACAAACGCACGCGTATAAAGAAATAAGTCTTTTTATATTTCCCTGACGGATATAAACTTAATAGCATGAAAGTCAAAGTCTCGTTCATAAGATTACTTCCCGCCGTGTTAACAGTCATCATTCTTGGTGCTGGTTTGATATTTGGTATGACCTTTAATCTCTTTCTTTTTACCTTCCCTTATGACTGGCGACAATTCACCATCATCGGTGTTTGGGCGGCCTTATCAATCACCTTAATCGTTCTCACAATTACCACTAGTTATTATGAGATTCAAAGGAAGTATGTGATCGTTCACAAGGGAACAAAAAAGCTTATTTATTATTACAGTGATGTAGTTTATATAGATGAAGCTTTATCGGAAAGAAAAAAGATGATTCATTTCTTCACTAATCAAGGACATGTCAGATATCTTGCTTTCGATAGAAAGGGTATCTTATATAAGACCATGTTAGCGAACTGTAAAAATAGACTAACAAAAGAAGAATTTACACAAAGATATCCGAAGGTTAAATTCTAAATAAGATTAAAATAAGGTTATCTGATCGAAGAGAAAAGATAACTTTTCTTTCAAAATTATTTTTCAAAAATGTTTATTGCAACAAATATTGCGTTGTGGTAATATTTTCAAAGTCAATTAGGAGGACTACGATATGTCAAGAGTATGCCCAGTTACAGGAAAAGGACCAGTCAGCGGTAACAACCGTTCCCACTCATTAAGAGCGACACGCCGTAGATGGAATTGTAATCTCCAAACCAGAACTGTTGTAGTTGACGGAAAAGAAATGCGTGTTCGCATGTCAACCCGTGCCTATCGCAGTCTCAACAAACAATATAAAGAGAGATAAGGTTTATTCCTGAATATAAAAAGCGACCATCGAGTCGCTTTTTGTTTTACAAAATTGATAGAATCAGCACTAATAAGATTTGACTAACGAATAAGGATGATATCATCAGCCATTCGGTAAAGGCCATCATGATAAATTTGGGACGAACATAATATTCGTTCCCTTTTTCATCTGTCGCCACTTGCATCTTAATGTTTAAGGATAAGCGTGGATTCATCGCTAGAGCGAAGTTAAATACGCCCACCACTATACATGCAATAAAGAGAATTAAAGTAATTACATTCTTGCTATCTTGATATTCTCTTAAAGCGGTCAAACCTATCGCCGATGGGGTGAAAAATGCGGCAACAAATAAAAGAATAGAGAATACCATATGTAGTTTCATATATTTCAAAGGAATGAAATTTAATAAAACAAAAAGGATGGTATATAAGGATCCGCTGATTAATGAGAATAAAAGCATTCCGTTATTAACGCGATAGACCAAAGAACATGCAAATAATCCTAATGAAAAGCTGCCACAAAGGATTAATGCAATATTCCCCAGAACGTTATCGGCAAAACGCGATTGATAATTGAATTCATAAGGAAAATGGTTTCTTAAATCATAAACATCTTTAAATCTTTGCTTGTAGTTATTCATTGAAAGAAATAAATAGGCAAAGAAAAAGAGAATAGATGAGGAGGCTAAACCAATTAACCAAGCAATATTCATTATTCTTTAAGACCTTCCACTCTTTCTTTGATGTCTTTTTGACCAAATAGATAAGATCCTGCGACTAAAACATCAACACCTGCTTCTTTACAAAGCTTCGCGGTTTCATAATTAATACCACCATCAACTTCGATAAGGCAGTTATATTTATTTTCATCAATCCTCTTACGGAGATAACTAATCTTATGTAAAGCATCTGGCATGAATGACTGTCCACCAAAACCTGGTTCGACAGACATAATCAAAATCATCTCCACTTGAGGAATGAATTTGTCCAAAACTTCCACATTGGTATTTGGCTTAATCGATAGGCCGACTTTACCACCGCATTTATGGATTAAATCGATAACTTCTTCCACTTCTTTTTCATCTTTACAAGCTTCGTAATGGAAGGTTAAATATTCCGCACCACTTTTGATGAATTCACTAGCGTATTTCAAAGGCTCAGAAATCATGATATGGACATCATTGACCATGTGATGAGATTTAGCGATAGACTTCAAAACTGGAATGCCAAAAGAGATGTTAGGAACGAAATGTCCATCCATCACATCAAAGTGTAAAAACTCGGCTCCAGCAGCTTCCACTAAATCGATATCGCGCTTCAAATTATTGAAATCAGCGCTGAGAATTGAGGGGGCAACAATAATCTTTTTCATCTTTCATACCTCTTTGATTTGAATATACTTTGTTCGGATAAATTAAGATAACAGTCATACGCTATTTTTGGGTATTCACCTGATTCAATTAGTGCTTTAACTGCGCATCTATTTTCTGTTATATGCAAGCAGTTAGAGAAGTAACATTCGGTGTATTTTTCCGCAAAACCTGGGTAAAACTGGGCTAAATCTTCTTTATATAGGTCTAATTCTAGGGATGAGAACCCTGGAGTGTCAGCGATATATCCGCCTTCATATGGAAGCAAGATAACTTCCTTGGTTTGGTGTTTTCCTCTTCCTAAAGCGTAGGAGTAATCTCCCACTCTTCGAGAAAAATCTTTATCGATACTATTGATAAGAGAAGATTTCCCAACACCACTTTGTCCGATTAAACAAGTGACATGATCTTTAAATAATTTTCTGACTTCTTCTAGACCCACCAAAGTCTTGTTACTAACAACATAAACTTCGATATCAATCTTTTTAAAAGTATCAATAATTTCTTCAATTAATTCTTTGCTAACACCTTTATCTGACTTAGTTAAGACAATCCTGGCTTTTATCCCGTTCATGTTTGCGTAAGTCAAATATTTAAATGCCAATAAGTAGGAGAATTCTGGTTCAATTAATGATTCAACAATAATCATCTGATCCACGTTAGCGATCGGTGGTCTTTTTAAGAAGCTTTTTCTGTCATAAACATTGCTAATGACGTATGATTTATCACTAATTTCCACGAGGTCACCGACTGTTGGTTTAATCCCTTTGGAACGGAACACTCCTCTTGCGGGTGCGTTATAAATAACTCCATCACATTCGATGGAATATATTCCACAACTAAGAGAAACAATACGACCCTTCATTATTTAAAACCGAATATTCTGGCAAAAATACCTTTCTTTTCTTTGAGGATTTTGGGATTGTTTTTTAAATCCATCAAATCCTTATATAGTTCATTAGCAGAAGAATATCTTTCGTTTGGATTTTTCTTCGTACATTTAAAGATAACGCGCTCCACTTCCTTCGGACAATTTGGTAAATACTTCTTTGGAGATGGGAACTTTTCTTTAATGTGGGCCACTGCGATATCAACTGCTTTTTCTTTGACAAATGGGACATGTCCAGTGATAAGTTCAAAGAACGTCACGCCCGCTGCATAAATATCCGATTGTGCGCTCGCAGGTTTGCCTGATGTAATTTCAGGCGCGAGATAATGAACGGAACCGACGATATCATTTCCGCTAAATTCATTTTTAGTGTCGGTTTGAGCGATACCGAAATCGCCTAATTTAATCGTGCCATCGCCCATGACGTATATGTTCTCGGGTTTCACGTCGCGGTGCACGATGCCATGCATATGAGCGCAGTCAAGCGCAGAGGCGAGTTGCGACATATAATCGATAGCTTCATCAATAGGCAATGAACTTCTAAAATCTAAAACCTCTTTAAGGTTTTGACCTTTGATATATTCGTTTGCGATATATGGAACTCCTTCAATAGTTCCATGGTTAAATACTTTTACAATATTGGGGTGATTTAAACTTGCCGCGATGCTAGCTTCATTTTTAAATCTCTTCAAATTAACAGGGTTATCCATTACATCACGACGGATGAGTTTAATCGCCACTGTTCTTTTGGTAATGATGTCATTACCTTCATACACTTCCGCCATACCACCGTGCCCAATACGCGCGGTAATACGATAACGGCCATCAACTAAGGATCCAATTTTTAAAGGCATATTATTCTTTCGCCTCCCATAGCACGACGGCTATATTATCAGAACCACCATTGATGTTAGCTAATGAAATTAATTCATTAACTTTTTGATCTGGTGTATCTCCACCTTTTAAGATGGTTAATAAATCTTTATCGGGAACGTTATTATATAGACCATCACTACAAACAAGGATAGAGTCGTTTAAATATGGATAGACTTTAATATCGACATCTAAACTTGGATAAACACCCAAGGCATTCATAAGAATGTGGCGTTTTGGATGGGTGGCGATTTCTTCTTTAGAAATCTCACCGATGCGATAAAGATATTGCACATATGTTTGGTCTTCAGTAATTTGAGACAAATTACGATTTCTCATCGAGTAGGCTCTGGAGTCACCGACTTGTGCGACAACCATATAATCGTTAACGATTAAAACTAATGTCATTGTCGTTCCCATGCCTTGATAAGAAGCACTACTAGAGGCTTGTCTAAAGATATCGGAATTGACTTTTCTAATTAAAGAAGAAACCCAGTGTTTGGCAAATATTTTATGAGAGAAACGATCTTTTTCTTGGAAGGCTTGTGAGACTGCTTGAATAGCTAAAGATGCCGCTAAATCACCTTTGTTTTGACCACCCATTCCATCACAAACCACAAGAAGAATATTTCCTCTTGTATTAGTGAGGGCCAAAGCGCGGTCTTCATTATTTAATCTAATTTTACCGATATCTGTTTGAACAGAATATCGACCGTATATGTAATTCTTCTGTTTAGCGGTCATAAGATTCCCTCATTTTTAGCTTTAAGTTGTCCACAAGCAGCATCGATATCGCTTCCAAACTCTTTTCTAATCGTCGCCGTCACTCCACCTTTGGTGAGATAATCGAGGAAGGCGTGAACGCGATTGCCACTACTGCGTTTATAATTGTTTTTATTTGTCTCATTATAGGGGATGAGATTTACATAACCCATTGTCCCTTTAATTAGATTAATTAATTCTTCAGCACATTCTTTTGTGTCATTGATTCCTTCTAAAAGAAGGTACTCATATGTCACTCTTCTACCAGATACTTGCTCATATTCCTTTACTGCTGGCATAAGCACTTCTAGTGGATAGGCTTTGTTAATTTTCATTAACTGATTTCTAAGTTCATTATTTGGAGCGTGTAAGGAGATGGCTAAGTTAGTTTGAAGTCCTTCACGAGAATATTTTTTAATTCCTTCGATTAATCCACAGGTTGAGACAGTGATGTGTCTAGCTCCAATCGCTAATCCTTTTTGGGCATTAACGATACGAATAAAATCCATGACATTATCGTAATTATCGAACGGCTCACCTGTGCCCATTACCACAACGTGTGTGACATGCATACCTTTACCTTCTTCACGAAGAAGGTCGTTGATAATCATCACTTGACCCATCATCTCTTCAGGTTTTAAATTTCTTTGTCTTCCTAAAATGCCAGAAGAGCAGAAAGAGCAACCCATGTTGCATCCCACCTGACTAGACACGCATACAGCACATCCATAGGTGTAACGCATAAGAACACACTCCACTTTCATGTGATCTTCAAGTTCTAAAAGTAATTTAATCGTGCCATCTTTACTGACTTGCTTTAAAAATATCTTTGGTAAATCAAGGCAATATTTTTCTTTTAAGACTTCACGGAATTTCAAAGAAATGTCAGTCATCTCATCGAAGCTTCTGGCATTCTTTTCATAAAGCCAAGTATAAAGTTGGATAGCGCGATATGGTTTTTGGCCTTCGCTAACCATTAAATCTTGAAGCTTTTTCATTTCCATTCCGTAGAGATTAATCATTATTTGATCCTTTTCTTAAAATGGCGAAATATAACATTGTTTGATATTTATCAAACGGGAATAATTGTTTTTCAATAACTAAAGAGAAATCTTTATGTTGTTCTAAGAAGCGAGATATCACACCACGACTTTCGTTTTTACAAAATGTCGGGATGAAATAAACAAGGTCTCCACCCTCTTCTATGTGAGCGGAAGCTTCATTTAATGAACCAAGTTCAGCATTAATGAATGTATCTAAATCTTCTTGTTTACAAGTTAAGAAATAATCTGGTTTTTCCACTAGTCCGATGAAATAAGAATTCTCCGGGCAGAGGAAGAATGTATGAACTGGTTTAGAAATACAAGTGACAATGGCTTGATAGCCACATTCATATAATGCGATATCGGTTAATCCAAAGTTCTTCACTTCTTCTTTCACTTCAAAGAAGTGCTTTTGTGTGCCGCACAAATAATCCGCTTTAAAGGATGGGCCTAAACGTAAGAACAATTCATCAAGTAAATAGTTTGTGCTTCCGCCATAAATAGCGATACCACGTAATGGATCGATATCTAAATCTTTGAGCATAAAGGAATAACCAGCAGGAACTAGTAAAGCATCTTTAGATAAAACTGCGGGATGTCTTTTTAAATTTTGTTCGCCCTGATAGTGAGCGTTATTCCCATCTTCAAATGGAACGAAATCATTATATTTAGCAAAGAATTCTTCATTACTAATCTGTTGATTATTGATTCTCACTAATGATGGTTGATATTTGCCCAAACTCTTAAATAGCTTTTTGGATAAGAATGGTCCAGCATTCTTTTCCCACATCTTCACGATATAGGGAGGAAGATTATATCTTAAAGAAATGAATTTCTTTGTGCCATACGGAATATCTTCTGGCACTAATGCTTTGGGGTCATTAAAAGATGAGATGAATTCTTCGTCATCTTCTAAGCCACTCTCTTTGGTGATATAAGAAACTAAATCTTTTTCTTCAAATCTTTTGGAGAATAAACGATTCGCAATACCCAAAGAAACTAAAAGGAATTGTCTTTCATTTCCTTCGGGATACTTACGAGAGAATAATTCTTTAAACACATAATAATGTCTTAAAACACATCCACTAGAAGCGGAGATAGAAGATTTGAAATCTGGTTCGATTTTCTTTTTCTCTTGCTTCAAAGAAGACTTGACCGCCAAGTTAAAAGGAATGTTTTCTTCGAAGACTTTAATTAGAACATTATAGGCGTGCTCAAAATTTCTCATATGAATTATTTAATTCCTTCAAAAATATCGCCGGTATAGATTTCATCATCCTCTTCACCTTCTTCAAGGTCTTCGGGATAATCATCATCAATGCCCACTAAGTTTTCATCACTAATGTATCTTGGATAACTGTTATTGATTTTGCTATAACGGTCATCTTGTGAATAATATGTAAATTCAACGTTAACATGAATGGCAACTTCACCGATGCCATGGAGCATAAGTTCCGCCATTTGATCTTGTAAAACAGATACTTTCTTTGGAGCGTTAACTTTAATCAAAATGTTCCAAGAAGTTTGTTCGGTACCTTTATGGAACACCATCGCATTAGGAGCAATA
>JBGULD010000019.1:0-4067 GCA_045114745.1 Bacilli bacterium
CTCAACAAGACTAAAAAACAGGAACCTTAACTGATTCCTGTCTTTATCAGGTTTTTTTGAAGTGTGTCCATTTCGGGGTTCACTTCATAATCGTGTTTTTTTATAGCAATGTGTCAATCTCTTCTTCAGAGATAACTTTAATACCTTTTCTTCTCAATAACTCAGTGGTGACACCTTCTCCATCAATGAGTTTTTTGGAGAATGTACCGTCATATATTTTATGGCTTCCACAAGAAGGGGAATTCTCTTTTAAGATAGCCACTTTAATTCCGAGATATAAACAGATATTTAATGCCAAATCAGCGCCAGACATGAAGTTTCTTGTGACATCTTTACCATCAACCATTTTGACGCGATCTTTGACTCTTTCGCTTGGTTTTCTAGGTGTGGTTAATCCGCCTTCAACTTCTGGACAAAATGGAACAAGCTCATATTTTTCTAATAAGAGCTTAATCTTTTCATTATAGTTACTGTGACCATCATATTTGACTTTGTCACCGACTAGGCACGCTGAGATTAATATTTTTTCCATAAATCTAAAAAATATTCTATATTTGAGGCTTAACTTAATCAAGTTATAATATTTGTAATGTCCAGACAAGAATTCATTTATATATATAACGAGAAACAATACAAAGTTATTGTTACTAGAAAGAAAATGAGAAGCATTCGTTACCGTTATAAAGATGGAACTTTTAAGATTAGTGCTCCTTATCTTTTAGTTAGTCAAAAACAGATTATTGATGGATTAAATAAATACGCTCCAAAACTCATTGAAATGGATGCTAGAACCCACGCTTCTGGAGATGGTTTTATGTACTTGTTAGGCACAAAAATTGCCATCAAAGAAAGCGGAGAAATTAACTTCGATAACGGAGAAAAAATAGTGTACAAGAGTCAAGAAGACTTGAATAGAAAACTGAAAAAATGGTTTCAAATATTATTAGAAAAAAGAACTCGTTATTATGAAAAAGTGATGAGCATTAAAAAGCCATATAAAGTGAGAGTGAGAAAGATGACGAGCCGTTATGGAAGTAACGCAAGTGGCACTCATTCCATTACATATTCCATGCTTTTAATCCATTACACAACCGATGTTATTGACTCCGTTATCGTTCACGAACTAGCGCATGATGCAGTAAAAAACCATTCACAAAAGTTTTATGATGTAGTTTATAAATATTGTCCCAACTATAAAGAGTTACACAGAAGATTAAGGAAGGGAGAATTCCATGATTAAATATATCGAAAGCAAAGATAATAACAAGATCAAACATGCCTCTTCATTAAAGGAAAGCAAATACCGCAAAGAGTATAAAGAATTCCTTGCAGAAGGCAAAAAAACTTTAGAAATGGCGGCAAAATCCGGCTGTATTAAAGATATTTTTACTATTTCTCCTATCGATAATATCCCTGATGATATAGTTCAATATATCGTTAAACCAGAGCTATTAAAGAAACTCGCTTCTAGTGTTAATCCAGAAGGAGTGGTCTTTGTCTGTAACATTCAAGATAGAAAACCGAAAAAGTTAAATAAAGTAGTGTATCTTGATAAAGTAAATGACCCAGGTAATATGGGCACGATTATCCGTACTGCATTAGCGTTCTCTTATGACGCTTTGATTTATTCTGAAGGGTGTTGTGATCCATATAACGAAAAGGTCGTCGCTGCAAGTAAAGGAGCAATATTCTCATTACCGATTATCAAAGGCAAATTAGAAGATTTTAAAGAAAGTCGTGAAGTCATTGTTTCCGCTTTAACAAATAAGGCCATCGATATCAAAGAACTTAAGGTACCTCAATCATTCATTCTCGTGGTCGGTAATGAAGCTAATGGTGTCTCTAATGAAGTTATGAAACAAGCGAGCATCATTACCAAGATTCAAATCGCAAATATTGATTCATTAAATGTGGCGATTGCTACTGGAATATTGATGGATCATCTCCGTTAATTTGAAATAAGAAGTGTTCCAATGGGAACATTTTTTATGAATTTAAGGAATTGGGAACTTATAAAAAAGATATTGAGTTTTCATATTTATTAATATGCCGTTTATGATATAATCTCTATACGTGTGAAATTACAAGTGGGAGAACTGCTTATGAAAAATACAAAATTACAACAGCTTGTTAGTGAAGCCCTAGAAAGTCTAAAAGCCGCTTCGACGCTCGAAGAAGTCAACGAGTTAAGAAATCGTTTTTTAGGCAAGAAAAGTGAACTCGCTTCAATGGGAAGTCAAATCGCGACTTTACCACCTGAAGAAAAGAAGAGTTTTGGTATTGAAATGAATGAAGCTAGAACAACTATTTCTCAGGCTATTGAAGAAAGAATGACTGTTTTAAAACAAAAAGAACTCGAAGAAAAGCTTCAAAGAGAAACCATTGATATTTCTCTTCCAGGCCGTGAAAGCACTTTAGGTGCAAGGAATCCATTCTATATCGTTCAAGATGAGATGAAAGAAATCTTTATCGGTATGGGATTTGATGTCGCTGATGGACCAGAGATTGAAAGTGATTTATTTAACTTTGAATTATTGAATATTCCAAAGGATCATCCGGCTAGAGATATGCAAGATACCTTTTATATTGATGAAAATACTTTATTAAGAACCCATACTTCTCCAGTTCAAGCTAGAACTATGAAGAAGATGGAAGGCAAACCAATTCGTATCATCTGTCCAGGAAAGACATATCGTCGTGACGATGATGACGCGACTCACTCCCATCAATTTGCACAAATTGAAGGCTTAGTGATTGATAAGGGAATTAATATTGGTCATTTAAAAGCCACATTAGAATTATTCGCTAAAAAGATGTTTGGTGAAAAAAGAGAAATTCGTTTAAGAAGTTCTTATTTCCCATTCACAGAACCATCTGTGGAAGTCGATATCACATGTGCTAACTGTGGTGGCAAAGGCTGCAGCATGTGTAAAGGTACAGGATATATTGAAATTCTCGGTGGTGGTATGGTTCACCCAAACGTTTTAAAGATGAATGGATATGATCCTGAAATTTATAGTGGATTTGCTTTCGGTATCGGCATCGAAAGAGTGGCCATCTTGCGTTATGGCATTGATGATATCCGCAAATTCTATAACAACGATGTAAGGTTCTTACATCAATTCAAAAAGAAAGACTAAGGAAGAGGAGGGTTTAACTATGTTAGTAAGTTTAAAAAATATTCGTGAATATGTTTCTTTAGATGGTTTAACCGCTGAAGAAATCGCTAATGGTTTAACTTTTGCTGGTGTCGAAGTTGAAGAAGTTAGACATCTCGCTTCCGGAACTAATTTAGTGATTGGTGAAGTGAAAACATGCGTCGCGCATCCCGATAGTGACCATCTCCATATTTTAAATGTCGATTTAGGTGAAAAATATGGCGTTGAACAAATCGTGTGTGGCGCGCCTAATGCCCGCGCCGGCTTAAAAGTTATCGTGGCCCGTGTGGGTGCGAAACTTCCTGGTGGTGAAATCAAAGCGGGAGTTATCCGCGGACAAAGTAGTAATGGCATGTGCTGTTCTTTACTTGAACTCGGTGTTGATTCCAAATATTTAACTGAATATCAACAAGCCGGTATTGAAGAATTACCAAACGACGCACCAGTCGGTGAAGAAGATGTTTTGGGTTATTTAGGTTTAGATGATGAAGTTTTGAATATCAAAGTCTTAGCCAATCGTCCTGATTTATTATCCTTATTTAATGTCGCTCGTGAAATTGGTGCGATTTATAACCGTAAGGTGACAATCAAAGAACCGAAAGAGATCGTCAATTTCGAAACCAAATTAAAAGTGGGTTCTGAAACTGATAAATGCACCCAGTTCTCCGGTAAAGAAATTAAAGGTATCACCGTTAAAGATTCTCCAAAATGGATGAAAGATTATTTAATGGCGATGGGTGTTAGAAGCATCAACAATATCGTTGATATTGGTAACTATGTGATGCTAACCACTGGTCAACCATTACATATGTATGATGCTGATAAATTAGATAAAGCTTCTTTAATCGCTAAAGATGATTATTCTGGTGATTTTGTGGCGTTAGATGAAAAGACTTATAAAGTGATTCC
>JBGULD010000020.1:0-3235 GCA_045114745.1 Bacilli bacterium
TGATTTAGAAAAGAATGCTCCACGTGTTGATGAATATCCATTTGATTCCGTGAGAAAGATGATGTCCACACAACACGCTTATGAAGGTAAAAAGATTATCTTCACCAAAGGTGCTATCGACTCTATCTTAAAAGTAGCGGATCGCATTTCTATTAAAGGAAAGGTGAGAAAAATTACTGAAGAAGATAAGAAAAATATTATGGCAGCGAGTGACGCGATGGCCGTGGATGCCTTACGTGTTCTTGGCTTGGCTTATAACTATAACGATTCCTTGGAAGAAAAAGACCTCGTTTTTGTTGGTTTGGTCGGTATGATTGATCCACCAAGACCAGAAGCCAAAAACGCCGTCTCTATCTTCAAAAAAGCGGGTATTACCACAATTATGATTACCGGTGACCACAAGACCACCGCTTTAGCAATTGCTAAAGAATTAGGCATTACCGATGAAAATGGCGAAGCTTTGTCCGGTGATGAACTCGATAATTTATCACCAGAAGAATTACAAGAAAAAGTGAAGACCGTTCACGTCTTTGCTCGTGTCTCTCCAGAAAATAAAGTGCAAATCGTTACCGCGGTGAGAGCGAATGGTAATATCGCGGCGATGACCGGTGATGGTGTTAACGATGCTCCATCATTAAAGAATGCTGATATCGGTATTGCCATGGGTATTACTGGCACTGACGTCGCTAAAGGTGCGGCTGACATGGTCTTGACTGACGATAACTTTGCTTCCATTGAGAAGGCTGTTGAAGAAGGTCGTGGTATTTATACCAATATCAAGAAAACAGTCTTGTTCTTATTATCCACAAATATCGCTGAAGTCTTAGCGATGTTTGCGGTGGTAGTGATGTCCTTATTCCTACAACAATATAATTTACCGACTCCATTAATCGCCATTCACATTTTATGGGTTAACTTAATTACCGACTCCTTACCAGCTGTCGCGTTAGGCGCTGATGAAAAAGAAAGCGGTATTATGGATGATCAACCGAGAAATCCAAAAGAATCATTATTCTCTAGAGGTGGTTATTGGATTACATTCGGTTATGGTTTATTAATTACCATTACCACAGTATTTGCCTTCTTGATGGTACCAGTATTTGAATATGGAGCATCTTCATTAGAAGATATCGCCATGTTATTAGCGGAAAATCCATCCATCAGAATGCAAAGTCAAACTGCAGCGTTCTGTGTGCTAAGTTTGAGCGAATTATTCCATATGTTAGGTATGACATCCATTAGAAAATCATTCGTCCATAACTTCTGGAGTAAGAACTGGTTATTATGGGTTTCCTTCGCTGCTGGATTTGCTCTTCAAATCGCAGTTGTAGAAATCCCAGGTATTAATGGATTCTTCTCATGCTATCCATTAGACATTAAACACTGGGGTATTGTCCTTGCATTATCCGCTGCTCCAGTGATTGTTCATGAAATTGTTGTGCTTATTCTATTTATCAAGAAAAAGCTGAAGCAATCGAAAGAAAAATAGTTTAGTAGAGTTTATTTACTAAAGAGTAGAGCCGTTTAACGGCTTTTTCTCTTGTTTGAATATTGAAAATATATAATAATTTTTGAGCATGAATAGAAAAACGATTGTCATTGTCGGTGCTGGTGTCAGTGGATTAACCGCTGGCATATACGCAGAACAAAATGGATATCACGCCATTTTGCTAGAGAAAAACCCATCTGTGGGTGGACTTTGCACTGGCTGGAATAGAAAAGGTCATTATATCGATGGTTGCATTCACTGGTTGACTGGTACAAAAGAAGGTAACGATGTCAACAAGATGTGGAAGAACGTCGATGCTTTAAATGATGATGTTAAAGTCTTACAACTTGGTAGTTGGGGCACATTTGATTATCAAGGACAAAAAGTTGTTTTCTGGTCTGATTTAAATAGAGCGGAAAGAGAATGGAAAGAGATTTCTCCTATAGACAAAAGAGAAATCCATCACTTCTTTAAGATGATCAAAGATGTCATGAGTGTTGATTTACCACTTGATGCACCAGTTAGCATGATGTCCTTACCAAAGATATTAAAGCTCGGATTCCATGTTCTTGATGTCTGGCCAAGTTATTTACTCACGATGAAGATGAGTTGCGAACAATACGCGAAGAAATTCAAATCTCCAGCGATTAGATGGGCTATTACTCATGCTCAACCAGGAGCCGGCAATTTATATTCAATGCTTTATTGCTATGGCACAATCGCTAGTGGTAATGGTGGAATTCCAGAAGGTGGTTCCAAAGCCATGGTGGAGAGAATGAAGAATCGCTTCTTATCTTTAGGCGGCACCTTAAAATGCAATTCTGATGTCAGTCACGTTTTGACCAAGAACAAAAAAGCCGTTGGTGTCATCTTAAAAGATGGAACTAAATATTATGGTGATTATGTGATTTCCGCATTAGATCCACATTACACACTCAACCATTTACTAATGAGACAATTTGAACTTAAAAAGTTTGAAGACCGTTTTAACAATATGAAGAGAAATCCAACACCTTCATGTTGCTTGTTATCTTTTAAAGGTAAGGACCTTGATATTCCCGCACCATATTCATTTGAATGCGAGCCTTTATATGTCGGTGGAGAATATATCAAACACTTAACAATTCGTAACTACAATTACGATAAAGAAACATTCGTGAAGAATGGAGAAACAATCTATTCTGTTTTAATCGATCAATATGATACCGATTATTCTTATTGGAATAATCTTTATAAAAATAATCCAAGACAATATAAAACAAAGAAAGCACAATTAGCGACCGCTATTAAAAATAGAATTATTCAAAAATTCCCTGAATTTGAAGGCAATTTAGAAATTTTAGATGTTGCTACACCTAAAACATTTAATCGTTACACAAACTCTTCTCGTGGGGCTTATATGGGATTCTTATTTACCAAAAGAGATTCGATGTTTGTTCATAACGGATTTGTTAAAGGAATTAAGAATTTTATTATGGCTGGGCAGTGGATGCAGTGCCCTGGTGGACTACCCTTAGCTTTAGCGGAAGGTAAGTTTGCTATTCAAAGAATATGTAAACTTGAGAAAAAGTCTTACCTATTTTCTTCCACAAAATTATTGGCGAAAAAAAGTGCTCATTAAAAGTGTTGCAACTTTTTTTCATTTTCATTATTATATTTAAGCGGTTTAGTTGCCGACTTAGCTCAATCTGGCAGAGCAACTGAATCGTAATCAGTAGGTTGTTGGTTCAATTCCGATAGTCGGCA